>JAILEU010000201.1 GCA_024697785.1 Bacteroidaceae bacterium | reverse complement strand
CTATTATTGCTCCACTTCGATGGTAATCTCTTTGCCTGCCGCCAGGTCGTTATGGCTGACGAACCAGCCCTTCAGCGGCTTGCCGCCCACGAGGATGCGGCTAATCTTGGTGCCGGCGCCTTTGCGGACGATGGTGAAGGTCTTGCCCGAGTGAGGAAGGTCGAACTCCACACGATCGAACAAAGGTACAGACACGATGTATTCAGGGTCGGCGGGCGAGTAGGTGTAGATGCCGAGGGCGGTAAGGGCATACCACGATGACATCTCGCCGCCGTCGTCCATGCCGGGCAGGGCAAGGTGTTCCGGACCCCGGCCATAGTATTCGTTCAGTATCTTGTTGATGACCTGTTGACTCTTCTCCTGCCGACCGATGAAGTAGTAGGTGAAGGGGATGGTGTGGCCGGGCTGGTTGCCCTGACAGTAATTACCGATGAAGCCCGAGAAGTTGTCGGCCTCGTAGTCGCGGTAAGGCTCGCTGAAGAGCGAGTCGAGCTTCTGTTCCACAGCCAGCGGCGAGGGGTAGAGCCCGACAATGCCCTCGGGGTCGTGGGGGGCGTAGAACAGCGAGTTCCAGGCGTTGGCCTCGCGATACTGGTAGGCATAATAAGGATAATAAGGGTCGAAATCCTTGATGAACGAGCCGTCGGCGATGCGGCCGCGCATGAAGCCCGTCACAGGGTCATAGACGTTGCGGTAGTTCTTGGCCCGCTCCATGAGCAGCCGTTCGTTTTTCTTATCTTTCAGCTCATGGGCCGCGAGCGCCACAGCATAGTCGTCGTAGGCGTATTCCAGGGTCTTGGTGACGGCAGCCTTGTATTCGTTCCACGTTGGTACATTGAAGGTGTCCTTCTCGGCAATCCAGCCCTGGGCCATGTATTCCTCTAAATAAGGCCTTCCTCCCCGGCCGGGTACGGTGGCATTCTTCAGAATGAGCTGGTAGGCCCGCTGCAGGTCGAAGGTGTGCAGCCCGCGCAGCCATGCGCCCGAGATGAACGTTGATGCATGGTCGCCGTGGAAGTAGGTGGGCATGTAGCCACCCTGCTTCTCGCCGCGGTCGATGGACGACTTAATGACGTCGGTGGCTACCTGTGGGTTGAGCATGGTCAGCAGCGTGAGCTGGTTGCGGGCCTCGTCCCAGAAGGCGGGGTTAGTGTAGTAGAGGAATGACGTTTCCTGGATGACCTGTCCGCGGTTGTCGCGATATTCGCCGTTCACATCGCTGCGCAGCGACGGCCAGAGGAAGGCGCGGTAGAGGGTTGAGTAGAGCATGTCGGTCTGCTGTGCCGTGCCGCCAATGACGCGCACGTGGCCCAGCAGCGTCTCCCATTGGCTGTCGGCATCACGCCTCACCTCGTTGAAACTCTTGTCGGCCAGCTCCGCCTCGAGATTGAGCCGCGCATTCTCCATCGAGGTGAACGAGAGGCCCACTTTCACCTCCAGCGGCGTGGCCCCGCGGCTGTTTTTGAAGGTGACGACCATCACGGGGTCGCCAAATCCCTGTTCCTGACGTACTTCGTCAATGTCATAGTTCGCCTGGGCATAGAACCAGACGCCGTCCTGACGCCCTTGAAAGGCGCGCTCGCCCACTTTCGTCACCTCCCTGCGGCGAGGGCGGCCGTTGGCACGGGTGATGTCGATGAGTAGCAGCTTCTCGTCCTCGGGACGGAAGGTGTAGCGATGGAAACCACAGCGGGGCGTCACCGTCAGTTCGGCGTTCACCTTATACCGCTCCAGATAGACCTGATAGTAGCCTGGGCGTGCCGTCTCGCGTTCGTGGCTATAGTGCGAGGCATAGCTGTCGGCACGATAGAACCCCGCCTCCGTCACGGGCAGCATGGGCACGTTCAGCAGGTTCCAATGGCCCATCGCGGTGTGGGCAAACCCATAGATATTCAGGTCCTCATACTGATATCCGCCACCAGAACCATATTTCGTGACGGGCGTCAGCTGCACCATGCCGTTGGGTGTGGCAGCCCCGGGGAAGGTTTCGCCGCCCCAGGGCCGCTTGTCGCGAGTGTGGGTGAACCCCAGGTCCTCGGGCGTCCACAGGGTAGTGGTGCCCAGACGGGTATCGACGTGGCTGGTTACGCTTTCCGCCACAGCGGTTGTCAGCGTCAGGCAGGCGGCTGCTGCCAAGGTGATGATCTGCTTCGTCATTTTACGATGTTTTTTTTATGGTTTATGAAAAAGTTTTCCGCTATGGGTTTACTTCGTTTTTTTGTTTTTGCAAAGGTACAATGTTTTTTATTTTTATGTTATCTTTTCCGAGAGAAATAATTATTTTTTCTACCTTGCATTTTTCGTTTTATTGTCCTACCTTTGCGCAGCAAAATATTTTCATCTTTAAAAATCGTTCCGTTTATGAAAAAAATCCTTCTTTTTGCAGGGCTCTCCTTAGTGGGCGTGATGGCTTTCGGCCAGCCCAAATGGATGAACCCCAACGTGAATGCTGAGAACCGTGCGCCCAGCCGCTCGACGTTCTTCGCCTACGAGACAACCGATTTGGCGCTTCAGGCCGCCCGTCCCTACGAAGTAGCGAAGGACGACACCTGGGGCAAGAAAGCCTCGAACCGCTACCTCTCTATCGAGGGCAAGTGGAAATTCGACTTCGCTGTTGATCACGACAAAGCTCCCAAGGGTTTCGAGGCCGTTGATTTCGACGACAGCCGCTGGGACCGCTTCCCCGTGCCCGGCCTGTTTGAGATGCTCGGCTATGGCGACCGCATCTACAAGAATGCCGGCTACCCCTTCAGCAACCAGTTTACGCCTAATCCTCCTTATATAGAGGAACGTAACAACTACACGGGCTCGTATCGCCGCACGTTCCGCATCCCTGCCGACTGGAAGGGGATGGACGTCTATATGCACATCGGTTCAGCCACCAGCAACCTCTCCGTATGGGTCAACGGCCAGTATGTGGGCTACAGCGAGGACAGCAAAGTGGCGGCAGAGTTCGACATCACGCCCTATCTGAAGCCGGGCGAGGAGAACCTTATCGCCATGCAGGTGATGCGCTGGTGCGATGGATCGTATGTTGAGGACCAGGACTTCTGGCGCTTTACGGGCATTGCCCGCGAGTGCTACCTCTACGCCCGTCCGAAAGCCCACGTCACCGACCTCTTCATCACCCCTGACCTCGACAAAGCCTACAAGAACGGCGTGCTGAACATCAAGGCCTCGACCACCGGCGCCGAGGGCAGGACGCTGCGTTTCACCCTTCGCGATGCCGACGGCAAGCAGATTGCTACGCAGACGGCGGGCGCTGGAGCTGATGTGAGTGTGCAGCTGAAGGCTGCAGGCTGCAAGAAGTGGACGGCGGAAACGCCTTATCTCTACACGCTGGTTACGGAGCTTCTCGATGGCGGCACAGTCGTTGAGGCTATTCCGCAGCGTGTAGGCTTCCGCAAGGTGGAAATCAAGAACGCCCAGCTGCTGGTGAACGGCCAGACGGTACTCTTCAAGGGCGCCGACCGCCACGAGCTCGACCCCGACGGAGGCTACGTGGTGCCCGTCAGCCGCATGGTGCAGGACATCCAGATAATGAAAGACCTAAACGTCAACGCCGTCCGTACCTGCCACTATCCTGACGACCCCCGCTGGTATGACCTCTGCGACGAATACGGCATTTATCTGGTGGCTGAGGCCAACATCGAGAGCCACGGAATGGGCTACGGCGCGACTACGCTGGCCAAGAACGACGCTTTCGCCCTCTCACACATGGAGCGAAACGAGCGCAACGTGTTGAACTTCAAGAACCACTCCTCCATCATCTTCTGGAGTCTTGGCAACGAAGCCGGCATGGGACCCAACTTCATCGCTGCCTACAAATGGATCAAGGAGTACGACCCAAGCCGTCCTGTGCAGTACGAACGCGGCCTCTACGAATATAACGCAGAGTACACCGACATCCGCTGCCCGATGTACGCCGACTATAACGAAGTGGAGCGTCGCGGCCAGAATCCTGACAAACCCTTCATCCAGTGTGAGTATGCTCATGCGATGGGCAACAGCGTAGGCGGCATGAAGGAGTATTGGGACCTCTACCGCAAATATCCCTCGCTGCAGGGCGGTTTCATCTGGGACTTCGTCGATCAGGCCGTGCGCGACAAGAGCCCCATCACGGGCAAGGAAATCTTTACCTACGGAGGCGACTACGGGCGCTATCCGGCTACGGACAACAACTTCAACTGCAATGGTTTCATCGCTCCTGACCGTCGTTACAATCCCTCGGCCTACGAAGTGAAGTATTGCTACCAGAACATCCATGCTACGGCCAAGAATCTGGCCAAGGGACAGATAGAAGTCTTCAACGAGAACTTCTTTACCGACCTCAGCAACTACTATCTGTGTTGGACGGTGTTGGCCGACGGAGAACCCGTGGCAGAGGGAACGCTGGACAAGCTGCCTGTGGCTGCCCAGCAGAAGAAGGTCGTGACGCTGCCTGGCTTCAAGGCGCCGACCGACGGCGACAAGGAGTATCTGCTTACCGTTGAGTTCCGTCTGAAGGAGGCCGAGCCGCTGATGAAGAAAGACCAGATGGTGGCCCACGAGCAGTTCAACCTCACGGAGTATGCCTATCCCACGGTCGAAGGCATCGTGGCTGAGGCAAAGGCGAAGGGCAGCGTCAGCGATGTCATCGAAGACAACTCGTGCCTGATTGTCAACGCCGGCGGTCTGACGGTGACGTGGAACCGCAGGACGGGCTTTGTCGATTATATCGATGTTGATGGCAAGCCCATGCTGGAGAATGGCTACAGCCTGATGCCCAACTTCTGGCGTGCTCCGACGGACAATGATTTCGGCGCTAACCTGCAGACGCGTTTCCGCGTGTGGGAGAACCCAGGCCTAAGGCTGAAGCGCGGCTCGTTCAAGGGCGAGCAGCAGGACGGCAGCTATGTCGTCACGGCCGACTACGAGCTGCGGCTTCTGGAGGCTGTGCTCCATCTGAAGTACATCGTCACGCCCGATGGGCAGCTTATCGTCAACCAGAATCTGGAGGCCAACGTGAAGTTCGAGCAGGAGCCGATGCCGCAAATGGCGCAGGGTGACCGTCGTGTCCGTCGTCCGCAGGAGGTCGTTGAGCCGCTGAGGGAGAAGCCCAATCTCTTCCGCTTTGGCATGCAGCTGGTGATGCCGAAGGAGTACGTCAGCGTCGATTATTACGGCAAGGGTCCAGGCGAGTGCTATGCCGACCGCGAGAGCGACCAGATGGTGGCACACTACAAGCAGACGGTTGCCGAGCAGTTCTTCCCCTATATCCGTCCGCAGGAAAACGGCAACCACACGGGTGTCCGCTATTGGAAAGTGCTGAACGGCGCAGGAAAGGGTCTTGAGTTCTACGGCACAGAGCCGTTGAACGCTACGGCGCTGAACTACCTGCAAAGCGACTTGGACGACGGCGTCAACAAGGCGCAGCGTCATAGCGGCGACCTGATGGAGAGGCCTTTCACCGTGGTGAGCATCGACAAGGGGCAGTTCGGCCTCGGCTGTGTCAACAGTTGGGGCGCCTGGCCAAGAGCTGAGTATCAAATGCCTTATGGCGACTATGCTTACACCTACGTCATCCGCCCTGTCCGCTGACATATATTAAGCGACCGAGCGGGTAAACTCGGTCGCTTAATACTCTATGTATTTACTGAAAAAAGACCATATCTCTTCGCCGGTATCGATGTCGTTGTCGAACCAGCTGTGGGGCCCCTTTACGACTTCGTAGAGCCAGACCTCGCAGCCCGTTGGGCCGCCGGTGTACTTATGCTTAATGATGGAGCGGCCATTCTCTTTGTTGAGTCCTTCGACGTGCTCGACGGTTTCGCACTCGCACTTGTTTTTGGCAATCCAATAGCCGATGGCAATAGGCACGGACATGTAGGCGCCCCAACCGCCTTTGTTCTCAAGGTCGCCACCCCATTCCGAGGTGTGGTCGTCCGTGCCGTGAATCTCGAAGAGGGGCATGGGGCGCGGAGCTTCCATGGTGCGGTAGATCCATTCCATGGTCAAACCCGAGACGGGAGCCACGGCCTTGAACGTATGCTGCTTGCTGTAGGCAGTTAGGTAGCACATCTCTCCGCCGTTAGACATGCCCGTCATGAACGTATTCTTGCGGCTGAGATGGTACTTCTTCTGCACATATTTGGCGAGTTTTTCCATACCGGCCACTTCATTGACTTTCCATCCTGCCTGAAAGGGATAGCCGACATTCCACGATGGCTTGCCTTTAGGGTCTTTCCATCCATGAGGTACGCATACCGCGAATTTATGCTTCTCCGCAGCCTTGTTCATCCACGTCTCTTTCTTACCTGGATTGCTATAGCCGTGCAGCACGAACACCAGCGGCGCATCCTGCTGTACGCCTTCTGGCAGGTAGATCCAGAAGCGGCGTATCTGGCCTTGAATCTTCAGGGAATCAAGGACGGGTTCTGCGGCTGTGGCAAACATGCCGCAGAAAATGACGGCGATGAAGGTTGATAATATCTTTTTCATTTGTTTCCGTCTTTTATCTCCTGAAGTTTCACGAGGCCGGCGCCGTTGGTTTGGATGTAGAGTTCGCCCTGGTAGAAGTCCGCATCTTCCATTTCGTGGTCGAGCTTGCCACGCAGGTCGATGGCAGCGGCTAATGTCTTTTTATTCAGGTCCCATACGTAGATGATGCTGGGTGTGTCTTTTTCGCCGAAGCCTGTGGGCAAAATCAGATAATCGTCGCGGACACAGGCGCCTTGCCCAACGACCTGATGCGGATAGCGGGGGTCGAACTGCTGCAGGGTGTAGCAGTCGATGGCATCGCTTGCCTTGAGGTGTACCTCCTTGCCTTTGCTGAGTTTTGGCAGGGGGAAGATGATGAGGCGCAGTTCGTTGTTTACGCCAAAGTTCCCCTCGGTGTTCCCAAAACCGATGAGGCGGCGGTTCTCCGCATCAATGGTCCATTGCAGGGCATAGCCGAAGAGGTGTGTGTCGTCGTCGAGCATAATCGTCTGCACAGTCTTGCTGCTGCCGTTGAGGCCCAGACGCTCCACGTAGCAGAGGTCCTTCTTGCCGTTGACGGGTTTCCTATAAGCTTGGGAGACATAGAGGACGGGCATGGGGTCCTTCTTCCTGTATTTCTCCACGCCGAAAGCTGCCACGTTGGCATGATTGTAATCCGCAAAAGAGCCTAAGGGGAAGGTTGGGCTCACCTTCTTCATCTCCGGCAGGTGATAGATGGTAGCTATCCCCTTGTTCTGCACGCTGACGAGATAGTCGCCATAGATGGCCATTCCCTGAAAAGCCCGTGCGGAATCGCTCTGAAACGTTGTCACGCGGGTGAGCTGGGCGGAGTTCAGGTAATCAATAATACCCTCTTTCTGCACGATGCCTTCGTCGCTCATCATAAGAGATGCGTATTCGCCACTTGTGCAGCACACAAAGCTTTCGCGCGACATCACGTGGGATGTCAGCAAGAGCAGCAGGGAGATTGCAAACAATTTTTTCATATCAACTTTTTAGCGGGACCAAGCAAAACGATAGCGCCTTCTTTTTATTGAAGTCTGCTTGTATCGATTTCTCTACAGTTCGTGCTATCATAGATGATGAGGAGGGGAGGGAATAACGCAGCTGTATATTCACTTATTTCACAAGAACCTTCCTTCCGTCCTTCACGTAGATTCCTGTCCGTGCGGGTTTGCCGTCGAGGCGCCTTCCCGTGAGGTCGTACCACTTGCCGTCGGCCTCTGGGGTCTTGATGCCGTCCACGCGGCTTCCGTCGTCACCTGCGTACTCCTTCCAGTTGTAGTCCTTATCATAATACCCCACCGACCAGCCTTTCGCTTTCGCTGCGGCGACATTATCCTTACTACACACGTTGCCGTCAGGCTCAGCCAGCTTTGCTGTTTCGTAATCTTCTGCGTAAACATAGAGCTTTGCGTTTTTCCCTTCCTGATTCGGCAGGCTGGCAATCAAGCCGTTCATAGCTGCGCCGCGAAGTTGGTTTCCATAGCAATATAACTGTTCCAGCGCCGGACAGCCCGACACATCCAAAGAGGTAAGCTGGTTCACATTACAGTGAAACAACTGTAGCGCCGTACAGCCCGAAACATCCAATGAGGTAAGCTGGTTATTGTCGCACCATAAAATCCCCAGCGCCGTAAAGCCTGACACATCCAGCGAGGTTAGCTGGTTATAAGCACAATCTAAGTATTGCAGCGCCGGAAAGCCCGACACATCCAGCGAGGAAATCTGATTATAAGCACAAAATAATTGTTTCATCTCCTTGAAGAATTCTATTCCCTTCAGCGATTTAATGCCATGCTCGTAAACATTTATTACCTTAATATCAGGTAATTCTTCACCCGTAATCACACCGTCAGCGCCATAGTCCTGTTCTAACAGATAGCTGCGGAAGTTCTCGTCCGGGAAGTTCTCCTCGTTAATCACCACGATAGCCCCACCACTATTGTACTCCTTCCATCCTTTGGCATCCTTATAATATAGTACCGTCCATCCTTTGGCATTCGCCGCGTTGACATTATCCTCGGTAAATACATTGCCGTCAGGCTTACTCAATCCCAAAACTCTGTAAGCTTTTACGTAAATATAGATTTCTGCGTTTTCCTGATTCGGCAGGCTGGCAATCAGACCGTCCATGGCTGTGCCCTGAAGCTGGTTACAATAACAATATAACTCTTTAAGCGCTGTGTTCTTCGATACATCCAATGAGGTAAGCTGGTTCTCAAAGCAACGTAACGATTCTAGCGCCGTGTTCTTCGATACATCCAGCGAGGCAAGTTTGTTCTTATAGCACCATAAAGACCGCAGCGACGTACAGCCTGACACATCCAGCGAGGTAAGCTTGTTCGTAAAGCAAGATAACACACTCAATGCCGTACAGCTCGACACATCCAATGAGGTAAGTTTGTTATCGTAGCACCATAAATACTGTAGCGCCGTAAAGAATTCTATTCCCTTCAACGACTGGATGCTAAGGTTGGTAACACTCATTTCCGTAATACCAGATAATTCTTCATCCGTAAGCACACCGTCAGCGCCATAGTTCTGTCCTGACAGCCAACGGCGGAAGTTCTTGTCAGGGAAATTCTCTTCGTTGATCACTACGTCGGCCCGCGCCTCGGCGAAGGTCAGCAAGCCCGCGAACAGCGCTACCGCTGCCCGCATCAAAGATGTCTTAAAGAAAATGATTTGTTTTTTCATAAACGTATGAATGGAAGGTTAAAGTTTATAATCGCGTTTTTTTTCTTAAAAAACTTCGGGGCAAAGATAGTGATAAAAATGGGAACGTGCAAAGTAATGAACGAAATAATAAGGAAAAAGTGTTTCTGGTGGTGTAATCGTGCCACAAAGGTCATGAAAGAAGATGTGCTTGTTTCCTCTCCTTAACTTAAAAAAATATCTACATATCTACATGGAATTGATTAGTGCGTTGATAGATTGCATGTTGTTCTATGTAGATACCCCCAAATAACTACATAAATCTACATAAATCTACATAAATCCGAAGACTACGGCATCATCTGCGAAAGTTGAATAAGAAACGGCGAATTATTCGGATTGTACGAATTAACTTTGCGATGATGGCTTCGCACACCGATTGGATTTTTGCAATCGTTGCTGTTTTTTATAAACAGCGCCCCAGTTTATATAAACGTGGGCCCTGTTTATATAAACACGGCCCCTGTTTATAAACGGAGTAGGCGAAAATACTTTTTTTACTTTACTTCCCACTCGAAGAGGCCTGCGGCGTGGTGGTCGGGAAGCTGGACCTCGAGCTTCAGCTTCTTGGTGACGACGGGGACGAAGGTGACGCGGTTGGCAACATCCTTCTTTGTGCCGTAGGCGGTCTTGGCCTGCACGGGCTTGAAGTTGCCGGCAGCATCTTCATAATAGAGCTTCCAGCTCTTGGGCACGCGGCAGCCGCCCCAGGGGCCGTCGTCGAACCACCAGATGGTACTCTCGCTCACCTTGCCCGCCTTGGGGAACTCGTAGCAGATCCACTCTGTGGTGCCCTCTTTAGGCCACCAGTGGAAGTAGGGGATGGAGTGGTCGTTGCTGTCCTTCGGAAGCAGATGATCTTTGATGGCGCTGTAGTTGGCACGATGACTGCCGGTAATCTTGCTGGTTGAGGCATAGGTGTCGGGCCAGGTGGGTTTGGCGGCACCCTCATCTGTGGCAATCCAGACCTCCATGTTGCCTCGGCCGCGATGAGCCCAGGCGTAATAGGGGATGAGGTTGAGGGTGACGTTCTTGCGGGTGATGTTCAGGTTGTCGTCGTAGCTGAGGGCCTCGGCGTCCATGCTGATGCGGACGATGGGGTAGGTCTGCTCCTTCACTTCGTCACCCTGATTGGCTGGTGTGGTCTTGATGGTGATGGTGCTCATCTCGGCGATGCGGCTGGCGTCGCCGCTGATGACGGTTGAGAGGACGTTGAAGTCGTTGTCGGGCCATTCGGCGCAATAGACGAGCGGGCCTCGCTGGATGGCGGCCTTGCCGCGGTCGGCCTCTACGTGCTCGTTAGCGCGGATAAAGCGGGAATCCATGCGGAACTCCACCTCCATCGTGTCGCCCTTCTTCCAGTCGCCTGCGACGGTAATATAGCCGTCAGGGGTGAGGTAGGAGGGATTCGCTTGGTTGGGCTCGATGATGCTCTGCCCGTTGACGACGATGCTTTGGAGATAGTCCTGATTATTCACAAAGGTATAGAGGTCCGAAGGGACGGCTTCGCCCTTTGCCCAGCCCGGATAGCGCACCTTGAGGTTGAACTTGCCGGCCTTGTTCTTCTTCACACGCAGGGTGATCTTGCCTTCCCAGGGGTAGCCCGTCTCCTGTTCCAGCTCGACGGCTTTGCCGTTCACCTTGAGGGCGACGTTGCTGGTGTTGAAGAGGTTGACGTAGACATTGTTGTCCTTGACGGCATACATATAGCCCGGCAGCGAGGGGATGAAGCGGCAGGCGTTGCTGGGGCAGCAGGCGCAGCCGAACCACGACTGGCGCTGGTGCTGGCCCATGCTCTCCAGCGGGTTGGGGTAGAAGAAGCCGCCTCCGTCGAGGCTGATGCCGCTGAGGACGGCGTTGTAGAGGCTGCGCTCGAGGACATCGTAGTACTTGCTCTCGCCGTGGAGCAGGAAGAGGCGGTAGTTGACATAGACGTTGGCGATGGCGGCGCACGTCTCGCAGTAGGCGCTCATGTTGGGCAGGATGTAGTCACCCTCGAAAGCCTCGCCGTTGTTGGTGCTGCCCACGCCGCCTGTGACATAGAGTTTCTTGCTGACGATGTTGTTCCAGATGGCATCGATGGCGTGGACGTAGCTCTCGTCGCCTGTGAGGGCCGCGACGTCGGCCATTCCGGCATACATGTAGCCGGCGCGCACGGCGTGTCCCCAAGCCTCGGTCTGCTCGATGACGGGCTTGTCGGCCTGGCTGTATTGGTCTTTGCGCTCGGTTTTGCCGCGCATGTCGAGGAAGAACTTTGCTTCGTCGAGGTATTTCTTGTCGCCTGTGACGAGGTAGAGCTTGGCCAGCGCCATTTCGGCAATCTGATGTCCCGGCACGCGCACCTTCTGCCCTTCGCCCGGACCAATCTCGCGGCAGACGCAGTCGGCATAGCGGATGGCGATGTCGAGGAAGTTGCGCTGTCCGGTGGCCTGATAGTGGGCGATGGCGCCTTCGACCATGTGGCCCAGGTTGTAGAACTCGTGGCTGAGGTTCTCGACGGTCTCCCAGCGCTCGCGGCCTGCCCACTCGTGGGGATGCTCAGGGTTCTGTGTGCGGGCGGTGTAGAGGTAGCCGTCGGGCTCCTGGGCGGATGCCATGATGGCGATGACGCTGTCGATGTAGGCCTTCAGCTTGGCATCGGGGTAGGTCTGCAGGAGGTACGAGGCGCCCTCGATGGTCTTATAGACGTCGGTGTCGTCGAAGGAGTAGCCGCCGACCTTGAAGCCGAGGTTGGTGGGGCTGGCCATCTGCTTGGCGGCGTTCTCGAAGTTGCGGTAGCGGCCTTCGCTCTCGCATTTGCTGAAGGCAAGGGGGATGGTGACCTCGCGTGAGGCCTGCAGGCGCTGGCCCCAGAAGGTTTCGGGGGCTACCTTGACGGAGGTGAAGGGGACGGGGGTGATGGGGTAGCCGTCGACGGCATTGCCAAAGGTGCCTTTTTTGTTGTTGGCGCAGCTGGCGAGGAGTGTCAGCGCAAGCAGCGCGGGGAGGAGTTCTTTTTTCATAGTTATTGGGGGATGGGCTGGGTTTTTCTGGAGATTCTGGAGATTCAGGATTATCTGGATTATCTGGATTTTCCGGATTTTCTGGATTATCCGGAGATTCTGGAGATTCTGGAGGGGGTTAGAGGTGGTCGGCGACGGTGAGCTTGCTGATTTGCAGCACAAAGCCTCCGCCTGGGGCCAGATGGATGGTGAGCGTGCCGCCTTTGGGGAGGAACTGGGTGTCGAGGCGGTAGTCCTCGGCATTCCTGGCGGCGTTGATGCCGTCGGCGAGGCATTTCACCAAGTAGTCGCCTTCAGAGAGGAACGAGAGGGGTATGGTGACGTCGCGCTCACGCCAGTCCGTCAGGCCGGCGACGTACCACGTGTCGCCCTTGCGGCGGGCGGTGACGATGTACTCGCCCATGCGTCCGCTGGGGATGACGGTCTCGTCCCAGACGGTGGGGATGGAGGCGATGAACTGGGTGTAGTCGGGCTCGGCCTCGTAGCTGGTGGGGGTGTCGCAAAGCATGGTGAAGGGGCTGTCGAGCACCACGTACATGGCGGCCTGGTGGCAGCGTGTGCCCTGGCTGACGGGGCTGTAGTAGATGGGCCGCCAGTCGGCGCGCGTGGCGTTGCGCATAGCGCCCGGGGTGTAGTCGACGTTGCCGCACATCAGGCGCATGAAGGGGAACGTGACGTCGTAGTGAGGCATGTCCTTGTCCTCGGGCTTCCATTTCACCTCCTCCATGCCGAAGACGCCCTCGTAGTTGAGCAGGTTGGGGTAGGTGCGATTGAGGCCGGTGGGGCTGTAGAAGCCGTGATAGTCGAGGAAGAGGTGGTACTGGGCGGCCTTCTCGCAGATGCGGTAGGCCATCTCGACGCCCGTCTGGTCGTTGCGGTCGAGGAAGTCGACCTTGAAGCCCTTGACGCCCATAGCCGAGTATTTGCGGCAGGCCTCGTCGAGCTGGTCGTCGAGCACGTTGAACACCGTCCAGAGCACGATGTCGACCCCCTTCTGCCGTCCGTAGGCGATGAGTTCCTCGAGGTTGAGGTCGGGGATGACGGTGAGCATGTCGCCGCTCTTGGGGTCGTACCAGCCCTCGTCGAGCACGATGTACTCGATGCCGTTCTTGGCGGCGAAGTCGATGTAATACTTATAGGTAGGCATGTTGATGCCGGCCTTGAAGGGTACGCCCTTGAGGTTCCAGGCGTTCCACCAGTCCCACGCCACCTTGCCGGGACGGATCCACGACGTGTCGCCGATGCGGTTAGGTGAGGCGAGGGCATAGACGAGGTTGTTGAGGGGCATCTGGGTGTCGTCGTCGGTGATGGCGAGGATGCGCCAGGGGAAGCTGCGTGCGCCGTCCACGCGGCAGATGAAGTCCTCGGCCTCGGCCACGTGCATCTGCTGGCGGTAGGCACTCTTGCGGAACGACTTCGGATAGGGCGGGAAGGCGGCCTTCAGGCAGGTCTTGCCGGGCGTCAGGAACATCCCCGGGTAGGCTTCGAGATTGCTCTCGAGGATGGTGACCTTGGTGGAGCCCACCTCGACGGTGGCTGGCAGGAAGGCGGGCACGCTGCCGGCGTCCGAGAGGGGCGACTCGTCGTAGAGGTTCTGGAAGGCCATAGCGAAGGGAGACTTCTCGTTGGTCGAGTGGGCGAGCCAAACTTTCGGGTCGCCCTCGAAGGCAAAGGTGGCCTGTTCGGCTGCGATGGCGAGGGGCGCCTTGCGGGTGTAGCCGAAGCGGTAGGCCACGCCCTCGTCGTAGGCGCGGAAGGTGAGCGTGAAGCCACCTGTGAGCGTCAGCGTCAGCTCGTTACAGACGGTGCTGATGTGTGGCTGGCGGTAGAAGGGGGCGTCGGTCTCCTCTTTTATTATGCGTGGGCGCGAGGCCTTCACGGGGCGGTCGATGACGGTGCCGTCGGCCAGCGTCAGGCCGATGGGCGAGGGGGCTACGAGCACGCTGCCGTCGCGTGTGACGGAGTAGGAGAGGGGCGCCTCGGCGGCGATGGTGACCACGGTGCGTCCGTCGGGCGACGTGAGGCGGTGTGCCTTCGTGACGGCGCCAAGGGGCAGTGCCAGCAGCGCCATACAGATGAGAAGAAGGAAGGAGGCTTTTTTCATGATAACAGGGGGTTAACGGGGGCTTTTGATTGACGATGCAAAGTTACGAAATCTTTTCGGAACCACCAAAATTTTTAGGGGTGGAAAACATGGGGCTTGCGCATTTTTTTTCGTGGCTGTTGTGCGATTGTCCTCCGGCCAGCAAATCCGCCGGAAGGCTTTTCCCTTTCACGCTGCAAAGATACAACATTTCGTTCCTGCCAGGGTTCGATTGCACCGAGAAGGGCTTGTCGATGCGTTTTTATGCAGCCTGGGCCACAATGTCCGCCTGAATGGAAACCCCTTAAAAGAGCCTTCCATTTCAGTGAGGGACTGATTCAACTTTTGCCAGGGTTAGGAATTATGGTTTTCAACAAGCATTCAACCTATGGCAGGGTTAAGGTAAAAAACATTCAACTTTTTTCATGGTAGTACAAGCTGTTGCAGTGTTGCAGTGTTGCAGTGTTGCAGTTCGTGTTGGGGATTCCGCATACCCTAAAATACTTCTATATTTATATTAATATAAATATAGAGTTTATTTTTGACTATCGTAGAACCTGTTTTGGAACTGCAACACTGCAACACTGCAACACCGAAGGCCGTTAGGGAGCCGCGATGCCCCCTACGCTTATCGCCCTTTTCGGAACGACAAGGTGGTCTGGCGCCCATTCCCAAACGCTGTCGGCACAGCGCAGTGGGCTGTCGGCACAGCGTAGTGGGCGGCGACCGCAGCCCACTGCGTTAAGCGCTTCGCGCAGTTGGAGCCAGAAAATCAGAACGGGCGCAGATGAAAAAGGGTGATTATCCACAGAATTACCCCTACCTCAACAGCGCGCCCCGATGGCGCAATTCTTGCGGATAATCAAAATTTTTTTTTTTTTGAAATAGACTTTTTTTTACCCCATAGGGGTTGCGCGATTGAAAAAAAATGATTATCTTTGCATCGTAAAAAAACCAACACACATATCCCTATGATGAAAAAACACACCCTTCCGTTTGTCTATTCCCTTGTGGCTCTGATGCTTGGCATTTGTATGCCCATGTCTGCGCAGTCCGAAAGAGTGGACTCGCCCCATCGTAACTTCATGCCCGCCGAGGCGAAGAGAGCCCCGCAGCGCATCATCTACGTCGATGACGACCTGCCCTCTGACTACACCCGTCTGGGCACTACCAGCCTGTGGGTGAGGAACGATAGCGCCGTCTTCGACCTCCTCGGCAAGTTCAATCTCAGCTACTACGGCTCCACCTACTCCTCAGGCGGCTATTCTTCGGCCATCTATGTGGATGAAGAAGAGGACGCCGTCGGGCTGAGCGACATCAAATGGTATCGCGACAACATGAGGTACTGGCAGGCGGAGGGTGACAACGACAACTACCAGTGGTATCACAATGCGTTCGTCGAAAGCCACGCTCACGGCGTGGACGTCATGGTGACCGTTGAGCCGCTGGGCGAGTATGCCCGCGTCGTCTATAACGTGACGAATACCGACACCAAGCCCCACACCTATTCGCTGGGCAGCCGCGCCGACCTGCAGATTGGCGACAACGATACGGCACCCATCGCCGTGCTCCGCGACAAGAATGGCAAGCCCTTCGGCCTGGAGATGGCCAACAGCACCAATCCCGACGAGGCGGCTACCCTGCAGTTCCTCTTCAAGGGGCGCTCGGGCGTGAGCGACGTCGATGACTACTGGTTCGGCGCCTGCGGGCTGAACACCAGCGGAATGGCTCTGGCCGGCAACTACACCAGCCCCCGCTGGTATCCCAACGACTTCACGGAGACCATCATCGCTCCCGAGGCCGAGGACGTCACGGAGATGTGGCGATACACCTTCACCGAGCCCGCCGCCAACTGGTTCACCCCAGCCTTCAACGACAGCGGCTGGAACGAGGGCGCTGCCGGCTTCGGCTCGGAAGGACGTGACCATGTGCGCACCCTCTGGGATGGTGACGACCATAAGATCTGGCTCCGCCGTACCTTCAACCTCGACATCACCGCCGAGCAGGCACAGTTCCTCCGCCTGAAGATATTCCACAACTCCGCCGGTGCCAATCAGGTCTATATCAACGGCGTCCTTGCCTTCAGCAATCCTGAGTACTACTCCGAATACTACGACTACGAAATCAGCGATGCTGCCCGTGCCGCCCTCAATCTGCACGGCACCAACACCATCGCCGCCTACTCCTACAACACCTGGGGCGGGCAGACGCTCGACATCGCCCTCGGCCTCCAGGAAGGCCTCTGGCATGGAGCCGTCAACGGCATAGATGAATACGTCACCTTCGTCAAGGATGCCGATCAGGGCGGCGACAAATGGCGCTATACCACCACGCAGCCTGCCGACAACTGGAACACTCCGTCCTTCGACGACAGCGGCTGGGAGCAGGGATTCACCCCCTTCAATCCGGACAATAACGGAAGAGGCCAGTGGAACACCGAGCACATCTGGATGCGCAAGGAAGTCACCCTCAACAACGTCAGCCGTGACGACCTGAAGTTCCTGCGCATGCGCCTCTATCACGACGATGGCTGCCAAGTCTGGTTCAACGGCGTGCTGGCCTACTCAGGCGACCCGTGGATGGACTGGCTCGACTTCCGCGACATCAACGAGGAGGCCGTCAATGCCCTCAACCTCAACGGAAAGAACTACATCGCCATGTATGTCCATCAGGACTATGGCTGGCAGAATGCCGACCTCGGCCTTGGCCTCTTCCACGAGAGTATCGCCGAAATCAACGGCCTCTTCATCGAGAACGGCCAGTACGACAGCGGCATGGGCTGGTGCTGGCGGGGGCGCACCATCGCCGCAGGCGAGAAGCAGCAGCTGAGCGTCCTCTTCTGCATCGGCAACGTGCCCGACAGCCAGTACGACCCCAACACAGGCCCAGACGTCTCCATCAGCGAGTTCACCATCAGCCCCACCGAGGTGCAGGCGAAGGATAGCGTCGAGGCCGTCGTCGTCATTGCCAACACCGGCAACGAGCCCATGCCCGCCGGTCTAGACGTCCACATCAGCGGCCCCTGGAAGGATGGCGACTGGGAATATCGCACCCGTCAGGAGATTCCTGTCGGGCAGTCGCTCAGGCTGACGCCCACGCTGGTGGTCACCGACTACGCCACCGAGGTCACCGCCCAGGCCTGGGTGAACGGCTCGCGGGCCTTCAAGGAGATCCGCTACGACAACAACTCCGCCGCTGACTCCTATATTATAAAGGTAGTGCCCCCCTACACGGCCACCCTCGCCACCGACAAGACCCTCTACGACGCGGGCGAGACCGTCCGCTTCACCGGCCAGATTGCCGGCGCGAAGAAAGCCTTCAGCCAGCTGAAGCTCATCGTCCGCAACGCCGAAGGCGGCGACCAGACCTTCAACGTCGTCACCGACGAGAACGGAGCCTTTAGCTATCCCTGGGCGACCTACGAGTCGTGGACCGGCCACTTCATGGCGGCCGCCGTCTATCCCCAGAGCTGGCCCGGCGACGAAGCCTTCGCGGCCTGCACGTTCGACATCCGCGGCTTCCAGACCGAAGGTCCGCAGTGGAAGGCCGACGACGCCTGGAACGGCTGGCGCACCTTCGTGGTCGATTCGACCTATCAGGCCGACATCACCGTCCGCAACCCGGGCGTCATACCCCTCACGGGCGTCACCTTCACGCAGGTGTCGAAGAACGCCAATCTCGACGTGACGCTCACGGGCGTCTCGACCTTCGAGGCCGACGAGAAGGCCGTCCTCCACCTCGCCGTCAAGGCCAAGGCACCCACCAGCGGCGACCAGTACGAAGAGCTGCGCCTGCGCATCGCCACAGCCGAAGGCCCCTCGAAGGAGCTGACCGTCTGGTACTACAACGTCAACCCGACAGCCCTCCTGACGGCCAACATCAACGAAATCAACACCACGATGCTGATGGGCGGCTTTACTGACTACATCTTCAGCATCACCAACGAGGGAGCTGCCGCAACGGGCGAGGTGACGCTCTCCCTGCCCGACGTGGGGTGGATGAGCGCCCTGACACCCGTCTCGATGCCGTCGCTCAAGCCTGGCGAGAAGGCTGACATACAGCTTCGCTTCACGCCCGACGACAAGATGCAACTCAACGTGCCTCTCACGGGCCGCATAGCCGTCAATGTCGAAAACGGACAAGGCTTCACGCTACCCTATAGCGTAGAGCCCGTCAGCGACGTGCAGGGCCGCCTGGTGGTCGATGTCTGCGACGAAAACACCTACTACACGGCCGAGGCCCCCCACGTCAGCGGAGCTACGGTTACCGTGACCCATCCCATCAGCGGAGCCGTCATAGCCGAGGGCACCACAGCTGCCGACGGCAAGGCCGCCTTCGACCTCCCCGCCGGATGGTACACCATTACCGTCAAGGCCGACAAGCACAGCGGCTACCAGAACAACGTCAGCATCGACCCCTCGCGAACGACTAATCTTACCGTCAACCTCTGCTTCCAGGCCATCACCATCGACTTCGACGTGGTCGAGGTAGGCGAAACGGACGAGTACAAGATTGTCACCACCATGACCTTCGAGACCTACGTGCCACAACCCGTAGTGGATATGCAGGTGGAGGAACAGCCTCTTGATGCGATGGAGCTCGGCCAGAGCCTTGTCTATAACACGGTACTCATCAACCGCGGTCTCATCCGTGCCCAGGGTCTTGAGTTGGAATTCCCCAACGACGAATACTTCAGCTTCACGCCGCTGGTCGATCTGCCCGACAGCCTGGAGGCCCAGCAGTCGGTGGTTATCCCCGTCCGCGTCACACGCCTCTATCCGGGCGAAGATGCCGAAGCGTCCATGCGCTATCGCCGTACAGGCACATGGCCTGAGTATAGCCCCCAGCGCCGTGCTGACGATGGCGGTATGTCCTGCTATCTGGATCAGAAGGTCATCTGGAAGTGGCCTTGTGGCGATGACTGGTTCTGGGCCAACTCGGCCAAAATCATCTACCAGCGTGTCTGCGCTGCGGAAGGCTTTGGCGGCTTAGGCGGCGGAGGTTATTACGGCGGCGGAGGCTACGGCGGTGGAAGCACCTGGGGAGATTCCCCCGTGGGCGTCACACGTGTCTTCAAGGGCTGCAAGGAGTGCGTGAAGCTGTTCGCCGAGGCTGCCGGACTCTGTCTGGTAGGCTACATCCCCTACGTGGGCACGGCTGTCGGCGCGGCTACGGCAAAGGATGCCGTTGACTGGATACTGGTCATCGGCGGCGGCGTGGCAGGTCCGATAGGCGGTGCTGTCCTCAACACAATCGGCTGCATCAAGGGCTTTGCCTCTGTCGATTGCTACAAGGATGCGGATGGCGGCGAGGACGGCGAGAAAGCTCCTGCACGTCGTGTTGAGAAACTGCCTCGTTACATTCAGGCTTTCCAGAAAAAAGCGCTTGTCGCCGTGGAGGAGATGGAGGCGTTCCATGCCATCTACAACGAGCTGGTGGGCGACCCGGATGCCTGGGATGGGGTGAATGCGGAGGATCTCTCGCGCCTTTTCCAGGCTGTTCCTGCCGACCATCAGTCTTTCTCTGCCGACGACCTGCGCCACCTGAAACCGGCTGGCGTCAGCGACGAGGCTTTCGATGCCCTCATCGAACGTATGAAGGGAACTAATCCGGACAATCAGGTGGATATGGAGCTTATCGAAGCCCAGTACGCCATCATCGAGGCATGTGAGGCAAAGGCACGCGAGGAGGGCTACGTCTCGACAGACGACATGTGGAAGACCGAGGTACCTCTGGTCGAACAGGCCCTTGACCAGGAAGACGGAGCCGTCTGCGCCACGGTTAAGATTCAGATTAGCCAGACCATGACCTTCACCCGTCAGGCCTTCCTCGGCACCCTTACCGTCTTCAACGGACATTCTGACGAGCCTATGAAGGACGTCCGCCTCAACCTTACCGTCGCCGATTCGAACGGTAACGTCGCCACCTCGCACGAGATGGAGATGCACATGGAGACGCTGGACGGCTTCAGCGGCGCGCTGGCCTTCGACGGTAAATGGACTCTCGATGCCCAGCAGACGGGCGTGGCAACCATCAAGTTCATCCCCACGCGCTATGCCGCTCCCGACGAGCCCGTCGTCTATACCATCGGCGGAAGCTTGACCTACATCGACCCCTTCAACGGCTACGAGGTGACACGCGAACTGGTGCCCGTGGATATCACCGTCAAACCCTCGCCCGTCCTGGAGATGATCTACTTCGTCCAGCGCGACGTCATGAGCGACGACCCCTTCACGGAGGAAGTGGAGCCTGCCGAGGATGCCGAGTTCTCACTCATCCTTTTAAATAAAGGCAACGGCACGGCCACCGACCTCCGCATGGTCACCAACCAACCCGAGATTGTGGAGAACGAGAAAGGCCTGCTCATCAACTACGACATGATCGGCTCGCAGCTCAACGGCGGCGACAAGGTTCTTGCCCTCGGCCAGAGCGTCGCCACCGAGTTTGGCGACATCGCCCCCCACTCGTCGGCCTACGCCCAGTGGTGGATGCGCAGCTCTATCTACGGCCACTTCATCGACTACGAGATTGAAGCCACCCACGTCACCAGCTACGGCAATCCCGACCTCTCGCTTCTCGACACCATCCACGTCCACGAGCTCATCCACAGCATCGCCGTCCGCGATGCCGACGGCACGGAGCGGGCTGCCTTCCTTGCCAATGACAACATCGATTACAACGCCTATCCCGACGTCATCTACTTCGCCGACGGCACCACGGCTCCCGTCACGACCACGACCGAGATGACCACCACAGGGCTGATGGGCGACAACACCTGCGACATCTACGTTCCTGCTGCCGCCACCGATTGGATATATGGCTGGATGGCCGACCCGACCGACGGTCACGGCAAGGTGACGTCCATCACCCGTCTGAGCGACGGCGCCGACATCCCACTCCGATGCTGCTGGCTGACGAAGTACGTCTTCAACGATGCCAAGAAGCCCGTGCCCGAGAACCGTCTCCACTTTGCCGGACTGACCGGAGCGGCAGGCGAGGTCTATCGCATCACCTTCGAACCCATGCCCGCCGTTTGGCTTGCTGTCGATGACATCTTCACTGTGCCCGATGCCGACTCATGGACCGTCACGCCCGTCACCTCCCTCACCGTCCGCTTCAACAAACCCATCATGGAGCAGACGTTTACCGCTGACGACGTGCTCCTGAACCACGAGGGCAAGCGCCTCGACGTCTCCACGATGGCCATCCTTCCTGTCGCAGGCGAGGGCGACCTGTTTGAGCTCCGCTTCGGCGACCTCACCGCGGCCACGGGCTATTATGTCCTCACCGTCCAGACGGCCGACATCATCGATGCTGAAGGCTTCAACGGCGACAAGGGCAAGAGCGTCAGCTGGATGCAGATCATTGCCGAAGGTGTCGCACCTCGCGCCCTTGAGCAGGACGAGGCTCCCTACTACGATCTTCAGGGACGTCGTGTCCTCCATCCCACGCGAGGCATCTACATCCAGAACGGTCAAAAGGTCATCCGCCGATAACCTCTTTTGAATTGAGGATTGAGGATTGAAGATGGACATTAGAACGAAAACTTTGAACTAAAACTAAAACTTCTGAATTGTCTTGCATGCAGCTTGTAAAACATTCTTCTACGTTTTAGTTTTAGTTTTTGGTCTTTGTTTTTTTCAATCTTCAATCTTCAATCTTCAATTTAAATAGTCGTTTTTGTTTTGACGATTGAAAAAGATGCCGTAACTTTGCCACTCAGTAGAGAGAATAAAGTCAAAGTGCCATGTTAACCTCTAACCCCTAACCCCTAACCTTTTTTATTATTAATTCATACAAATCCTCAACGAAACAGAACAATGAAAGCACGCATTTTTATCTCGCTTGCGCTGATGCTCGGCTCGTGGTTGGTCGGAAATGCTCAGACCACCATTCGAGGAACCGTAGTAGATCTGAACGGCGACGAAGTCATCGGTGCCAACGTGGTTGAGAAGGGTACGCCTGCCAATGGCGTCATCACCGACATTAACGGTGCCTTCTCCCTTCAGGTGAAGAGCAGTCAGGCTACGCTGGTGGTGAGCTATGTCGGCTATGCCACCCAGGAGGTGGCTCTGGGTGGCCGCACCAACCTCCGCATCACCCTCGAGGAGGACAGCAAGCTGCTCTCCGACGTCGTGGTCATCGGCTACGGTACGATGAAGAAGGGCGACATCACGTCCGCTGTGGCGAGCGTCAAGCCCGAAGACTTCAACATCGGTAACATCCAGGATGCTGCTGAGCTCGTCAAGGGCAAGGTGGCCGGCCTTAACATCACCAAGGGTTCGGGCGACCCCAACGCCACCAGCACCATCCGTCTGCGTGGTGTCACCACCCTCACCGGTAGCCTCGATCCCCTGGTGCTCGTTGATGGCGTTCCTGGCGACATCACCGAAGTGGCACCTGAGAACATCGCCTCCATTGACGTCCTGAAGGATGCCTCCGCTGCTGCTATCTACGGTACACGAGGTGCCAACGGCGTCATCCTCATCACCACCAAGGGCGGACAATTCGGCGAGACCGCCAAGGTCACCTACTCCGGCTACGTCAGCGCCTCTGATTTCTACGATAACCTCCACTTCATGACGGCTGATGACATCCGTAATATCCGTGGGGCCACCGCTTTCAGCGACGAGGGTTTCACCACCGACTGGCTCGGCGCCGTCACGCAGACGGGCCTCGCCCAGAACCACTCGCTCACCCTCGAGGGCGGCTCGGCCAACACCGCCTATGCCGCTGGCTTCAGCTATCGCGACGAGAAGGGCGTGATGATGAACACCGGCAACGAACGTATGCGCATGCAGTTCGACGTCACCCAGAAGGCTATGAACGGCATCCTGAAGTTCAACCTCAACGGCAACCTCGGCTTCAGCAAGAACCCGCAGAACAACCCCTCGTACGCCTATCGCCAGGCCGTCATCCACAACCCCACGTCGCCCATCTACAACGTCAATGCCGACGGCCAGGAGGACCCCTCGCTGGGCTACAACGAGGAGTTCAACCGCTTCCAGTACTATAACCCCGTCGAAATCCTCAGTGAGCAGATCGGCGATACGCGCTCGAACGACACGAAGATGACGGGCAACATCACCTTCGAGCCCGTCCAGGGTTGGCGCACCAACCTCATGCTCAGCACCTATCGCTACATGAGCGTGGGCGAGAACTACTACACCTCGCGCTACTACACCCTGGCGCCGCAGAACACCCCCGGCAGCACCGATCCCGCCAACGGCTCCGCCTCGAAGTCGCAAAGCGACTACGTCTCGAACAACCTCGAGCTCACCAGCGAATACAAGAACACCTTCGGCGCCCATCGCATCGACGCCATCGTCGGCTACAGCTATAACTACAACGTCTATAGCAGCTTCTGGGCCAGCAACGGCAACTTCCCCACCGAGGTCTACCGCTATAACAGCCTCTCAGCCGGCACCTACCTGAAGGACAAGGAGAATCCTCGCGGAGGCATGGACAGCAGCAAGAGCGACGACAAGCTCATCGGCTTCTTCGGACGTGTCAGCTACGGCTACGACGACCGCTACAACATCCTGCTCTCCCTCCGCCACGAGGGCAGCAGCAAGTTCGGCGCCGACCGCAAGTGGGCTAACTTCCCCTCGGCCTCCTTCGGCTGGACCGTCAGCAACGAGGAGTTCATGGAGAGCGTCAGCGCCATCTCCAACATGAAGCTGCGCATCGGCTACGGTAAGACTGGCAACATCCCCGGCAGCAGCTACGGCTCGCTCACCATGTACGACTACGACACCTCCTACGGTCGCTACCTCAACACCAGCGGACAGTGGGTCACCGGCCTCAAGACCACCCAGAACCCCAACCCGAAGCTCCAGTGGGAAACCGCCGAGGAGTTCAACGTCGGACTCGACATGGGCTTCCTGAAAGACCGCCTGAACGTCACCATCGATGCCTACCGCAAGGTCACCAACGACCTTCTCTACTACTACACGGTGCCCGTCCCGCCCAACATCTATACCTCCACGACGGCCAACGCAGCCAAGTTCCAGAACATGGGCGTCGAGCTCCTCATCGAGGCTAACCCCATCCGCACCAAGTACTTCGACTGGAACACCACCTTCACCGCCTCTCATAACTCCAGCCTCCTCGTCAGCCTCTCCAACGAGCTCTACGAGACCGACAGCTACCTCAACTGGGGCGGTGTCGGCGACCCAATCAGCGTCAGCACACACCGCATCGAGGAAGGCAAGCCCTTCGGCAACTTCTGGATGCTGAAGTCCGTCGGCGTCAACGACAAGGGCAAATGGGTCATCGAGAATCCCAACGCCGTCACCCAGCAGGGCGACAAGTGGCTCGACAAGGACGGCAACGAGACCGACCGCTACGTCGTCTATTCCACCCAGTACAACAGCGACGAATACCGCCAGTACTGCGGAAACGGCCTGCCCAAGGTATACCTTAACTGGGGCAACACGTTCCGTTACCGCGGCTTCGACCTCGGCGTACAGCTCAGCAGCCAGCTCGGCTTCTACATCTTCAACAGCCAGCGCGCCTTCTACGAGAACAACTCCATCGCCTACAACCGCCTCTACGTGGCAGCCGTCGGCAAACCCGTCGTCGACGTCAAGACAGGACAGAAGACCGGCGAGGTAGTCAAGCTCTCTACCGCTCAGCAGCAATGCGTTGTCAGCGCCTACCTGGAGCGGGGCGACTATGTAAAGATCGACAATGTCACTCTCGGCTACACCTACGACGTCAAGGGCAATGCCCGCAAGTACCTCCAGAGCGTACGTGGCTACGTCTCAGGCGAGAACATCCTTTGTCTCACCGGCTACACCGGCCTCGACCCTGAGCTCGGCAACGGTGACCCCTTCTCGTCAGGACTCGACGAGCGCGACAAGTATCCCACCATCCGCAGCTTCACCGCCGGCGTTTCATTAACCTTCTAACCCCCCTGAAAGCACTATGAAAAAGCAACTCAAACACGCCGCAACCGCTGCCCTGACGGCACTCTTCGCCATCGTCGGCGCCTCCTGCACCGACCTGAGCGAGACCGTTTACAGCAGCTTGACCGAAGAGAATGTGGACCTGACAGAGGAGAGCACCCTCGAGGCCCTCTCGGCATCGGTCTATTCCAACATCCGCTTTATGTACTGGGGCTACTACGGCCTGATGGATCTCACCGAGGAAGCCTGCGACCTCTACGTAATGCCCTCGAAGATCGGTATCGGCTGGGGCGACTACTACATCAGCTACCACAAGCACGAGGTGACGAGCGAAAATGCCAACATGCACTCTACCGACTGGTACTACAACTACGTGGCCATCACGTATGCCAACCAGTTCTGCCGCGCTATGGAAACCGTCCGTGAGAAGCAGGGCGGCACGCTGACGGAGGGCCAGAGCCTCACCCTCGCCAAGGTGCGCTGCCTCAGGGCACTCAGCTACTACATCCTCTTCGACAACTTCCGCTGGATACCCCTGCTGACAGGCGCCGACGAAGAGCAGGAGGCAGGCTTCCTCCCTGCTCAGGCTAACCCCGACAAGGTGTTCGACTGGGTGGAGCAGGAACTCCTTGCCGTCCGCGACGACCTCGGCACGCAGCATGTCTTCGGACACCCCAACCGCTTCGTGGCCGACATGATTCTCGCCAAGATGTACCTCAACCATAATGCCTGGTTCGACAACATCGTTAGTGCCGACCAGCTTCGCGAAGGCGTTCAGACGGGCGACACCTACCGCAACCGCATCAGCGACGAATGGTACAGGAAGTGCGAGCAGGTGCTCAAGGATGTCATTGACAATGGCGGCTACACCCTCGAGGCGAACTTCAAGGACAACTTCCGTGCAGACCTCCGAGGGTGCACCGAGTGCATCTTCGCTATCCCTCTCGACAAGACCTACGCCTCGCACAACTACACCATTTGCGAGAGCCTCATCACCGCTGGTGCTGCCGCCTACGGATTCACCAACGCCTGCTGGAACGGCGGCGCCGGCATCCCCCAGTTTATCGACACCTATCACCCTCACGACACCCGTTTCGACGACACCTGGGCACACGACCAGCAGTATGCCTACACCGACGAGGGCGGCGCACAGTCGGGCGACCCGCTCACAACGGGTGAGGCTGACTTGAAGGGAACCGTCAACGTCTTCTATACGAAGAATATCCACAGCGTCGACAACCCTGGCGTCTATATGCTGGAAGGCTACCGCAACGTCAAGCTTGAGATTGTCCCCGGCACCGACGGCACGTGGGGCGACGACGTCAACTTCTTCCGTCTGGCCGACGCCTACCTGATGGCTGCTGAGTGCGCCCTTCGTCTGGGCGGCAAGGGCACCTACAGCGAGGCTGACGCCGTCAACTTTGTCAACATGGTTCGTGCCCGTGCCTTTAAGGGCCGCAACACTAAGACCTTCAACGTTCCCGCCAATCCCACAGCAGCTACGCGCACACTCGCCGACCTCAAGGGGGGCAGCAGCTATAACTACGGCCACAGCGAGTACCACGTTGCCGACGGCTACGACCCTGCTAAATATACCTCCTACACGTGGGATGCCCAGCACTACGACGAAGGTCCCGCTGAGGATGCTCCCTATCGTGGCGGCGCCGACATCGAGTTCGGCGGACTGCTCGACGAATTGGCTTGGGAGTTCGTCTTCGAACACCACCGTCGGCAGGACCTCATCCGCTTCAAGATGACCTCCACCGGACAGAACGTCTGGAACGGCAAGTCGTGGTTCTGCAAGGATCGCGTTCAGGACGTGAAGGATAACCATTACAACGCCGGTCCCATCTACATCGAGTACATGAACGGCAACAAGAACCTCGTCCAGACCCCCGGATTTAATTAATAGGAAACAGACTGACAGACTATCAGACTAACAGACTGGCAGATAATAGTGCAGCAACGAAGCAGTCCTTGAAACAATCATCTGGTAGTCTAAAAGTCAAAAAAGAAAGTCTGAAAGTCTAAAGATGTCCTGCCGCATGGTCGTTAAACATTAAGCGTTAAACGTTAAACCAATTTTTATTATCAATCGTATTAACCCATAAAAAACAAACAACAAAGCAATGAAAAAGTATTTTTATGCCCTGTTGGCGCTGCTCGTCGTGGTGGTCGCCTCATGTAAGAAACCCGAACCCGAACCCATCGTTATCCCCGAAGACGATGACAAAGCCTATGACGTCCTCTACGAGGTGAATGTCGATTACTATTCCGGCTATGGCTACGATGGCACAGCGCTCAACTATGCCGACTTCGTCAAGGACGGAAAGCACATCTGGGAGCATTTTGGCCTGAACAGTGAGGCTGACTTCATCAAGGCTCTCGGCACCGATGACGTGGCTGACGGCGGCGCTCAGGTCGGCAACTCCATCAGCTTCTGCGCCATCGACGGCTCGACAGGCTATCTGAACGAGACCGTCTCCACCACCAATGGCTGGGGACACTGGTTCACCGCCCAGGGCGACGTCTGCGGATGGGGCGACGATGCCTATTTCTTTACCGAAGGATACTTCGTCAGCAATGAGAACCTCCAGATTACGCTTGGCAACTTCCCTGACCGTGTCAAGGGTGGCGAGAAGTACACCATCATCGAGGCTTTTGCCGACGACGAGACCACGGTGGCCGTGCAGTTTAACATCAACGTCACAGACAAACTGCCTGAGGTGAAGGTCGACGTTGTGGGCACGCAGGAAATCGCCCTCGCTGCCGACTACGACGGCGCTTGGGCTGCCACCAGCATCGAAGAGCTGATTGACTTCGATGCCATCAAGGGGGCCATCGGCATCAGCGCTACCGATGCAACGGTCTATGGCGTCAACGCCGACGGAACGTTCTTCGGCATCCCCAGGACAAACTTCTGGTTCAGTGTGGCTGGCGACGTCATGAACTATGGCGACGGCTGCGGCATCGACATCAACCACGACGGCGGCTTCTGGGCCATCTGTAACTATCCCGACGACTCGCTCGGCGGCCAGACCTGCAAGGGCGCCATCGCCTTCGTTAATCCTCAGAACAGCAAGGCTTATGTTGTCAAGGTGGCGGCTACACTTTCCACCATCGACTTTCTGGCCTTCAATGTGCTCGTTTCCTACGAGGAAGGCGAGGCCCTCTACACCCTGAACGAGAAGAACCTGGCAGCTCTGGCTGCAGCCCTCGGCGTGGACAGCGTGGCTGCCTCACTCATCGGCGATACGTACCCCATCAAGGCCGTTCAGGCTGACGGCTCGCTCTACGACGGCGGCTACACAGCCAACAACGGCTACTGGTTCAGTAGCCAGAGCAATGTCACCAACTGGGGCTCTGAGGACTTCTGCGCTTACGTCGAATATCGTGGCGACTATAATTTCGGCTGCGGACTTTGGCAGGAGAGCGGCTATGCACAGACGGTCAAACTGGCCATTGTGAATGGCGACAAGCAGGCTGTGCTGACGTTCAACATGACCGTTGACGAAGCAAAGAGCTATGCCACCACCGAGGTGGCTGCCATCAGCGTTGAGGGCACACAGGCTGTGGCCGACGGCTACAGCGGCCCGCAACTGAAGGTCGACCTCAGTGCCATCGGCATCACCGCTGAAAACTTCCAGACCGCATTCAAACTCTTCGACAAGGACGGCGGCATGGAGTACACGGCCAACGGCGAGCGTGGCGGATTCTGGTATAAGAACGACGGTTCCGTAGGCTCGTGGGGCGACGGTGGCGCTTTCTTCATCGAGAGCTACTTCAACACCGACGAGAACTACTTTTACCTCGGCACCGGCATCCATCCCGACAACGTCACCTCTGCCACCACTTTCTCGACCATTGTCCGTCTGGCCAACATCGAGACGCTGCAGCACATCACCTGCACGGTGACACTCCGTGTGGAATAAATCCCACTCCCTTCAGGGACGCCATACCTTCCTCCGTGTGTGGCGTCCCTGCTTCTTTGCCTTCAGTGGACTGTAGAACAGATGGTTCGATTCCGTCTAAGGCTCCAAAGAATAAAAAAGGAAATCGAATCCTGTAGCCCCAAAAAACCAATCCAAAGAAAAGAAATGAAGAAGTTTTTATTCTCCCTGCTTGTCCTGCCGCTCGTGGCGGGCGCTTGTTTCGTATCTTGTACACCCGACGAACCCGACCCCATGGCCAACTACGACGCCAATCGTACGGGAGTCGAGATGTCCATCAACCGCAATTCGTGGGAGGCTCCCGCCGACTCGGGACGCGTGGTGCTAAAGATTAGGTCCTCCTACCTCTGGTATGTCGATATCCCTGACGAGGCTAAAGACTGGCTCTCTGTCAGCCAGACCTGGGGCGACTCGCTGCAGGCCTATAAGATTTACCTCTATGCCGCTGCTAACAATACGCCCGAGATCCGTTCGGCTGTCGTCACCGTCCGCTCGGGCAAATCCAAGAAACGCGTCTCTGTTACCCAGGGCGTGGCGCCCCTTGTGCTCACCGAGGCCGACGTGCCCGACTTCGACAAGTACTACAAACCCCGCGAGTTCACCTTCGATATGCTGCGCAGCGACAGCAAGTGGAGCTGGTGCCGCAGCAAGCAGAGCGAGCACTTCGTGGTCTTCTGGGACAGGCAGTACGGCGAGTACGGCCTCTTCGGCTCGCGCAAAGGCACGGCCGACACGTCGCCAACCACCTGTAAGGTCAGCAGCATGGCGGTCGATATCGACGACCTGCTGCGGAAGGCTGAACTGTTCTACGACATGAACATCGGTACGCTCCGGTTTGCCGAAACCGGTAAGGGCAAGTCCGTCCTCGACCGCTATAAGATGGAGATCTATATCCTCTACCAGAGCGAATGGCTGGCGACGGGCAGCGGCTACGACAACGTCATCGGTGCGCTGTGGGTCAACCCCAGCACCTGCAAGCCCGTGGGCAGCACCATTGCTCACGAGATTGGCCACTCGTTCCAGTACATGGTGTTCTGCGACTATCTCGAGCAGAAGGGCATGCCCGAGAGCCAGCGCCCCAGCGCCAGCGGCACACAGGGACCCGGCTGGCGCTATGGCTTCGGCGCAAACGGCAGCGGCGGGTGCGGCTGGTGGGAACAGTGTGCCCAGTGGCAGAGCCTCCAGCGCTTCTCGGCGTCCGAGGACTACAAGCCTCAGGCCTTTGCCGGATGGCATGGCGAGTTCACCGCCTCTGCTAATCTCCACGTCCTCCACGAGCGTCCCCGCTATGCCAACTATTTCATCCAGTGGTACTGGGTCGATAAGTATGGCATCGACTTCATCGGCAAGCTATGGCGCGAGTCGTGCTACCCCGAGGATCCGTGTGAGACCTATATGCGGTTGACGGGCATGGACAATGCGGCCTTCAACGACGACATCTGGCGCTATGCAGCCCACATCGTCACCTACGACCTGGGCGAGGTACGCAGCTATGGCAAAAACGCTGTCGGCGACGTCGCCGTCACCAACTTCTCGAAGGTCGACGGCTGGTGGCGCATTGCCGACAACAAGGCTCCCGAGAGCACCGGCTTCAACGCCATGCTGCTGAACGGCGCGGCGGGTAAGACCGTAACGGCCTCGTTCGAGGGACTCTACGCCATGCAGGGTTCGACATACAAGTGCGGACCGCGCAACAACGCCGGCTGGCGATACGGCTTCGTCTCCTACAACAGAGACGGCAGCACGACCTATGGCGACATCTTCTCCGATGCCAGCGGAACGGCTACCTTCAACGTCCCCGCTAACTCCGCCAAGCTGTGGTTTGTCGTCAGCGGCGCACCCAAGAACTACGAACGCCATCCTTGGCCCACCGAAGCTAGTAAGGCCGACACCGACACCGACGACAATAAATGGCCTTGGCAGGTTCAGTTCAACGGCACCAATCCCAGTGGCCGCTAACCCCTAGCCCCTAACCCCAATCCCCCACCTTCTATGAAACGACTGTTTGCTTTATCCGCTCTTCTCCTTTCGTTTTCGGCTCTATGCTTTGCCGACGGTAAGGAGATATACATCCCCAAGGACTTGCAGGATAACGATTTCAATAATCCTTCCTCTCGCTGGTGCTATGCCCACAGCCGCCTGACGGACAACTTCGTCGTATTTTGGGAGGATGGCTTTGGCGACGACCTCTCCTCTCCGCCCGATCTTGACGGACACAAGATGGACGTTGACCTCGATAACCTCTGCGAGCGCCTCGAGACGTTCTACGACTATTACTACAACACCCTCCAATTTGCCCACGCAGGTTCTCTTTGCGACAAATATCGCATGATGGTCATGATCAACTATAGCCTCGAGGGCACCGCCTATGGCGGCGACTACGACGGCGTCATCGGCGCCCTTTGGGTGGCTCCCAATCGGTTGCGGGACAAGACGCTCAACTGCATCGCCCACGAATTGGGACACTGCTTCCAAAGCCAAATTATGTGCGACGGCGAGGGCGAGGCCTGGGGCGGAAGCGGTTTCTTCGAGATGACAAGCCAGTGGATGCTCTGGCAGGTGAACCCCAACTGGATTGGGTCCGAGCGCTACCATTGGGATGCCTTCTGCAAGAATACCCATAAGGCCTATCTGAGCTTCGAGAACATTTACCGCTCTCCTTATATAATAGAGTACTGGGGCATGAAGCGTGGGCTCTCCTCCATCAGTGACCTCTATCGGGCCGGTAAGCGTGGCGACGACCCCGTCATCACTTACAAGCAACTCTACCACCTTTCGCAGGCAGCCTTCTGCGACGAGATGTACGATGCGGTCTGCCACATTGTCAATCTTGACTATCCCCGCTGTTGGAGTCTTACTCGTCCCTATGCTTGCCAGATGTCCACCGAGCTTGATACGCTGGGCGACGGCTGGTATGCGCCTAAGGCCTCCAATGTGCCTGAGAACTATGGTTTCAATGTCATTCCGCTGGCTATGCCTGAAAAGGGTATGAGGGTTATCGTCTCCTTCTGCACCACGGTACCCGTCGAGCAGGGTGGCTTCCGCTGCGGCTTCGTCGTGGTGAACCGCGACGGGCATTCCGTCTATAGTCCTATGCACACGCTCTCTTCCAAGTCAAAGCTGGCGAAGATGTCGTTCAAGCTCGGTTCTGATGCCTCGAAGGTGTTTCTTGTCGTTATGGCTGCACCGGCCGACCACCAGCCACCCTTCCGCCGCCGTCGTCCCGTCGCGATGCCCGACGACCCCGTTCCCACCATCCCTACCGACCGCGAGCGGCCCGTGGAGCGTGTTCCCGTTCCATATCTCTACACGTTCAAGGCCGCCCTGCGCTGATGGCACAGCTCCGCTTCTCCCGTCTTCAATAGCGCATATAAACCGCTTCACCCCTCTCTTCTGAACGGAAAAGGCCCTTCCGTCAGCTGACGAAACGTTCCAAAGTCCAGGTTGAAACGTTTCGTCAGCGTTTTTCAAACGTTTCGTTTTGCGGTAAACGCCCCTTTCCCTGCTGCGAACGCCCCTTTTCCTGCTGCGAACGCCCCTTTCTTTGCGTAGAAAGGCCTTTTCCCATCGCTGAAAGGCCTTTTCGCGCTTAGGAAAGGCCATTTTCTCCTGTTTTTTGCTCTTTTTTCATGTTTTTCTGAAAAAACTTGCAAAAAGATTTGGTGGTATGAAAAAGTCGGTGTACCTTTGCATCCGCTTTTCGGAGGAAGAGCAGAGGAATCCCCCTCTTAGCCGAGGGCTATTTTTTTCTGCGCCTTCCGAAAAAGCACCAGAGCGATCTTTGAAATCATTTCCATACAGACGAAGTAGTACAAGAGCAGCCGTGCCTTGTCGCCCCGATTCCGGATTTCCGGTGAGTCTGGGAAGGCAAGCTCGGCAGTGAAGAGAAAAGTCCAAGAACAAAGGAAAAGAACGAACCGTCAAGTGATTCCTTTAATAAGGAAGATAAAGAAAGGATAGGTCATCACGAGAAGGAACAGAACAAAACATTACATATTACAATGAAGAGTTTGA
>JAILEU010000192.1 GCA_024697785.1 Bacteroidaceae bacterium | reverse complement strand
TGTTTCGAGCAGATTGTTCTCATCGATGCCGAAGGCGTAGCGAGCTACGTCGAGACAGCGATGTGGACAAGATGCCGAAAGAAATGCTGATATGACAAGAATAGACTGAAAAAGAATAATAAGAACAACAGTCGACCTAATGACCGATTTGGGTTGAATATTCAGCCCAGGAACCGTCTTATGGATGGGTTGCCAGAAAAAGCAGGGACGTCATATACTGCATGTGACGTCCCTGCTTTGATTGTGTTTGGCTCTTTTCCGTCAGTATAAAGTGGAGCAATAAGAGAGGGCAGACTATTGAATCACCATTGTCTTCATACGAAGGATTCCGTTGTACTCGTTGTCGTAGTACTCTATTCGTACGGTGTGGCGCTGGCCTTTGGTGGTGGTGATGGTGGCAAGGCGGGAGGTCTCGGCATGGTCGCCCCAGTCAGAGCATAGCTCGCGACCATCGACGACAAGACGGTAGCCGTCGTCGCCGGTGAGGGAGAAGGCAATCGTGCCGTCGGCGGGCGACGTGAGCTCGCTTTCCAGAATCATACTCCAGCCGTCGGCTTTGACGCCGTCGCGGGGGCTCTGACTCTCAAACATGTCGATCTTCTCCATGTGGGCCGTTGCCACGGGATCGCCCGTGAGGGTCTTGTTGTTATAGTAGCGGGCGGAGAATCCAGACTTGCCGTCAGCCTGATAGGCTTCGGCGGGAACATCGGTGAGGAAACTCTGGATGCCCAGATGGCGGACGGCGCGCTGGTAGTTGTCGCCGACGCCCATCTGCTCCATCAGCACCTGATGGATGGTACCATACTTCTGGAAGAAGGTGCTGAGCGTCTCTTCCTGCTTCTCGGGATGATAGGAGAGACGTAGGGGGGCTGCCTCGAGGAAGCCGAAGTCGGCCGTATAGACCATGCCAGCATCGTGTTGCTTGAAGTCGCGAACGACGGTCTGCAGATGGCGGAACTCGCCTTTCGTGCCAGCCACCAGCTCGGGCTGTGCGGGCATGACGACTTCGAGGGTAGTGGCCATCGAGCAGTCAATCTCGCCAAGGTCGATGGTGGTCTCGAGGTTCATGCCGTCATAGGTGAAAGGCATGGATTTTCCGCCGCACTTGACGCTCAAGGGTGCCTTCTGACAGGGCAGGGCGACAAGGTAGTGGCGACGGGCGGGCATGTCCTTGTAGTTGCCCTTGCGGACGCCGATGGTAACGGAGAGCACGTCACCCTGACGGGAGTAGGAGAGTGGCGTGAAGGCATATTCGGTAGCGTAGTTACGGTCTTCGCCATTATCCTCGTAAAGTTGGAACTCGCCTTTGTCTGCATCCGGGAAGACGCGGACGGTGACGGGCTGCGTGGTACCGGAGAGGTTTTTCAGCTTGCCGTAGTAGGGGAGAATGCTTCCGGCCTTGACATAGACGGGATACTCGTCCATGGTGAAACGGCGCTGGTAGGCCTTTCCGCCTTGGAGCATCTGGCCAGTCTCGTACTCAAGCCATTGGCCGTCGGGGAGCCAGAGGCTGACGGTGGCATAGCCGTCGGTCTTGTCGACCTCCTCGGTGACGGGGGCGATGAGTATATTGTCGCCGAACATGTACTCTTCCTTATACTCGTATGCCTCCTTGGCCTCTGGATAATCGTAGTAGAGGGGACGGCACAGCGAGATACCGGTCTCGTAGGTCTTACGCGCCATGGTGTAGATGTAAGGCACAAGAGCGTAGCGGCCATTAATGACGTTTGCCAGCCGTTGCTGGGTGGTCTGGTCGAATGCCCAGGGTTCCTTGTTTAGGCTAGGATCCTTGGTGCTGTGGCTGCGGATGATGGGCAGATACTGTCCCATCTGCATGGCACGGGTATAGAGCTGTGGTTCGACGGGGGTTCCGTAGCGATGGCTCTGGTGGCCGCCAATGTCGTGGCTCCAGTAGCCGTATAGAACGTTAGAGGCCGTCGAATTGAAATAGGGCAGGAACTTGAGGCTTTTCCAGGTGATGTATGAGTCGCCCGAGAAACCAATCTGATAGCGGTGGTTGCCCAATCCACCCCAGCGGTGATAGAGCATAGGGCGCTTGGTGCCGTTCCGCTCCATATCGGAGAACCAGATGTAGTTGCACCAGAACACATTGTCGAGGTTCTTGATGACACGGTCCTTCTCCCATTGCTGCCAGTCGAGCCACCAGAAGTCAACGCCTTCGTTCATGTAGGGGTGGAGATAGGTGTCGAAGAGAGCCTTCACGTAGCGCTTGTCCGAGCCGAGCCATTCGTAGGTCTTGCCGTCGTTCTTGCCCAGACGTTGCATGAATTCGTCGTACTTCTTTTCGAAGGGACGCACACCTTGGGCAGGATGGAGGTTCATGGTGGTCTTGACGCCCTGGTCGTCGAGGTATTTCAGAAACGCTTTGTAGTCGGGGAAGAGAATCTCGTTCCAGTCCCAGCCCGTCCATCCTCCTCCGGCTTGTTCGCTGATGGGGTGCCAGTCCATGTCGATGACCAGCACGTCAAGCGGAAGGTCGAGTCGCTGGAAGTTGCCAATGAGGTTGCGGAGGTCCTGGTCGGAGTAGCTCCAGTAGCGGCTCCACCAGTAGCCGAAGGTGTAGCGGGGCGGCAGGGGCACTCGTCCGGCGAAGCGGGTGTAGGAGAGCAGGGCACTCTTGTAGTCGTGGCCGTAGGCCATGAAGTACCAGTCCTGCGCCCCCTCGGCGCTCTTGCGCTCGGTGACCCAGTCCCAGTCGGTAGAGCCGTCGAAAAGCAGGCTCTTACTGTCGTCGATGAGGCTCCAACCGTCGGTGGCCAGCAGTCCGTCCTCAATGGGCATCTCGTGTTTAGGGTTGCTGTACTGGTATTCGGCTCCGTCGTAGCCGTCGAGGGTGCGGTAAGTGCCCTTCAGGTTGCCCTTCTGCTGCATGCCGGGCTTCCACACAAAGGGTGTCGAGATGGCTTTCGTGCTGCTGATGGTGAGGTTGTCGCTGCTCAGCGGCGCCGTACCCTTCTTATAGACCAGCTTCAGCTTGCTGGTGCTGATGGTCACTTGGCGTAAACCATCCTTAACCTTGCAGGGTACCTCGGGATATTCGCGGATGACAGCCATGAAGCTCTTGTTGTCAACAAACTTGCCGTCGGGGGCATATTCGAGGCGAAGAGTCCCCTCGTCAATGAGCGTGAAGCGTACGTTGCCATCCTGATAGACCACCTCGGCCCACGCTGTCAAGCTGCACGACATCATCGCACAGCACACCATAGTTCTGAAAATTTTTCTCATAGCGGTTGACATTATCATTATAATTTTGTTGCTTTATTCACAATTCCCTTTTCGCTGACAAAGATAGTGAAAAAATGCGATTTAGCGAGAGAAAAAGTCAAAATTCTTCTTGAAGTTTTCCGAGTGTGAGCATTTTTTCTATTTTCGACACAAAAAAGTTGCTAAAATTAAAAAAAGGGACATCCACGATGGGTGTCCCTTTTTTACAAACGAGTTTGGCTTTGCTCTCGTTAGCCGCCGAAGTTGTCGAAACTGATCATGCTGGGATCGACGCCGAGGCTGTCGAGGAGGTCGAGGACCGTCTTGGCCATCATGGGAGGACCGCAGAGGTAGTACTCGATGTCCTC
>JAILEU010000143.1 GCA_024697785.1 Bacteroidaceae bacterium | reverse complement strand
GGCGACGTCGCGGCCAAGCTCAAGACGAAGCACGTCGATTGGCAGCTGGAGCTGAACAACCTCTTCAATCAACAGACCTACACCCAGGTCCACTACTCCGCCCTCGACATCTACGCCACCACCGCCCGCCTCCGTCCGCGGAACGTCATCCTCACCGCACGGTTCAAATTATTGTAAATGATTACGTCTTTTTTGTACTGTTACGCGTCATTCAGGTGTATGTATCCAGAGGGAAGTGGCAGGGGAGGCCATTCTTCATGGGTTTTTTGAGTTGTACAATAGAAGAAGTAAATTCCAAGCCTGCCGCTTCCCATTTCCCGTTCTGGTGAAAATAGTTAACAACTAAAAAACCCATTTCTGCAACTACGAAAAAAGGTTAAACTCCCCATCCGAACAAGAAAAAGATCTGCCGACATCATGGCCGGAACGCCAGAAAAAACTATATTTGCCCTTGCAAACATGATTAATAACGATAAACAATACAAGAAAATGAAACGTACCATCCTCCGCCGCGCCTTCGCCCAGGCCCTATTCGCCACCATTGGTCTTACGCTCTTCGCTGCCGAAGAAGCCTGGCTATGGCCCATCGAGGGGCAGCGGGCCGGCGACGGCATACTCTACCGTCCGCAGGACAACATTGAGAAGGAACTGAACTTCGGTGGCCTCTTCATTGCCGCGCCGGAGGGGACGAACGTCCTCTGTCCCGCCGACGCCGTGGTCACCAGCTGCGACTACACCTACTACACCTCGCTCACCAACTCTGTCGGCTGGGGCCCCGACGACAAGCCCTACGACGAATTCATCGCCGAGCAGAAGGAGTACTTCCGCCGCAAGGGATGGGACATCCGCTACCTCACGCTCTCCGTCGGCCTCAAGATAGGCGACAAGACCCTCTGGATACACGGTCTGCGGCGCGACAACGTTCTTCCTTCAGGCACCAAGGTGGGGCGCGGCGATGTGCTCGGCACGGTGGCGTGGGCCTACCACGCCATCCCCGAGCCCCACATCGACCTCTCCGTCTCCGTCCGCTCAAAGGCCGACGACCCCATGACGCCCTTCGGCCTGCGCACCACCTTCCGCCGCCCCGAGCCGAAACCGCGCAAGCTCCACCTCACCCGCGACGAGGCCGAGGCCGACTACCGCCAGCTGGCCGGCAGCGTGAAGGAAATCTATCCCTCGCTCGACGACCTCATGACCGAGGAGGAGTACGACGCCTTCGTGGAGGAGCAGTTGGCGCGCATCCCCGCCGACGGCATCGCGCTGAAGGACTTCGCCGCCCTCATGAAGGACTACAACGCCGCCATCCACGACTCGCACTTCTACATCAGCTGCCCCGTGCCCGCCGACCCGAAGGAGCGGAGCCGCGGCCTGCGCTACGCCCTTCCGTCGCTCTTCTTCGGGCAGGTGGCTACCGGCGACTCTTTGGGTACGATGACCTGCGTGGTGCTGATGGCCGACAGCACCCATGCCGCCTACGTCGGGCGCCACATCGCCCGCATCGACGGCCGCCCCGCCACGGAGCTGATATCCATCACCCGCCGCAACTCCACCGGCTACGATGCCGGCGTCACCTCCGTGGGCGACTACAACGCCTGCTACTGGAACGCCATCGACTATGGGCTCGAGCTCGGCCCCCAGCCCGTGGGTAAGACCGTCGTCTATGAGTTCACCGATGGCGAACGGATAGAGCTGCCCATGGTGCCCGGCTACACGCCGAAAGACTACCCGACCGCAAAATGGGCCCGCCATCAGCAGGTCAACCGCCGCCAGCGCGGCCCCTTCGAGGTGCGACGGGAGAACGACAGCGTCCTCTACATCGGCATCAGCACCTTCAGCCTCAGCCAGCTCGACACGGACAGCGTCGTCGATGCCATCTATGCGGCGGAACGCGACAGCGTGCCCTTCCTCATCTTCGACGTCCGCAACAACTTCGGTGGCGATGCCGGTGTCCAGGCCCGCATCACGCGTGCCCTGCTGGGCCGCACCCCCGACCGTCCCCACACCGGCTACCAGCGCGTCAACGCCCACCTCTTCAAGAGCGGTACGCTGAACTGGCCCGAGGGCGACACCATCTTCGGGAGCAACTTCAAGCCCGTCGAAGGCCGCAAGGGGCTCTACCAGATGGAGGAAGAGGAGGATAACGCCACCATCTCCGCCATCGACTCGCTGGGGTACAATGGCCGCCTCTACGTCCTCATCGACAGCCGTTCCGCCAGCGCCTCGGCCTTCCTGGCCGGAGCCGTCAAGCGGAACGACCGCGGCTACATCGTCGGCCGCGAGACCATGAGCGCCTACCATTGCGAGACCTGCATCAAGTTTGCCAACATCTACCTGCCGAACAGCGAGTTCCAGGCCTCCATCCCCATGGTGCGCGTGGTGATTGACTCTGGCGTCAGCGAGCGCCTGCCCGCCCGCCGCGGCGTCATCCCCGACTGCGACATCCCCATGACCGAGGCCGAGTTCCACTACAACGGCGACTACATCCTCGACCGTACGCTCCAGCTCATCGCCGACGGCACCTACCTCCTTAATGGACAATGGAAAAAGGGAAATTATCAATTGTCAATTATCAATTGTGCCGAAGGCGCCATCGTTTTTGCCTTTGCCGCCATCGCCTTAGTTGCCGCTTTCCTGTTCCTCCGCCGCCGTGCAAAGACAGGAAAACGTCACAATATTGATTGATTTTTATATGTACTTATACAGATTTCATAGCTTGTTTCCTGGCATATAGCTTTTTGCATTAAAAAGAATTGACGACGTTTAATAAACAATGGGAAAAACAGCTGTTTTATTGTAAAATATCGCCTTGTTGTCTTGTCATATAGGGAAAGTCGAAAAGGATATGCCGTGTAGATTGATGTAGAAAAGTGTAGATATTTTGGCTATCTACACCGCGTATTACGTAAACATTCAACGCATTAAGTCTTTTGGTGTAGAGGTGTAGATGTTTTTCGATTTTTTTGGAGAGTTTTTTCTGTCGTTTGATGATATTTATAAACAGCGCCCCTGTTTATATAAACACGGCCCCTGTTTATATAAACGCCGCCCCTGTTTATAGATAGAGTAGGCAAATAGGAAAATAGAGTCGATGTTTTTCTAAATTATTTGCGTCTTTTTCGATATCTTTGCGTCGTATAGGCAGAAAGAGACCGCAGCAGAGATGAAATTGACAGAAAAGCATTCCGCCCCGGAAGGTACAGGGAAGCCGCATTGTGATGTCCCCGCAAGGGAGAGAACCACGGCCTTCGGCCAGCTGATAGCGGCAGAACGCCCCGCGCTGCTCCAGTACGCCCTCTACCGGCTGGGCAGCAGGGACGATGCCGAGGATGTCGTGCAGGACGTATGCCTGAAGCTCTTCGAGCACTCTTTTGTGAAGCTAAAGCTTCAGTCGTCGCAAACCGAGCTCGCCCGCTCGGTCCACCAGCGGCTGAGTGACGGCAGCGTCCGCGTGAACGACCTCCGTGCCTACCTTTTCCGTTCGCTCATCAACCTCTGTACCAGCCGCGAGCGTCAGGAAAGGCCGTTCGTGGCCTATCCGCCAGAAAGCCTGCCAGACCCCGCCGCTGACGAGGCAGAAGACTTCGGCCAGGAGTTCCGCCGCATCCGTCGCCTCCTAGCCAGCATCCCGGGTGAACAGGCTGAGGTCATCCGCCTGCGGTTCTATGGCGACAAGAGCTTCCGCGAGATTGCCGACATCCTGGGCATACCGCTCACCACGGCCAAGTCGCGTTTCCAGTACGGATTGGAAAAGATAAGGCGAGGAATGCGCGTTCCCCCACAGTTTTAACCCTCAAAAAACCTTTACGACACTATGAACTGCAAAGAATTCCGACATCATGTGGCCGACCTCTTCGACAAGGAGGTAAGCCCCCGAACGAAAGCCCGTCTCGAACGCCACATGGCGGGGTGTACCGAGTGCCGGCACTACTACGAAGAGCTCTCCGCCGCCGCCGACCTTCTGAGGCCCAGGAGCCTTCCCCAAGGGTCAGGGGTTAGTGGTGAGGGGTTAGAGGTTAGGGTCAAAGCTGGCGCAGCAAACAACCCTAACCCCTCACCCCTAACCCCTAACCAAGTCACCCCTCCTTCAGGAGGGGACGGGGGAGGCTATCCCAATTATCCATTGCGCCGAAGGCGTCGCGTGGCTGCCGTGTTCGGTGGCATCGTCCTCGCGGCAGGACTTGCCGCCAGCGCTATTCATTTTACTCAAAGTCGCTCCGCGCAGGTCGGGCAGAAAAAGGCTGAGCCCGTCCATTTTACCCAAGTACGGCTCGACAGCATCCTCACCGTCGTAGCCGGGCATTACGGCAAGGCCGTCACCTTCCGTGACGAGACATCGCGGCAGATGCAGCTCATCATGACGTGGGACCCCGACGCGCCGCTCGACGATTTCGTCCGCCGACTCAACGCCTTCGACGGCCTGCTGCTGACCATGCAGCACGATACCCTTTTTGTTGAAGCCAAAAGCGAAGATGAACAATGAAAAAGCAGATTACGACCACCCTACTCCTTATTATTATATTATATGCCTCTCACGCATCGGCGCAGCAGACCGTCACCCACGACTTTCACGACACACCGCTCCTTGAAGCCCTCGGGCTCATCAGTCAAGGGCAGACCGACTACACCATCGACATCCTCGCCGACGGGCTGGACGACCTGCGGACCTCGGCTCGCGTGAAAGACCAGACCGTCCCCGACGCCATCAGGAAAATCTGCAAGGGGCAGCCCGTGAAGGTGAAGGTACAAGGTCAGACCATCAGCGTGCAGGCCACGAAGAAACAGCTCCAGCTGCCCGATAGAATCAGGCTGGTGGGTGAGGTAAGGGACGGCTTCCTCGACATGCCCCTGCCCCAGGCCAACGTGTCGTTGCACGCGGCGGACAGCACCGTGCTCGTGGACTCCCTGACCATAGTACAAGTTTTCGGAGCGGGCATGCGGGTAAAAAACGCCCATTTCATGGTCAACGTAAAGCCCGAGCGCAAGGAATACCTCTTTCGCGCCCGGCTGGACGGCTACGACGACGTCTGGCAACGCGCAGCTGTCACCAACCCCTGGAAGGACGAAGTAGAGGTGCCCACCCTGCAGATGTTCCGCATGCGCAATGTGACGCTCGACGAGGTCACCGTGACGGCCACGAAGATCAAGTTCTTCTACCGTGGCGACACGCTCATCTACGACGCCACTGCCTTCCGCATGCCCGAAGGCTCGATGCTCGACGACCTCATCCGGCAGCTGCCGGGCGTGACGATGAACGACGACGGCGAGATATTCGTCAACGGCCGCAAGGTCGATGAGCTGCTGCTGGGCTCGCACACCTTCTTCGGCGGCAACAAGCGCGTGCTGATGCAGAACCTGCCCTACTACACCGTCAAGCACCTGAAGGTCTATGAGAAGCAGACGGACATGAGCGAGGCGCTGGGCTACGACGTCGAGCCGCGCAAGTACGTCATGGACGTCAACCTGAAGGAGGAGTACAGCCGCGGCTACATCGGCAACATAGAGGCTGCCGCGGGCACCGAGGGCCGCTGGCTGGGCCGCGCCTTCGCCCTCGGCTTCACCGACAGGACGCGCCTCACCCTGCTGGCCAACGCCAATAACGTGGGCGAGACACGCCACATCGGGCAGTCCGACCACTGGACGCCAGCCAGCATGCCGCGCTCGCTGATCACCACCCGCAGCGCCGCCGCCGAGATATCCTATTACGCCAAGGGCGACAAGCTGAGCGACACCTTCCGCGCCGAATACACCTCCACGACGGACGAGCAGACCATGCATCAGCGCAGCGAGCAGTTTCTCGCCGGCAGCACGCCCACGTCGCTCACCGAGTCGTTCAGCCGGCAGGGAAGCGGACAGTTGAGGATATCCAACAACTTTACGCTCAAGAAGCCGACGTGGATATACTCCAACGCCGAATTCAGCTATGCCCGCCGCGACGGCACGACGAGCTCGGCCTTCGAGCAGTGGGACGACACGCTGACGGCCGCCCTCCGCTCCGTCGGCATAAGCAAGGGCACCTCCCTGCGCGGCCAGCTGAACGTGCAGGGAGCCTTCAACCTAGGGGAAGGGCAGCGAATGACGTTCTACACCTTTTGGAACCACTCACAAGAAAAGGCGCAGCAGTCCGCCGCGTACGAGCAACGGACGGAGCAGCGAGAGCCATCAAGCTTGCTTGAATGGCCGAGTCGCGACGGACGAAGGCGAAGCCAACGGTTATCCCCACAAGGCGACATCGTCAATGCCGACGACATCAGCAACCAGAACACCTGGGGGGTGGCAAACCTCTCCTACCAAAAGGAGCTGGGCGGAAGCTACCACGTGATGTTCGGCGGCGACCTCATCGGGTACACGTCCGAGCGCAGCCACGACTACCTCTACCACCCCGACACGCTGATGCTCGCCTCGCAGATTGACGCCCTCGCCGCCATCACCGACACCCGCAACTCCTACGACAGCCACCGCGAGCAAGTGCAGAACTCCCTCGGCGCCAGCTTCTGGAAGTCGGACACCTATCGCTACAGCGACGACCTCCCTTATACGATATCGTACAATCGGTTCCGCACGGGATTCAGCGTCCCCGTCCGTCGCGAGCGGCTCGCCTACCGGCGCGGCGCCCTCGACACGCTGGCCACCCAGACCACCGTCTATCTCAATGTCTCGGCGGATTACCGCATTGTGAAGAACTACGGCCGCCACGACATCCGCCTCAGCGCCAGCCACGACCGCAGCGCACCCATGCTGATGGACCGCATCACCTACCGCGACGACAGCCGCCCACTCATCGTCAAGCTGGGCAACCCCGCCCTCAAGGGACGCGTCACGACGAAGCTCACCGCCGATTTTAACGACGGCAACACCGGCGACCGCGAGCATCCGCAGCGCTACCACGTCGGAGCCTCGTTCGACTACCGTCATCGCGACGTGGCACAGGCCGTCACCTACGCCCCGCTGACCGGCGTCTTCACCTACCAGCCCATGAACATCGGCGGCGCCTACACCGCCGGCGCAGCCTTCGACTACACCAACATCCTCGGCGAGCAGCGCTCATGGACCGTACAGACCAACGCCGACGCCAACCTGCACCACGACAAGGACTACACACGCCTCGAGGGCGAGACAGAGAGCCAGCTGAGCACTGTCAACACCCTCACCCTCCACGACGGAGCCTACATCCAATATGAGCAGGGCGCCCTCAACCTCCGCGCCACAGGCGACATCAGCTGGCGCCGCAGCGAGGGCCGCATGCGCGACTTCGCCACCCTCTCGGCCCTCGACTACCGCTACGGCCTCACCGCCCGCTACACCCTGCCGCGGCTCGGCACCACCCTCGCCACCGACGCCACCATGTACAGCCGCCGCGGCTACGGCAGCGCCGAGCTCAACACCGACGACTTCCTCGTCAATGCCTCCGTCAGCCAACCCCTGCTGAAGGGTAAGCTCATCGTCCGTCTCGAAGCCTTCGACCTCCTGCAGCAGCTCACCGCCACGCAGTACGTCGTCACCGCTCAAGGCCGCACCGAGACACTCTACCGCTCCCTGCCCCAATACGTCATGCTCCATCTCGTCTATCACTGGAATAAGAATCCCAGGAAAAAATGAAAAATGAAGAACTTTTTTTAATGAAGAATGAAAAATGAAAAATGAAGAATAAAAAGCCCTATTGAATGAAGAATGAGAGATGAAGCTGTTTGTTTTTTTGGAGTTCAGGAGTTCAGGAGTTACAAGGAGTTCAGACGATACCTTTGTATGCAGGTTTTCGTCTGTAAAACTATTGTCTGAACTCCTGAACCGATGGAGCAGCGAGAGCAGAGTCAAACTGGTTTGAACTCTGCCGAGTCGCGACAGAGGAAGAGCGAAGCTCAACTCCTGAACTCCTGAACTCCTAAATCCCAACTTTT
>JAILEU010000137.1 GCA_024697785.1 Bacteroidaceae bacterium | reverse complement strand
TTGCTTCCTCTTCAAGAACATACTAACCGAGAGCGAGATGACCCACGTACAGCAATCGATGAAACAGGGAGAAACCCTGCGCTACGCCCTCATCCTCGCCAATGTCTATAAGCGCGGAATACAAAAAGTGGAGTTCACAATTAAGAAGAAATGAGAACAATGAAAATCAGGAGAAAATCGCGATTAAGCGAGTGCCGTGCAAACTTGTTTGCAAATGGCCGAGCGAGAGCGATTTATGTAAACACCCTCGAGAATCACAGGGACAGGACAACTGATACGCTGAATCAAAGACCCCCTGATATACTTTGTTGTTGATTATCATTTTCGAACAGTTCAGTCTTGAAATAGGCGATGGCTTTTTTCGATGGCTCCAAGTCGTTCTTCACGATATTGAATACTTCGTCTGCATCAACTTCGAAATAGTGGTGTGCCATAATGTCACTTGCTCCCATGACCTTCTTCCACTCGACAGCGGGATAAGTGGGAAGCAATTCCCCGTTGGTGAGTTTGTCAAGCGTCTTTACCGCTTCACCCAAAGCTATGATGACCATACAAGCGGCATCGAGTTTCTCCATGCCAAAGGGGGAAAGGAGAAAATCGTCAGCTGTGTGAATCTGCACTGTACGCTCCTGCAGCCGGTTGATAGCCGTCTCAATATTCTTCAGGGTCTCATAGACCATAGCCTGTTTCTCAGTAGACTCGAATTCCATATTTTAGGATTTGTTGTTTAAACAAGGGATTCATGTTCTCTCGCATTCGTACAACATCAACGTCGCATCCGAGCAGTTCTTGCAAATAGATTTTTACGCCAGCACGGTTAAACAGGTTGGGTTCCATCTCTACGCAAATGTCCACATCGCTGTCTTCTCGCTGCTGATTGCGAGCCAGCGAGCCAAAGAGCGTCATGGAGTGTACACCATAGCGCTCGTCAAGATACTGGCGAGTGGTTTTCAGTTTTTCTATGGTCTGCGTTCTGTCAAGCATAAACGAAATATTTTGTCCATAAGATGACAAACTACGCGACAAAGATAATACGATAAAAAAGGATTAGCAAGAAAAAGGCTGTTTTTTTCCCAGAGTGGCGCCCTGGGGAGGGGTGTTGGGAACGTTTTTGTTAAGCCAAATGACCAAAGCAAAGCTTGCTTTAGCTTTGGCATGGCGAGAAAACGAAGGATGGAATCCAACTTTTTTCAACTTTCAATTTTCAACTTTCAACTTTCTTCTTCCAGACGATGTAGCTGATGAGGCTGGTGAGGGTGACGGCAGCGGCGAGGATCAGCGAAATGAGCGTGGGCAGTCCGCAAATGGTGGGCGAGACGAAGAAGAAATCTGTGACGACCATCGTCATGAAAAGGGCGGGGATGAGGGTGAGCCAATAGACTCTGTGCTCGCGCGTGAGATAGACCGTGCATACCCATAGCGTGACGACAGCCATGAGCTGGGTGCCCCAGGCGACGTATTGCCAGACGGTGCTGAAGCCGCTGGGGTTGCCAATCTGCCAGGCCAGCAGGGCGATACCTACGGCAAAGACGGGCAGGCTGAGCAGCAGGCGTGAACGGGCGCTGGTCTGCTTCAGACCGAAGGTTTCGGCAAGGATGAGGCGGGCACTACGGAAGCTGCTTCCTCCTGTGGTGATGGGGGCGGCAACGACGCCCAACAGCGCCAGGATGCTGCCGGCGATGCCCAACCACGACGAGCAGATGGTGGTGACCACCGTGGGGGCATCGAAGAACTGAATGAGCGAACGGCCGTCGGCATTTCGGATAAGGCCATCGGCACCTTCGGCAAACTGCTGCACCAGCTCAGGCGAACAGACGGCACGCCAGCCGTCGGCATAGAAGAAATAGCTGGAGATGGTAGCCCAGACGAGGGCTACGAGGCCTTCGGTAACCATAGCGCCATAGAAGATGGGGCGTCCCTGACGCTCGCTCTTCATGCAACGTGCCATCATGGGCGACTGCGTGGCATGGAAACCGCTGACGGCTCCGCAGGCGATGGTGACGAAGAGGGCAGGGAAGAGAGGCTGCTTGAGGCCAAGGCGGGTGGCGCCCCAGTTGCCAAGTCCGTCCCACACCTCGGGCAGCGCGGGGTGCTTGATGAAGAGCACGATGCCTAAGGCGACAACCATGAACAGCATGGAGAGGGCGAAGGCAGGATAGATGCGGCCAATAACCTTGTCGATGGGCATCATGGTGGTGGTGACGTAGTAGAGGAAGATGATGACGACCCACATCATCTTGTCGCCCCAGATGCCACTTAGGATGATGGCGGGACAATAGACAAAGAAAGCCCCCACGAGCACCATCATCATCATGGTGAAGACGACGAGCGCCTTACGAGCCGTACCGCCCAGATAGAGCCCCGTCAGCTCAGCCAGCCCACAACCATCGTGGCGCAAAGAGAGCATGCCGCTGATGTAGTCGTGCACGGCTCCGCCGAAAATGCATCCCAAGACAATCCACAGATAGGCCGACGGGCCGAACCACATGCCCATGATGGCTCCGAAGATGGGGCCTGTGCCGGCAATGTTGAGGAACTGAATCATGAAGATGCGCCAGGAGGGCAGGACGATGTAATCGACCTTGTCGGCCTTGCGGATGGCGGGAGTCTCACGGTCGTCGGGACCGAAGACGCGCTCGGCTACGCGGCTATAAAGCATATAGCCTACGAAAAGGGCAATAACGCTGATGGTAAAAGAGAGCATGACGGCGCAATTGATAATTGATAATTGGTAATTGATAATTATCGTTTAACGTTTAAGGTTTAACGTTTAACGAACACGACGTTGAAAAGAGTATCAGACTTTCAGACTAACAGACTGACAGATGATAGTATAGCAAACGAACCGAAAGCAGAACAATCGTCTGAACTCCTCAACTTCTGAACTCCTGAACTCCAAATCGTAAATCGCATAATGTTTAACGAACACGTCCTATGGGTTCATGATTAATGATTCATGGTTCATGGTTATCGTTAACGTTATCGTTATCGTTTAATTCCTGCCGCATGGTCGTTAAACGTTAAACCTTAAACGTAAAACGTTATTCTGACTTCTGGCTTATCTGGCTGGTGATCCATTGGCCGACCTCGGTCGTGGAGTATGGGCGCTGACCGGCAACCTGGATGTCGGCGGTACGGATGTTCTCGTCGAGACTGCGCTGGACGGCACGGCGGATGTCGGCGGCTTCGGCTTTGAGGCTGAAGGCGTACTCGAACATCATGGCGGCAGAGAGGATGGTGGCCAGGGGATTGGCGATGTCCTTGCCGGCAGCCTGGGGCCAAGAGCCGTGGATGGGCTCGAAGACGCTGGTGTGGGTGCCGATAGAGGCGCTGGGCAGCAGGCCCATGGAGCCGGTGATGCAAGAGCCCTCGTCGGTGAGGATGTCGCCGAAGGTGTTCTCGGTGACCATAACATCGAAGAAACGGGGTTCCTGAATCATGCGCATGGCGGCATTGTCAACGTACATGTAGTCGGTGGTGACGTCGGGGTATTGGGGGGCAATCTCCTGTGCAACCTTGCGCCAGAGACGAGAGGAAGCGAGAACGTTGGCCTTATCCACGACGGTAAGGTGGCGACGGCGCTGGCGGGCATAACCGTAGGCCACATGAAGAATGCGCTCGACTTCGGCACGGCTGTAGAGGTTGGTGTCGTAGGCTTCGTCGTCGCCCTCCTTCTTGGGACCGAAGTACATGCCTCCCGTCAGTTCGCGGATGCAGATGAAATCGGCACCGCGGACGAGGTCGTCCTTGAGGGGCGACTTGTGGATGAGGCAGTCGAAGGTCTCGACGGGACGGATGTTGGCAAAGAGCCCGAGCTGCTTGCGCATGGCGAGGAGACCCTGTTCGGGGCGTACCTTTGCGGAGGGATTGTTGTCGAACTTAGGGTCGCCGACGGCGCCGAAGAGAACGGCGTCGCTCTCCATGCAGAGCTGATGGGTTTGGGCGGGATAAGGGTCGCCAACGGCATCGATGGCATGAGCGCCACAAATGCCGTATTCGTAATGGAGTTCGTGGCCGTACTTCTGACAGACGGCTTCGGTGACCTTGAGGGCTTGGCTGGTGACTTCGGGACCAATGCCGTCGCCAGGGAGAACTGCTAACTTGATGTTCATTTGAATGAAGTATGATTATTGTTGATTGTTTAAGGTTTAACGTTTAAGGTTTAACGAACATGTCCTATGAACTCTAACCCCTAACCTCTAACCCCTAACCTTTCTTTCTCGTATGCTTCGATGAGAGATTTGTCGGAGGTGAGGAAGTCGATGTCGTCAAGGCCGTTAAGGAGACAATGCTTCTTGTAGGCGTTGATTTCGAAGGTTTCGCTGTGGCCCGTGGCCTGATTGATGATGGTCTGGGTGGGGAGATCGACGGTGACGAGCGTAGTGGGGTCGGCCTTGATGGAGGCGAAAAGCTCGCTGAGGAACGTCTCGCTAACGACAACGGGGAGGACAAAGTTGTTGAGCTCGTTGTTCTTGTGGATGTCGGCAAAGAAGCTACTCACGACAATGCGGATGCCGTAGCCGGCAATGGCCCATGCGGCATGTTCGCGGCTGGAGCCGGAACCGAAATTCTTACCGGCAACAAGGATGGTGCTGCCCTGGAACGCTGGGTCGTTGAGCACAAAGTCGGGGTTGTCGGTACCATCAGCACGGTGACGCCAGTCGAAGAAAAGGTGGTCGCCGAAAAACTTCTCGTCGCGGGTGGTGGACTTCATGAAGCGGGCGGGGATAATCTGGTCGGTATCGACATTCTCCAGCGGGAGGGGTATGCAGGTGGAGGTGAGGGTGGTGAAGGGCTGTTTCATGTTTTTTTTTCTTTTTGTCTATCAACTTTCAACTATCAACTCTCAACTATCAACTTTATAAAAGAAACTGTCGGGGGTCGGTGATGACGCCTGTGATGGCGGCGGCAGCGGCGGTGTAGGGGCTGGCGAGAATGGTGCGGGAGCCCGGACCCTGACGGCCTTCGAAGTTGCGGTTGGAGGTGGAGACGGCGAGGCATCCGGCGGGAATCTTGTCGTCGTTCATGGCGAGACAAGCGCTACAACCAGGCTGGCGGACTTCAAAGCCCGCTTCAGCGAGAATCTTGTCGAGGCCTTCGGCACGAATCTGTCCATCGACTTTCCACGAGCCAGGCACGAGCCAGGCGGTGACGTCTGCGGCTTTATGGTGACCTTGGACGAGGGATGCGAAGGCGCGGAAATCCTCGATGCGACCGTTGGTGCAGGCGCCGAGGAAGACGTAGTCAACGGGCTTGCCGAGCAGTTTCTCTTCGGGCTGGAAGTGCATATAGTCAAGCGACTTGAGGAAGGATGCCTGTCCGGCGGCAGGGATAGTGCTGACGGCAGGAATGGCTTCGCTGATGCCGATGCCCATGCCGGGGTTGGTGCCGTAGGTGATGCGAGGTTCGATATCGGCGGCGTCAAAAACAAGTTCGCGGTCGAAAACAGCGTCGTCGCCGCTGCGGAGCGTATGCCAATAGGCCACGGCCTTGTCCCAATCCTCGCCCTTCGGGGCATAGTCACGTCCCTTCAGGTAGGCGAAGGTGGTCTCGTCAGGGGCGACAAATCCGCCTCGGGCACCCATCTCAATGGAGAGGTTGCAGAGAGTGAGACGACCTTCCATAGACATATCGCGGACAACGGATCCGGCATATTCGACAAAATAGCCTGTGGCGCCGGAGGTGGTGAGCTGAGCCATCAGGTAGAGGGCGACATCCTTGGCGGTGACACCCTTTCCGAGTGTTCCTTCGATGCGGATGCGCATGGACTTGGGTTTGCTCTGCAGGATGCACTGTGAGGCCAGCACCATCTCGACCTCGCTGGTGCCGATACCGAAGGCGACGGCCCCCATGGCACCGTGGGTGGATGTGTGAGAGTCGCCACAGACAATGGTCATTCCGGGCAAGGAGAGGCCCAGCTCGGGTCCGACGACATGGATGATGCCGTTGCGGGGGTGCATCATGCCGAAGTGGGTGAGGCCAAACTCAGCGGCGTTGCGAGCCAGCGCATCGACTTGAGCTTTTGAAACGGGGTCGGCGATGGGCTTGTCCTGGTCGTGGGTAGGCGTATTGTGGTCGGGCATGCAGAAAATCTGCTGGGGGCGGAAACACTGTAAGCCCCGTTCGCGGAGTCCTTCGAAAGCCTGCGGGCTGGTGACCTCGTGGCAGTAAAGGCGGTCGATGTAGAGTTGCGTAGGGCCGTCCTCCACCTTGCGGACAACGTGCGAATCCCAGATTTTATCGAATAACGTGTTCATTTATTTACTATTTGACGTTCTATAGTTTATGGTTTCAATGTCTGAATTTGTTGATACAGTCGATGTAGGCTTCGACGGAAGCGGCGATGATGTCGGTGTTGGCTCCGAAGCCGTAGTAGAGCTGGCCGTCGTACTCCACCTGCATGTGGACCTTACCGACGTCGTCGCTGCCCTTGCTGATGGCTTGGATGGTAAACTCCTTGAGTGTCATCTGGCGGCGGATGATGCATTTGAGCGCCTTAATGGCGGCATCCACAGGGCCATTGCCCGAGGCGGCAGCTTCGAACTGTTCGCCAGCCACGTCGAGGCCGATGCTGGCTACGGGGCGGACGCCCACGCCGCTGGTGACTTGGAGGTATTTCAGTTTGATGGAGTGACCCGCTGTGCGGTCAGCGCCCGCCAGCATCAGGATGTCGTCGTCGCCAATCTCCTTCTTCTGGTCGGCCAGACGGAGGAAGGCCTCATAGACCTTGTCGAGGCGTTCGCCGTCCATGTCGATGCCAAGGACGCTGAGGCGGTGGCGCAGGGCGGCCCGACCGCTGCGGGCGGTGAGGACAATGCTGTTGTCGTCGATGCCTACATCTTTGGGGTCCATGATTTCGTAGGTCTGCACATTTTTCAGCACGCCGTCCTGATGGATGCCGCTGGAGTGTGCAAAGGCGTTGCGGCCCACGACAGCCTTGTTGGGCTGGACGGGCATGTTCATCAGGCTGCTGACCATGCGGCTGGTGGGGTAGATCTTCGTCGTGTTGATGTTTGTCTGTACGGGGATGGTGCTGTGGCACTTGATGATCATGGCAATCTCCTCGAGCGAGGTGTTGCCGGCGCGTTCGCCGATGCCGTTGATGGTGACCTCGGCCTGGCGGGCACCGTTCAGGATGCCGCTGATGGTGTTTGCCGTGGCCATGCCCAGGTCGTTATGGCAATGGGTGGAGATGATAGCGCGGTCGATGCCATCGACATGCTCCATGAGGTAGCGTATCTTGGCTCCATATTCGTCGGGCAGGCAGTAGCCGGTGGTGTCGGGGATGTTGACCACGGTGGCACCCGCCTTGATGACGGCTTCGACCACCCGGGCGAGGTATTCATTGTCCGTGCGTCCGGCGTCCTCGGCGTAGAACTCCACGTCTTCGACAAATCGTTTGGCATATTTCACGGCAGCTACGCCCCGCTCGATGATCTCCTCGCGGTTGGAGTTGAACTTGTACTTGATGTGCATGTCGCTGGTGCCGATGCCCGTGTGGATGCGCTTGTGGCGGGCATACTGAAGCGCTTCGACGGCCACGTCGATGTCCTTTTGCACGGCACGTGTCAGAGCGCAGATCGTAGGCCAGGTGACGGCCTTCGAGATTTCGATGACAGAGTTGAAGTCGCCCGGACTGGAGATGGGGAAACCCGCTTCGATGACATCAACGCCGAGCAACTCAAGCTGCTTGGCAACCTGGATTTTCTCGACGGTGTTCAGCTGGCAGCCTGGCACTTGCTCGCCGTCGCGCAGCGTGGTATCAAAAATGAAAAGTCTATCATCCATACTTACGAATTGACAATTTACTATTTGACTATTTTCAATTTACTATTTAGAAGGTGCAAAGTTACGTCTTTTCTTTCCTTTTTAAAAGAAATCTGAGGAGAAATAGCTTTTGGGCAGTGGGCGGGCGTTGTAGCCCGAGGCCATGCTCTCGCCGTAGGCGCCTGCCGTACGGAAGGCGATGAAGTCACCCCGCCGACATTCGGGGAGGTCGAAAGCCTTTGCGAAGACGTCGGAGCTCTCGCAGACAGGGCCCACGACATCGTAAGTGGCGGTGGGGCGTGAGCCGTCGGCAGAGAGATTCTGCGGCAGGTGGAAGGCGTGGTAGAGGGCGGGGCGGATGAGCTCGGTCATGGAGCCGTCGACAATGGCGAAACGCTTGGCCGTGCCCTCCTTGACATAGAGCAGGCGGGTGATGAGGCTGCCGCAAGGAGCCACGATGCTGCGGCCAAGCTCGAAGTGAACCGTTTGGCCTGGCTGCGTGTCGAGGTGACGGCGGAAGACATCGAAATAGGCTTCGAAATCAGCCATGGGAGCTTTGTCGGGGTGTTCGTAATCGACCCCCAGGCCACCGCCGACATTGATGTCGCCCACGGGAAGGCCGTGGCGGCTGAGTTCGCCCGAAAGGGCGTTGATGCGATTGCAGAGAGCCTGAAAATCCAGCATGTCCGTTATCTGTGAACCGATGTGGAAGTGGAGGCCCTTGAACGTGACGCCAGGCAGGCGAAGCGTCTCACGCAGGACGTCCTCGATCTGCTCGAGGTTGATGCCGAACTTGTTTTCTGCCAACCCGGTCGTGATGTTGGTATGGGTGTGTGCGCCGATGTCGGGATTGACGCGGAGGGCAACGGGAGCCTGCATCCCTTTGGCCTTCGCAAGGTCATTGATGGCGCGCAGCTCAGCAGCCGACTCTACATTGAAACAGCCGATGCCGGCTTCGAGGGCAACATTGATTTCCCAATCGCTTTTCCCTACACCGGCAAAAACCACCGTTTCGGGAGCAAAGCCGTGGGCAATGGCCGTCTGTACCTCGCCTCCGCTAACACAATCTGCACCAAAGCCGTGAGCGCTGATTATACGGAGCAACACAGGATTCGCATTTGCTTTTACGGCGTAGTGCATACGGTAACTTTCGTGGCGTGCTAGTTGGGCCGAAACCACGTCGAGCGTCTGCTTCAGTAGCGCCGTGTCGTAGAAGTAGAACGGCGTTCGTAGCGTTTGGAATCTATCGATGGGGAAGTTCATCATAGTTCATAATTTACAATTCAGGAGTTCAGGAGTACAGGATTTCAGGAGTCAGACAATAGCTTTGCATGCTGCTACTCATCCCCAAAACTTTTTTTCTTAACTCTTAATTAAACTTCGTTTTTCCTCTGTCGCGACTCGGCATAGCTCTGGACAAGTCTGGCTCTGCTCTCGCTGCTCCATCGATTCTTAACTCTTAACTAAATTAGAACAGGCAGGCTGAGAGGGCACGGAGCGCACGTGGCTTATCCTCTTCACGGACGAGGAAGGAGATGTTGTAGTTGCTTCCTCCGTAGGAGACCATACGGACAGGGATGTCGTGCATGGCCTGCATGGCGCGTGTTTCGAAGCCCACGTTCTCCCAATCCATATCGCCCACCACGCAGACGATGCACATGTCGAGGTCAACGCTGACGGTGCCGTATTTCTTCAGGTCGTGGACGATTTCGCCCAGATGGCGGGTGTCGTCGATGGACATGGAGACGCCCACCTCGGAGGTGCAGATCATGTCGATGCTGGTGTGCCAGCTCTCGAAGATTTCGAACACCTTTCGCAGAAAACCGTGGGCCAGCAGCATGCGGCTTGACTTGATGCGGATGGCGGTGATGTTGTCCTTGGCAGCAACGGCTTTGATGGTGCCTGTGTCGCGGTGGTTGTCGATGAGTGTGCCGGGCGCTTCGGGAGCCATGGTGTTGAGCAGGCGAACGGGGATGTTGGCATACTTGGCGGGTTGGATGCACGTGGGGTGCAGAATCTTGGCTCCGAAGTAAGCGAGCTCGGCGGCCTCCTCGAAGTGGAGGTGGCGAACGGCCGTTGTGCCGTCAACGATGCGCGGGTCGTTGTTGTGCATGCCGTCGATGTCCGTCCATATCTGTATCTCCTCTGCCCCAAGTGCTGCGCCAACGAGCGACGCGGTGTAGTCCGAACCGCCCCGCTGCAGATTGTCCACCTCGCCGTAGGCATTGCGGCAGATGAAGCCCTGCGTAATATAAAGAGGAGCATCGGCCGCAGTCTGCAGCTGCTCGCCCAGCTTTTCTCTGATGAAAGCCAGGTCGGGCTCGCCATTGCCTTCCAGACGCATGAAGTCGAGGGCCGAAAGCAGCGCTGCGGGAACGCCCTGCTCGTGCAGATAGTTTGTCATCATGTGGGTGGACATGATTTCCCCTTGTGCCAGCAGCTGCTTTTCCTCCACCGGACCAAGCGGCTGACGGGTGAGGGCACGGAGCGAGTCGAACACCTCGTGCAAGAATGCCTTGGTCTTTTCGCGCCACTCGTCGGTGGCAAGCAGCTTAATGGTGTGGCCGTCGTAGGTGGCCTCGAGGCGGTTGATGGTCTCGCTGGCTCCGTCGGGGTTGCGGTTATAGAGATAGCCGGCAATTTCTACCAACGTGTTGGTGGTTCCCGACATGGCGGAAAGGACAACAAACGTGGGCTGGCCAGTCTGTATGAGCGTGGCAACATGTTTCATCCGCTCTGCGGAGCCGACGGAGGTGCCTCCGAATTTCATTACTTTCATAGAAAATGGTTTATGGGTTTAGTTCGGCTTTTGCCTAGGTTTATTTCCGGCTGCGCCGGAGGTTTAATGATGAACTATGAACTAAATCCAGGTGGTGGGTGATGCAGGGAGGAAGCTCGTCAGGATAGTGGGTCACCATGATGAGCGTTTTGTGACGCCGCTGGCAGAAGAGGGTGACAATCTCCCGAACCCGTTCGCGGTAATCATCGTCCAGCCCGTGGAGGGGCTCGTCGAGGATGAGCAGTTCGGGGTCTTTGACGAAGGCGCGTGCCAGCAGACAAAGACGTTGCTCGCCGCTTGAGAGTTGCAGGAACGGCCGCTCGGCCAGATGGCCAATGCCCATAATCTCCATCCAGAAGCGGCACCTCACTCTGTCGCCGTCCGAGGTGCGGACGTAGAGCCCTATGGTGTCGTGCAGCCCGCTGGCCACGAGGTCGATGGCGGGAATGTTGATGCGGTAAGCCCGATGGAGCTCGGGACTGACGTAGCCGATGTGTCGTTTGATCTCCCAGATGCTCTCACCCGAGCCCCGGCGGTGGCCGAAAAGGCGTATGTCGCACGCATATCCCTGCGGATTGTCGGCGCAGATCAGACTGAGCAACGTGCTCTTGCCTGAGCCGTTGGCGCCAGTCAGCGCCCAGCATTCGCCCTCGTGGACAGTCCAGCTGATATCGCTCAGGATGGTTCGTCCGCCGTAACGGATGCTGACGTGGCTCAGCTGCAGCACGTCGCCACCCGCCTGCGGATAAAACGGCGTTTGGCTGAGGTCTTTCTCGGGCAGGGAGATTATTTGCCGGCGCTCGTCTGCTGTCAGGATGGGGTGTGGGGGGTGATGCGCCCTCCCGGCGTATGCTTCGCGGCTCATGGCGGGCAGCACATGCATCTCTTCAACGGGGATGACGCGCTCCACGAACGACGGGATAGGGCTTCCGCTCGGCATGACCAGCACCAGCGTCAGGTGTCGGCGTGTGCCGACTACCTGCAGCACCTCTGTCAGCATGGTGCGGGCCGTCAAATCGAGGCCGATGAACGGATTGTCGATGATGAGCATCTGGGGGCGGCTGAGCAGTACACGTGCCAACTGGCATTTGCGCAGTTCGCCTGACGAAAGGGTGACGATGACCCTGTCGAGCAGAGGCTCCAGGCCGAACAGGCTGCAGATGTCCTCCTGCCAGCTGTCCTCGAGGGGCGATGTCGTGGCGGGACAGGCGCGGAGAAGATACTGACGCACCGTAGGCATGTCGTCCGTCAGCTCCGTCTGGTTCCAGCGCAGTTGCAGATAGTAGCAGCTGTCGGCTGCGCCGTAGGCATCGCAGAAGGAGACGTAGCGAATGGCGTCGCTGGTGAGGACGCCCCCTGCATGGCTAAACTGGTAGCGGAGGGCATCGCCCTTCAGCCGGCGCTGGCCGGTGAGCATCTCCACCACCCGTGTCTTCCCGCTGCCGTTGGGCCCCACAATGGCCACCTGCTCGCCTTCCCTGATGGAAAGGCTGACAGGTGACGCCATGGCATACAGCGGGTTAGCGGCAACCCCTTCGTTTATCTCGACAATGTTCAATGGTGGCTCAGTTGTTTTCAGGACGGAGCTTACGGACGGTGACGGCGGTCTGCCACATCTCGCTCTCGCGCAGCTGGCGCAGTTCCTCCTCGAGCTTCTCGCGGTAGTCGGGCTTGCTGTTACTGTCGATGGATATCTGGGCTTCGTGGCCACACTTCACGCTGTTGTAGAGCTTTTGCATGACGGGCTTGATGGCATCGTGGAACGGGCCCATCCAGTCGAGGGCTCCGCGCTGGGCGGTGGTAGAGCAGTTGGCATACATCCAGTCCATGCCCTTGGCGGCAAACAGCGGCATGAGCGACTGCGTCAGCTCCTCGACCGTCTCGTTGAAGGCCTCGGAGGGCGTGTGACCGTTCTCGCGCAACACCTCGTACTGGGCCAGCAGCAGGCCTTGGATGGCGCCCATTAGCGAACCGCGTTCGCCGGTCAGGTCGCTGGTAGCCTCACGCTGGAACGTGGTCTCGAACAGATAGCCCGAGCCGATGCCGATGCCGAGGGCGATGGTCTTGTCGTAGGCGTTGCCCGAAGCGTCCTGATAGATAGCGTAGCTGCTGTTGAGGCCGCGTCCCTCGAGGAACATGGTGCGCAGCGAGGTGCCTGAGCCTTTGGGGGCAACCATGATGACGTCGATGTCGGCGGGGGGGACACAGCCCGTACGGTCGTTCCAGGTGATGGCAAAGCCGTGGCTGAAATAGAGTGTCTTGCCCGTGGTGAGGAGGGGCTTGATGGTGGGCCATACGGCCATGACGGCTGCGTCGGAGAGCAGGCACATGATGATGGAGCCGCGCTGGGCAGCCTCTTCGATGCCGAACAGCGTCTCGCCGGGCACCCAGCCGTCGGCGACGGCCTTGTCGTAGGTCTTGCCAGGGCGCTGGCCGACGATGACGTTGAAGCCGTTGTCGCGCAGGTTCTGCGACTGGCCCGGGCCCTGGACGCCGTAGCCGAGGACGGCAATCGTTTCGTTCTTCAGGATTTCACGGGCTTTCTCAAGAGGAAATTCCTCACGTGTCACGACGTTCTCAATGACGCCGCCAAAATTCATTTTTGCCATGTTTATAAAGGTTTATTGGTTTATGGGTTTATGGGTTTATGGGTTTATTGGTTTATGGGTTTATGGGTTTATGGGTTTATGGGTTTAGGGTTTTCAGAAATTCGGTCAGGTGTTCCTCGCTGCTTCGGGTGACGGCGATGCGTCCCGAGTTGACATACTGCAGCAGGCAGTCGTAGGCGGTCAGGTCGCGCCGCAACTGTTCGGTCTCGGCGGTACGCCCGGCCTTCTCGACCACCGTATAGACGGGGTTTGTCTCGATGATGGGGGCGTCGTTGCGGCGGATAATCTCGCAAATCTCGGGGTTGGCCATCAGGAGGGGGGTGGAAACCTTGTAGAGCGCAATCTCCTGCATGAAGATCTGGCTCTCCAGATAGTAGTTGGCTTGCAGGACGTCCACTTTCTTGGCTATCTGCAACGTCACCTTGGCGATAGTGTCCTCGTCGGCATAGGCGGTGATGGTGTAGCGGTGGATGCCCTCGATGGACGACGGCGACACGTTGAGGCTCTCGATGTTAATCTGGCGCCGCGTGAACACGGCCGTGACCTGGTTCAGCAGTCCGGCCATGTGTTCTGAGTGTACGATTAGTGTATAAAGTTTCTTTTCCATGTTTCAGCAGGTGTGGCAGGGTCGGTAAAAGGGAGCATCTGGTCGACGTCGGCTCCCGGTGGTGTCATGGGCATGACGTTCTCTTCCTCCTCGACGGCAGCCTGCAGCAGGAAGGCGCCGGGGGCGCTGAGCATCTCGCGGATGGCGTCGTCGAGGTCCTTGCGGTCGGCAACGGTACGCGATGGGATGCCGTAGGCCGAGGCGATGGTCTCGTAGTGGGGGTTCATCATCGGCGTGCACGAGTAGCGGTGATGGAAGAACAGCTCCTGCCACTGGCGGACATTGCCTAAGTAGTTGTTGTTGAGCAGGATGATTTTCACGGGTGCGCCACTCTCCATGATGGTGCCCAGCTCCTGCAGGTTCATCTGTATGCCGCCGTCGCCTACGAAGAGGCAGACCGTGCGCTCGGGCGCGCCGAACGTGGCGCCGATGGCGGCGGGCAGTCCGAAGCCCATGGTGCCCAGGCCGCCCGAGGTGATGATGCTGCGTGGGCGGGCGTAACGGAAGTAGCGGGCAGACATCATCTGGTTCTGCCCCACGTCCGTGACGAGGATGGCGGCGTCGCCCGCCAGCTCGCTGACGCGGCGTGCCACCTCGCCCATCTTCAGCGGGCCCTCGGTGGGATGGATGGCGGGGATGACCACACGCTCGTTCTCCATGGCGTGATAGACGTTGAAGCTCTCCACCCACTCCTTATGTTCGGCAGGGTGGACGGCCTCCGTGAGGCGTGCCAGCGTCACCTTGCAGTCGCCGGTGACAGCCACGTCCACGGGCACGTTCTTGCCGATTTCCGAAGGGTCGATGTCGAGATGGACGACCTTTGCCTGACGGGCGTAAGAGGCGAGACGGCCTGTGACGCGGTCGTCGAAGCGCATGCCGACGGCTATCAGCACGTCACATTCGTTGGTTTTCACGTTGGGGGCCAGGTTGCCGTGCATGCCCAGCATGCCCTGCCGGAGAGGATGGTCAGAGGACAGGGTGGAGAGGCCGAGCAGGGTGCAGCCCACGGGGATGCCCGTCTTTTCGACAAACAGCCGCAGCTCCTCCTGTGCGCCGGCAAGCTCGATGCCCTGTCCCGCCAGGAGCAGGGGGCGCTGGGCGCCGTCGATGAGGGCGGCGGCACGGCGGATGGCATCGCCGGACGGTTCGGGCACGGGGATGAAGCCGCGTTGCACGGGCAGCCGTGCCGGTTCGAAATCGACCATCGATGTCTGGGCGTTCTTGGCGAAGTCCAGCACCACGGGGCCCGGACGTCCGCTCCCTGCGATGTAGAAGGCGCGGGCCACAGCCCAGGCGATGTCCTCGGCGCGGCGTATCTGGTAGCTCCACTTGCAGATGGGCTGGGTGATGCAGACGAAGTCAACCTCCTGGAACGCATCCGTGCCGAGGGCGGCAGCACCCACCTGGCCGGAGATGACGACGATGGGCGTTGAGTCCAGCATGGCATCGCTGATGCCGGTGATGGTGTTGGTGGCACCCGGGCCACTGGTGACGAGGCAGACGCCCACTCGTCCGCTGCTGCGGGCATAGCCCTGTGCGGCATGGGCCGCACCCTGCTCATGGCGGACGAGAATCTGGCGGAAGTCGTCTTGATGATCGTACAGCGCGTCGAAGACAGGCATGATGCCTCCCCCGGGATAGCCAAAGATGGTGGTCACCCCTTCGTGGATGAGAGCCTGCATGAGCGCCTCTGCGCCGGTTATCTTATTTTTCATACGTTAATAATATGTTTAATGTTTAACGAATTATTTCTTTGGCCTGAAGTCTGAAGTCTGAAGTCTGAGGACGTGTTCGTTAAACCTTAAACGTTAAACCTTAAACCAAAATCATAGGACGTGTTCGTTAAACATTAAACGTTAAACATTAAACGACAATTCCTAATTCCTAATTCCTAATTATTTAATTTTTAATTTTCCTCACGGCTCCCTCGTCGGCCGAGCTGACCATGCTGGCGTAGGCACGCAGCGAGGCGGGCACGCGGCGGTCGCGGGTGAGGGGGCGCATGGGCCGTGCGGCCAGCTCCTCGTCGGTAAGGCGGACGTTGATGGTACGTGCGGGGATGTCGATGTCGATGATGTCGCCATCTACAATCTTGCCGATGGCGCCGCCGGCAGCAGCCTCGGGTGAGACGTGGCCGATGCTGAGTCCGCTGGTGCCTCCGCTGAAGCGTCCGTCGGTAATGAGCGCGCAGGCCTTGCCGAGGTGGCGCGACTTGAGGTAGCTTGTGGGGTATAGCATCTCCTGCATGCCGGGGCCGCCCTTGGGACCCTCGTAGGTGATGACGACGACGTCGCCCGCCTTCACCTCGCCGCCGAGGATGCCATCGACGGCGGCTTCCTGCGAGTCATAGACGCGTGCCGGGCCGCTGAAGCGCCAGATGCTCTCGTCCACGCCCGCTGTCTTGACGACACAGCCGCGGACGGCGATGTTGCCTTTCAGGACGGCCAGTCCGCCGTCGGTGGTGTAGGCATGGGCGAGGTCGCGGATGCAGCCTGCGGCGCGGTCGGTGTCGAGGGTGGGGTAGTAGGTCTCCTGCGAGGCCATGACGTTTGAGAAGCGTCCGGCCGGAGCGCAATGGTAGATGGTTGGCGAGGCGGTCTCCCCGCCGTCGGCTATGCGGTGGTTCTCAATGTCCTCGGCCAGGGTGGTGCCGTTGACGCGAATGGCTGTGCCATCGACAAGACCGCCCTTGGCCAGTTCGCCCATGACGCCCAGTATGCCGCCGGCGCGGCCGACGTCCTGCACGTGGTAGCGGCTGGTGCTGGGAGCCACCTTGCAGATGCAGGGCACGCGACGCGAGAGGGCGTCGATGTCGTCCATGGTGAAGGCGACGCCAGCCTCGTGGGCCACGGCCAGCAGGTGGAGGATGGTGTTGGTGCTGCCGCCCATGGCGATGTCGAGCGTCATGGCGTTGAGGAAGGCGCTACGGGTGGCGATGCTGCGGGGAAGCACGCTCTCGTCGCCGTCGCGGTAGTAGCGGAAGGCGTTCTTCACGATGAGGTGCGCGGCATCGATGAAGAGCTGCCGGCGGCGGACATGGGTGGCCACGATGGTGCCGTTGCCCGGCAGCGAGAGGCCGAGAGCCTCGGTGAGGCAGTTCATGCTGTTGGCCGTGAACATGCCTGAGCAGCAGCCGCAGCCCGGGCATGAGTGCTGCTCGATGCGCCGTGCTGTGGCGTCGTCCACGCTGTCGTCGGCGCTGACCACCATAGCGTCGATGAGGTCGAGCTTATGGTCGCTCTGGCCGTCGTCGCCTGCCTCCATGGGGCCGCCCGAGACAAAGACGGTGGGTATGTTAAGCCGCATGGCAGCCATCAGCATGCCCGGCGTAATCTTGTCGCAGTTGCTGATGCAGACCAGGGCGTCGGCCTTGTGGGCCTCGACCATATACTCCACGCTGTCGGCGATGATGTCGCGCGAGGGCAGGGAGTAGAGCATGCCGTCGTGGCCCATGGCGATGCCGTCGTCAACGGCGATGGTGTTGAACTCGGCTGCATAGCATCCCAGCCGTTCAATCTCGGCCTTCACCGTCTGCCCGATCTCGTGCAGATGAGTGTGACCCGGCACGAACTGGGTGAACGAGTTGGCGATGGCGATGACGGGGCGTCCCATCATCTCGGGCTTCATGCCGTTGGCTATCCAGAGGGCACGGGCGCCAGCCATGCGCCTGCCCTGTGTGGTTGTGTCGCTTCTGAGTTTCATGTTTTTTATTTTTTGTCTATGGTCTATAGTCTATGGTCTATTGCTTTTCGCTGCCTCTGGCCGCTACGCCCAAAGGGCGTGCAAAGCTATCGACTATTGACTATCGACTATTGACTATCGACTATTGACTATCGACTATTGACTATCGACTATTGACTATCAACCATTTTCAATCATCCAGCATCGTTATCCATCCGTATTTGTCCTCGGCCTCGCCGGATTGTATGGCCGTGATGGCGTTGTAGAGACGACGGCTCCAGGGACCCGGCTGTCCGTCGGGCGAGAAGACGTACGACTTGCCCGTCTCGATGTCGTCGATGCGCTGTATGGGCGAGATGACGGCTGCTGTGCCGCAGGCGCCGGCCTCTTCGAAGGTCTCCAGCTCCTCGAGGGGAATGCGGCGTTTCTCCACCTTCATGCCGAGGTCGCGGGCCACGTGCTGCAGGCTGTCGTTGGTTACCGACGGCAGGATGGAGGTCGAGGCGGGGGTGATGTAGGTGTCGTTCTTGACGCCGAAGAAGTTGGCTGCGCCGGCCTCGTCGATGTACTTCTTCTCTTTCGAGTCGAGGTAGAACTCGCAGCTGTAGCCGAGGTCGTGAGCCATTTTGTTGGCGCGCAGGCTGGCTGCGTAGTTGCCGCCCACCTTATAGGCGCCCATGCCGAGCGGCGCCGTGCGGTCGTACTGGCGGATGATGGCGTAGGGCGTGGTGGCAAAGCCGCCCTTGAAGTAGGGCCCTACGGGCGAGACGAAGATCATGAATAGATACTCCTCTGAGGGGTGTACGCCCAGCTGGGCGCCCACGCCGATGAGCAGCGGACGGATGTAGAGGACGGCGCCGCTGCCGTAGGGCGGCACGAAACGCTCGTTCAGCTTGACGACCTTCTTCACCATCTCCACAAACAGCTCTGTGGGGACGCGGGGCATCAGCGTGGCGTCGCTCGTGGCCTGCATGCGCTGGGCGTTGGCCTCGGCGCGGAAGATGCGGATGCGGCCGTCCTTGCCGGTGAACGCCTTCAGTCCCTCGAACGCCTCCTGACCGTAGTGGAGGCTCGTGGCGGCCATGTGGATGGGGATGTTCTCGTCCGAGGTGACCTCGATGGCCCCCCATTGTCCGTTGCGATAGTAGCAGCGCACGTTGTAGTCCGTTTTGATGTAGCCGAAGCCGATGCCCGACCAATTCAGATTTGCTTTTTCCATTGTCGTTGATATTTGTGAGGTTTGTTGTTTGCTTTTTGGGGGATATGGTCTTTTGGGGTCTATGGTCTATGGTCTATTGCTTTTTACGCCCCATGGGCGTGGCGGCCTAAGGCCGCGAAAAGCTATCGACTATTGACTATCGACTATTGACTATCGACTATCGACCATTGACTATTGACTATCGACCATTTATCATAGGACGTGTTCGTTAAACATTAAACGTTAAACCAAAATTCCTAATTCCTAATTTCTAATTTCTAATTCCTAATTCCTAATTCTCAATGATGTTCAGCATCTTCATCGTGGCTTTGATGGCTGCTTCGGTCTGGTCGCCGTCGAGGCCGCGGGTCTTGAACTCGTGCCCCTCGTACTCCCACGTGATGATGGTCTGCACGAAGGCGTCGGTGCGGCCTCCGGGAGGGATGGAGACCGCGTAGTTGGTCAGCATGGGGAATTTTCGTCCCAGCGTCACCTTGTATATCTTGCGTAGCGCGCGCACGAAGGCGTCGTACTGTCCGTCGCCGCTGGCATTCTCCTCGAACACCTGGCCGTTGACGTTCAGCTTCAGGGCGCAGGTCGGCTTCAGACCCTTCGAGAGGGCCACGTTGTAGCCGATGAGCGTCACCTTGTCGTCCTCGACGTCGTGCTTCAGTACGTCGGAGATGATGTAGGGCAGGTCCTCCTGCGTCACCACCTCTTTCTTGTCGCCCAGCTCGATGATGCGGTCCGTCACCTTGCGCATGGCCTCCTCGCCCAGCACCAGTCCGAGCTCGTCGAGGTTCTTGCGGATGTTGGCCTTGCCGCTGGTCTTGCCCAGCGCATACTCGCGCTTGCGTCCGAAGCGTTCGGGCAGCAGGTCGTTGCAGTAGAGCCCCATCTTGTTGTCGCCGTCGGCATGCACGCCCGCCACCTGGGTGAAGACGTTCTCGCCCACGATGGGGCGGTTGGCGGGGATGGCGATGCCGCTGTACGACTCCACGAGGCGTCCCACTGAGCCCAGCCTGTCTTCGCGGATGGCGGTACGGACCTTCAGCTGGTCCTTCAGCATGGCCTGCACGCTGGCCAGCGGGGCGTTGCCCGCCCGTTCGCCAAGGCCGTTCACACACGTGTGGATGCCGCTGACGCCAGCCTCGACGGCCGCGAACACGTTGGCCACCGCCAGGTCGTAGTCGTTGTGGGCGTGGAAGTCAAAGTGCAGGCCGGGGAAGCGGCTCACCATGTCGCTGACGTATGCCGCCGTCTGGGTGGGGTTGAGGATGCCCAGCGTGTCGGGCAGCATGAAGCGCTCGACCTCCTCGCCCTGCAGGGCGCTGACGAGGTCCGAGACGTAGTCGGGGCTGTCCTTCATGCCGTTCGACCAGTCCTCGAGGTAGAGGTTGACCGTGAAGCCCTTGCTGCGGGCATAGCGCACGGTGGCGATGATGTCGGCCGTGTGCTCGGCGGGCGTCTTGCGCAGCTGTCCCGTGCAATGGCGCAGCGAGCCCTTGGCCAGCAGGTTGATGACCTGTCCGCCGCAGGCGGCAATCCAGTCCACGCTGCGTGTGCCGTCCACGAAGCCCAGCACCTCGATGCGGCTGGCCAGCCCCGCCCCCTTCGCCCAGGCGCAGATGCCGCTGACGCTCTCCTGCTCGCCTTCGCTGACGCGGGCCGAACCCACCTCCACGCGATCCACCCGCAGCTCTTCCAGCAGCAGGCGGGCGATGGACAGTTTCTCGTGGGGAAGGAACGACACTCCCGGCGTCTGTTCGCCGTCGCGGAGCGTCGTGTCCATAATCTCCAACCTATCTTTTACCTTATTCATAATACCTATCACTCTTTCCATCCTTTTACTCAACAAGGCTTTTCCCTTTTGTGAGAAAAGCCTTGTTGATATTGTAGCAATGCGTCTCACCTTCGGGTCATTTTTGCTTGACCAGAATAATCGCCAGCAGGCTAAGGATGACGCTCGTTGCTTTCATTTCCTTCAATTTCGCTGCAAAATTACGTCATTTTTTAATTATGACAAAGAAAAACGGACTTTTTTTAAAGAGAAAGATGCAAAAAGAGCAGAATCGCCCCGCTTCTGCGTATTTTCGGCTGCGCCGAGGTTTAGTTCCGCAAGTCGAGGTTTAGTTTTTGCCGAGGGCAAAAGGTTTATTTCCGGCTGTGCCGGAGGTTTAGTTTTCAAGACCTTTTCGCGGATAATCACGTTGTCTTTCAATTTTCAACTTTCAACTTTCTATTCGATGACAACGCACTACGCTACGGCGACAGCCCTTAACGCTACGTCGATAACGCATTACGTTACGGCGACAACGTAAACGTAGAAAACTCTTCGTTTCTTTGCGCCCGTCAAAATAAGGTCAACCCATTCCGTAAAATAGTTTTTTCGAAAAAATGGCCAACACCTACCTGAATCCTTGCAATAAATTGTTTCGTAGTGTGTTAGGTCAGGTAGGTGTTTGGCAACACCTACCTAACACCTACCTGACACCTACCTAACACCTACCTGACTTCTGCCTCATCAGTTGCCTTTATCAAGTTTCAATAGCCCTTAAAAGCCCCTCTGTGTGACACAATCTGCCTTCGTTTTATCATGTCGTGGACAGGTAAAAAGTATAGACTTTGGCATTCGCGTCTGCCCGTTTGCTCTATGGGAATAGATGTTTAGGTAGATGTTTAGGTAGATGTTTAGGTAGGTGTTTAGGTAGGTGTTTAGGTAGGTGTTAGGTAGGTGTTAGGTAGGTGTTTGACAAACACCTACCTGGGATAACGCCCAATACCTTAGTTGGTTATGAGGCTTTAGGTAGGTGTTGGCACTTTTTTGAAAAATTCCTATATAATAAGAAGAGGAAAAGAGAAGTTGTCCCCTCCCAGATCTTTCCCGCTAATCCCCACAAGCCTTGCGGAAAATAGATTTTCTGGACAAAAAGAGATATTTTCCAGAAAAAGCGCTATATTTGCGCTATCTAATCGCAGAAACCCATGAACTTTCCGCTCATATCCCAGTTTGTTGAGGCCATAATGGCTTCAGAAGACAATTTCAACGAGTTGTCTCATCTTCGCCCTGTGCTCGGCGCAAGCGGGCAGCCCGTGATGACAGGTGGCGGCTTAGCTGAGGTCTTCAAGATGAAGGACGAGCTGCCAGTATGATGTGAAAAATGGTTATAAGCAGGGATATGTGAATAAATAGATGTAACTTTGTAATCGAAAAGATAAATATGGCAAAAAGAAGAGAAATAAGAAATAGTACAGCCGAATTCCTGATCTTCCAGATAGAGGGAAAGGAACAAGGCGTAGAAGTGTTTTATAAAGACAAGACGGTTTGGTGTACCCAGAAAGCAATGGGGATGCTGTTCGACTGTGATCGGAGTGTTGTAACTAAGCATTTAAGGAACATCTTTGATTCAGAAGAGTTAAATGAAAGTGAAGTATGTGCAAAATTTGCACATACTGCTTCGGATGGTAAAACATATCAAACTCAGTTCTACAATCTCGATGCCGTTATCAGCGTAGGCTATCGTGTCAACTCTATCCGTGCCACGCAGTTCCGCCAATGGGCTACGAGCGTATTGCGAGAGTATGCCATTCGTGGCTATGTGCTCGACAGAAAACGAATGGAGAATGGTACATTCCTCGATGAGGACTATTTCGAGCATCTGTTGGCAGAGATCAGGGAGATACGCCTCTCTGAGCGCCGTTTCTATCAGAAACTGACAGACATTTATGCTACAGCCATAGATTACAATCGTGATGCTCCCACAACCATGCAGTTCTTCAAGATGATTCAGAACAAGATGCACTATGCTGTGCATGGACATACGGCTGCAGAACTGATTGTGGAGCGTGCAGATGCAGAGCAGGAGCACATGGGACTCACAACCTGGGAGAATGCGCCAGATGGTAAGATTGTGAAAACAGATGTGTCGATAGCCAAGAACTATCTGAAGGAGATTGAACTGGCAGACATGGGACAACTGGTGAATGGTGTACTCGAGCTTGCAGAACGTATGGCTAAGCGCCATATCCCCATGACAATGGAAGACTGGGCCAAGCAGATTGATAAGATCTTGGCTGCAGGTGGCAATGAGGTGCTTCAGAGTTCTGGCAAGGTGACAGCAGAAGAGGCGAAGGAGCATGCCGAGACAGAATTTGAGAAGTACCGTATCGTGCAAGACCGCCTCTTCCAGAGCGACTTTGACAGATTCTTGGGCGAACTACCCTTTATCGACGAAACTGACACAAAATGATCGTCATCAAGTCGAAGCGGAAGAAGGCTGCGATTGAGTGAGAGCAGAGCGATGTTTGTATCAGCTCTGCCGAGTGTGAGCAGGCGTGTGAATACGAAAGGATTGAACTTGACATTATTCAAGAACTCTCGTCGTTTCTACTTGCTTTATCCTCAAGTAGGCGAACTGTTTGGAATAAGTCCGACGCTATCGGACTTTTTGCAGATAGAAGAAAAGCATTTGGGAATAAGTCCGTCACCAGAGGGGGCGAAGGGTGGCGAGGCTGAGGTAGGTCTTAGGTAGGTGTTAGGTAGGTGTTTGACAAACACCTACCTGGGATAACGCTCAGTATCATAGTTGGTTATGAGGCTTTAGGTAGGTGCTGGCACTTTTTTGCAAAATTCCTATAAAAATAAAAAGAGGAAAAGAGAAGATGATTATCCGCATAAATACCTCTACCCTTTTGGGGCGCGCAAGGAGAGTAGGGGACAATTTTGCGGATAATCACGCCATTTCATACACAAAAACCACCATTTCATACAACCGCCGGCCTTTGGCGTTGCTGTAAACAAAAAAAAGACGTACCTTTGCCAACGCAAAGCCATCGTCACCCCATGAAGTCCCATCTCGTCATCTCCACAGCCAATGAGATTGTACGGATAATGCCCGACAGCATCATCTGCATCACCTCTGACGGGAACTATTCCAACATTGTCCAGACTGACAGCACCATACGCATGGTGACATGCCAGCTGGGACAGATTGAAACCATGATTCACGACCAGAAGATCGAGACCGACAGTTCCCGTTTCATCCGCATCGGCAAGAGCCTCATCGTCAACAGCCGGTATATCTACTACATCAACATCCAGAAACAAAAGCTTCTGCTATCAGATGCCCGCACATTCACCCACGACTTTTCGGCATCGAAAGAAGCATTGAAGCAATTAAAGGATTATCTTGAAAAGGAGGAAAAACAATGAAACAGAACAATTTCGATAACATCAGCGATGATGAAATCCGCATCATCAACGACTCGTCCCTGCCTCGCCGCAATCCTCGTCTTGGCTGGCTTTGGGCAGTCCTGGGCCTCATCGCTTGTGCCGTTCTCCTTTGGTTAGCTCTTCGTCCTCACACCCAGCCAAGCGAAGAACCCGAGCAGGGCTACTTCGAAGCCTCCCCCCAGCCCGTCCTAAAGGAGGGGAGACCAGCGGAACGGGTCCCCTTCCCTTTAGGGAGGGGTGGGGGTAGGCTTTCGCTGGTTCGCGACAGCCTCGTCACCCGTGGATTCTGCGAATTGCGCGACACCACCATCAACGACGTTCCCCTTCAGATTCTCATCCCCCATCTTGCCCATGCCTCGCTGCATATCGGTCCTATAAATCAAGCCGATACCACCATCGTCTATGTCGCCCAGGCTGCCGACATCCGTGCCGACAACGGCAAGATACTCGGGGCATTCGTCCTCGCCGGCAAGCCGCTTGCGTGGGGGCTCTCGAAAAAGGGCTATTGCGCCATTATCGAGGACGTCGTTTCTGTGGGTGTCTCCGAGAACTCCCCCCTCTTCGAGGAGGCCACCGAGAAGGGCGGTTACTTCTTCCGACAATACCCCCTCGTGGCAAGCGGACAGCTGGTGGAGAACGAACCCAAGAACAAGTCCGAGCGTCGCGCCATCTGCCAGCGCAATGGCGAGACCTTCATGATCCACACCCTCACGAAGGAATCGTTCCACGACTTCGCTCAGGCATTGGCCGACTTAGGCTGCGACAACGCCGTTTCGCTCGTGGGCAGTTTTGCCTACGGCTGGTATGTTGATGCCGCCTGCCAGAAAGTCGAATGGGGCGAGCCCATCAAGGGACGCATACCCCAAAACACCAGCTATCTCGTCTGGAGGAAGTTTTAGCCTGTACCAAATTCACCTCCGGGAGACACTTCATACACCCAGCCTTCCACTTCATACAGCCAAGCCGAAAACGCTTGGCTGTATCCTTCTTTATGGTGAACTTTGCAGCGAGTAAACATCAACCTTCAATTTACAATCTTCAAAAATGGAAAACGAAAACAACAAAAAAAGCCTCACGGAGCTCATCCGCGAACCGAACATGTGGGCCATCATCCTCGGCCTCTCCGTCATCATCTGCACAGCCCTGATGTGCCGTGCCTTCGGCGCCCGCTACGAAGCTGCCCGTACCGTTACTGTCACGGGCAGCGGCAGCCGTCAGATGCGCTCCGACTGGATTGTCTGGACGGGCGTCATTACCGCCTTCGACGCTACCGACAAAGTGCAATGTACCAGCCAGATGGCCAAGAACCGCGAAGCCGTCGCCCGCTATCTCAAGGAGCAGGGCATCGACACTCTGCGCTACGAGTTCTCATCCATCGACGTCGAGAAGAAAGAAGAGCGCCAGTACAACGGCGACGGCGACTTCATCGGCAGCAAGTTCCTCGGCTACGAGATGACGCAGTACGTCACCATCCAGACCAGCGACATCGACCGTGTCAAGTTCATCTCGCGCGACATCACCTCGCTGCTCTCCGATGGTGTCGACATCTCCAGCCGTACGCCCTCCTACTACCTCCGTAATCTGGGCGACCTCAAGCTCTCCCTCATCGACGACGCCACCGAGAACGCCAAGACCCGCGCCAAGAAGCTCATCAAGGGTTTTGCCAAGCTCTCCGATATTGCCAAGATTGACATAGGTGTCTTCCAAATCACCGGCCTCTACTCCGATGAGGATTACTCCTACGGGGGCTCCTACAACACCACTTCCGAATGGAAGGAAGTCTCCGTTACCGTCCACGCCACGTATGGAATCAAGTAACCCGTGGCGGCTCAGAACGACAATCACTCAGTTCCTCCAAATGCACTACGTCTATCCACAAACGCGCTACGTCCATCCACGGATTGTCCCATCAAGGTGGCCCAGTATTACACCCAGTAGCTAGACAAGAAAATGCTTTCTGAAAAGCAACAAAGAACCATTGCTATTATAAAAGAACATTATGCCGAACAATTGATGAACCCCATAGACAAACTCTTAGCAATGATGAGAGAATTTAACATGATTTCAGTAATGAATAAAAAAAATCTGTGAACGAACAAAGAATTCGCATAAACTTATTATCTTTGCGGTTGAAAAATCAATGCTGAAAAAAAGATTGCACAATTAGAGTAAATAGAAATACATACAGAAAATGAACGTTAAAGTTAACATTACTCAGTTGAAATATATGTTGGACAACATTCCAGCAGACCAAAATATCATGTTAGCTGGAAGGCATGGTATCGGTAAGTCGGAAATATTAACCGAATACTTCTCGCAGAAAGGGATGATTGTCATTCCCTTGTTCCTAGGCCAAATGTCAGACCCTGGAGACCTTATTGGCCTCCCAAACAAAGATGAGAAAACAGGCAAAACCGAGTTTATGCCGCCATATTGGTTTCCTGTTGATGGCAAACCTATTGTTTTGTTCTTAGATGAGTTGAATCGTGCTCGCCCTGAGGTATTACAAACGATTATGGATTTAGCTCTTAATAGGAAATTGGCTGGGAAGCACTTGCCAAAAGGCAGTCGAATAATCGCTGCAGTAAATGAAGGTGAAGAGTATCAACTCACAGACTTAGACCCTGCCCTTGTATCCCGATTCAACATCTTTAGGTTTGAACCCTCTGTTGAAGAATGGATTATTTGGGCACAGAAAAAAGATTTGGATTCAAGAGTAATCTCATTTATAAGGGATAATGGCATATGGTTGGATAAAGACCCTTCCTTAGAAGAGGGTGAAGATACTGGACTAGATAAGACTCCAGACAGACGCGCATGGAAAAGAGTTTCTGATGTTATAAAAGGAAAAAAAACCTTAGAGAAGAATGATGTGTTGTTAATGTCTAGCATCGTTGGTGTTAAGGCAACAAACTTTTTTATCAAAAATATTGGACAGAACAAAACTGTTGATGCAAAAGATCTCTTGAATGATTTTGAGTTGATAGTTCCATTGTTATCTGATTTGTCCCTTCATCAGTTTACAATCCTGAATGAGGATATATTCATGTTTCTTGAAAGCCACCTTGATGTTCTTTCAAATAATAAGAAAGTTGCCAGCAACCTTGAAAAGTATATAGGATATCTTAAAAGTTATAGTAAAAACGAAGTGCTGGCAAGTTTTGCCCATTATTTGAATGACAAAAAATATGAAGAAGCAGCTCATTTTGTTGCGTCTGAAGCCTTCACAGTATATAGAGAGGTCGTTAAATACACAAGTGGAATAAAGGCATAGAATGGATTCAAGGATTAAACAGATTATTGATAAATGGTATTTAACAGAACCAGCATTGCTAATGACGGTATTAGCGCATGAAATGGTTCTGAACGCCAATATGTCATGCCCTTTCAGGTGTGGTAAGGGAAAAATTGAGTATAATCCAGAACAATTAAACAAATTATCTGACAGTCAATTAGAAAATTGCTTAAAGGCTGAAGCCATCCGTATAATTTTAAAACATCCATATGAAAGACAGCCAGATGGATGCAAAAGAAAGTCAATGGCATTAGGAAGTAACCTGGTGCTATCTGATAATTATGATTTTACAGACATTAATCTGCCCAAACCATCAGACTTCAATTTGCCTGAAAATGAGAGTTATGAATGGTATTCTATGCGAATTGAAGGAAAAGGTCTTGTGCCAGATGAAAATGGAGATGTGGAAATTCAAAGTACTGATAATAATAGCGATACAAGCAAAATAGAAAACGAGAAAGAGAAAGTCAACGAAACGTCTCCCAATCAAGAAGGTAATAGTTTTGATGATGATTCAGAAACCGACAAAAACACCGACAAGAACAGCAAGACAGGTGAGGATTCTTCCTCAAGTATAGAGCCTAATGGTTCGTCCGCATCTAACGATGAAGAACCTTTCAAAGGTTCAACGCAATCAAACGATTCTGACGATAATTACTTTGTACTGACATTGGCAGATGGCTCTATAATGCGCATTCCCAAAAGTTCTTCTTCAAAAACAAATAAACCGAACCAAAATTCAGAAGCCGATGATTCAAATGCTGATAATCCCAATATACCTTCAGAGCAAAACCGTCAAGGAGGACACCCTAAAGAAAAAAGAATATTCGATAATCAGCCAAAGAATAAAACTATACCATCAGCAGACCTATCATCACTATGGGAAGAAGATAGCATGATGAGTTGTACGATAGATGCTATCATAGAAGAAATAGAGTCATCCGGAGCTGGTTGGGGGAGTTTAGCAGGAAACCTAGCTCAAACAATTATTGCTAATACTAAGGCAAAAATTGATTACCGGAAAACTTTAACTGGATTTAGAGCTAGCATCTTATCATCGAAAAGGCATCTTACAAGAATGCGTCCAAACAGACGTTCCGGTTTTGAAAACATGGGGAGCATACGTAGATTTGATACGAATATATTGATTGCAGTTGATGTAAGTGGTTCAATATCAGACGAAGTACTGACACATTTCTATTCGGTTATAAGAAAACTGTTCAAATACGGAGTAGAACATGTAGATGTTGTACAATTTGATTGCAGTTTAAGCGAAGTTCAGACTTTTGAAAAGGCAAAGAAAAGAATTGAAATTGTTGGAAGAGGAGGAACGAGTTTTCAACCAATCTTTGACTTTATACAAAAAAAGCTAAAATATGACGGTCTTATTATCTTTACAGACGGAGATGCTCCTAAACCCAAAAAGCCAAAACGATTCAAAACAAAAGTTGTATGGGTATGTGAAAATGAAAAAGCATATCAAGAACATAAATCTTGGATGAAAGAAACCGGCAGATGCTGTTTCGTTCAATTATAAATTAAACAATATGGCAGATAAAGTTTTTGATAACAAACAGAATGAGGTCATAAAGTTTAATAGTGGCCATGCTCTCGTCCTCGGTGCTCCAGGATGTGGAAAGACCGACATTCTTAGTTATAGGGTTGCTTTTTCTCATCAGATTTATAACGTTGACTACAGGGATATGCTGTGCCTAACATTTACAAACAGAGCTTCTCGAGAAATGAAAGAACGCATAAAAAAAACTGTTGGTGATGTGATGGCAGACCTTTTCGTTGGCAACTTACATCGCTTCTGCATAAGATTCATTTATGAAAACGATTTAGTCCCTATTGATGTTGGTATTGCGGATGATACCGAGCAAGAAGAAATTATTGCAGAATTAACGGAAAAGCCTCAAGTCCCTGGATGGCAGATAATGAAAACAACAAATGTTGCGGCTTCAATTTATATGAAGTCCAATGGTTTCCCTTTTGAGATTATCGGTAGGGAACCTTACATTGATAGCAGTACAAGGGACTTGGCTGAAAGGTATATTAAGTACAAGGAAGAAAATAAGTTAATAGACTTTGATGACATTCTGTTAATTACCTATAAGGCATTGATGGAAGAAGGCTATCAGCATAAGTATCAATATTCATCTTACAAATGGATTCAAGTTGATGAGGTGCAAGACCTATATCCAATTCAGTTAGGCATTATAGAAAAACTCGTTGCGAAAGACTATGAATCCGTAGTTTATCTTGGTGATGAGAGACAAGCTATATATTCATTCTTAGGTGCGAAGCATGATAGTATTGTATCTCTAAAAGAAAAGGCAGGTAATAACTTTTTCGTACTGTCAAACAACTACCGCTCACCGATGTACTTGCTTGACATGCTAAATAACTATGCTATTTATAGACTAAAAGTTGATGATGCCACCTTGTTGCCAAGAACAAACAACAAACAGCATATAGACGATGGACTAATGCTGATAAATTGTAATAGTAGAGATGACCAACTAAATGTTATTGCAACACTTGGACGCAACTTATATTTAAATAGTCTAGAAAAATATGAAGAAACTAAAAATGAGAAAGATTTAGAATCCGTAGGAATCCTTGTACGTACAAATGACGATGCAGAAAGAATCTCAGAAATTCTTGATAATCACAATATCACACATATTAAGCTGTCAAAAAGAGATGTTTTCAAATTGGTGGATTTTAAGACATTGTATAGTCATTTCTCCGTGGTCGTAAATGACACAAGATTTTCTGATTGGGCACGAATTCTTTACCAAACGAAAGCACTTGACACGTTGAAACTCTCAAAAAGATGCATCAAGAAAATGAGAGATATAGGATTAACACCACTGGATCTGATGTTCTATGAAAACAGTTCTTATTTTATTGAATTTTGCAAATCATATGAGGATAAGGAAATTGTGTTGTTCGACACAGAGACAACAGGATTAGACATATTTAACGATGACATTATTCAGATTGCAGCCTTGAAGATGAGAAATGGGAAGATCGTTCCTGGCACAGAATTGGATATTATTATTAAATTGCAGAACGACAAAACGATCCCTCCCACACTCCATAATGGACTTGTTAATCCCATGGTAGAAGAGTATAAAAGAAGAAGCAACGGTACACAAAAACAAAAAGAAAACCAGTATTTCATGGAAGCAGAAGAGGCATTTGACTTTTTTGTGAATTATATAGGCAACGCTGAATTGTTAGGTCATAATGTGAACTACGATGTTCATGTCCTTGAAAATAATATCACAAGAAGGACAAAGAATGTCACTTTCAGGACTCCAGTATATTGGGACACTCTTAAAATGGCAAGAATGTTAGATCCGAACCTTAGAAAGCATACATTGGAAAGTCTCCTAGAAACTTATGGTCTTGAAGGTGTTAATTCTCATAATGCATTAGATGACATCAGAGCAACAAAGTCTCTCACAGATTATTGCTATGAAAAAATGTCAAAGTTTGTAGATGTTCAGGCAAGCTTTATCTCTCATCCTGAATTAAAGAAGGTTCAGAGAAGATTGATGAACAAATATTGGCTTTTATATCAGCATACTATGAATAAGATGTACTCAGCTACCATCAATAATGAGAACACCTTTGATTACGAGTTTAACCACATATATAATCAAATGGTTAGTCAAAAAATCATTAAAGAAATCAAACTCTTCCCTTATATAAGGAAATTGTTTAACAAAGTTGTCATAGATTCAGCGAAGGATGTGTATTTCAATCACCAATTGGTTAATCATTTATATGAATTTAGAACTTTCAACGAAGGAGATTTCTTCCAGAATGGCGTGTTGAATGAACGTATGTTTATTATGACGATACATAAGGCTAAAGGTTTGGAATTTGACAATGTTATTCTTTATGACATAACAAATGGAAGAATGCCAAAAAATTCCACAAATGTTGACGAAGAAGCACGCGTTCTTTATGTTGCAATGTCTAGAGCCAAGAAACGATTATATATCACATATGAAAATAAAATCTCCTATTTCTTAGGAACACACAATGAAGTTATGGAACATTTTGAAGAAATGAATTCTGAGAAGAAAGCGCGTCTTTTGAATCTTGAAAACATTTTGGTCAATAGTTCCAAATCGTCAGACTGAGTATTACATTTTCCACTAGACGTAAAATATATAAATCTGTCTTTATGACCCCCAAAGAAGAGAATGACTTGTATAAGTATTATAGATTGGGCAAGTTGTTGCAACGGCTTGGCCTTTATCAGTTTGCATATCGCTGTTTCCGAATAAGTTCATTATAATATGAAAATGTGGAATTCAGGATGAGGAACTATGTAAATGAGGAACTGAAATCATTTGCTATGGAACTAGAGAAAGGTAGAAATATGTGTTTTCAGTCATTGTCTCAATCAGTTTCTATTAAGTTAAAGAATGAAGAAAGCAAGTATATAACAGAGGATTCTTTTTTTGTGGGCTATTCTATAGACTGGCATGATATAGCGAGAAGAGAGAAACGAAGAATTTTCAAGCTTTATTTATAAAACTGAAAGTTTTTATTTACATTAAACAAAACAACAATAATAGTTATGGAAAAAAAAAGTGTTAAACATGACCACCTGTATTATAATATACAGGCTATTGAGATTTGTAGGAAATGTGGAGTGGATTTTTCATATTCCACAAGTAAAGATTTAAAAAAAGATTATTTGGTCGTTGAAAATGTCCCTACAGTTATTGAAGAATTAAAAAAACTTCCGTGTTGGGTAAAAGAACCTAAGGTTCAAAAAAATGACGGTTATATCATATTTGAAACAGACTACTTGCATATTTAATCCTCTCATCAAGATAAGTAGCTCACTTATCAAAAACGACAACTGAACACGGGATTATGAGTGGCAGAATTCATAAAAACTATACAGGCGTTGGCTATATTCTTGTTACGTTGGCGTGAAGAATGTTGTCCCAATATCGTCTCAGGTGTGTAACTAGCAGGCAGTTCTCCTTCATTCCAAACTTCTACGTGATCGGCCCATACACGCATCTGTATGTGTACGCCTTCTTTAAGGCTGGTTTTATAGATGCCTGGGGACGTGGTTACAAAAAGATTCGTGAGGGTTTTGAGAGTGCAGGATTACCTATGCCCAAGGTGGAAAACTTCTGCGGAGGAGTTAGTGTGACATTCCAGAGGAATAATGTGAGCAACTCTGAACAGGGTCGTAATGGCCCAAAAGATGACCCAAAAGAACTGTCTGAGCGTCAAGTGCTTTTGATTAAGGAAATGAAGGCAAATGACACTATAACCATTCAAGAAATGCCCCAAAAGATAAAGGTTTCGGTAAAGACCATAAAACGTGAAATGGATGGGGGCTCTAATGCGTGAAGGTGGCAGAAAAGAAGGTCGTTGGGTTGTATTAATAGAATTATGATCATCATCGAATCAAAACGAAAGAAGGCTGCGATTGAGTGAGTGCAGAGCGATGCTTGTATCAGCTCTGCCGAGCGTGAGCAGGCTCGACTACATGTCAAGCCAGAGACGATACGGAAGAAGTATCCAGATGCGATACTAGCAGATGTCACCAGAGGGGCGAAGGATGGCGTGGCGAAGCGGCTGGGGTAGGTGTTAGGTAGGTGTTAGGTAGGTGTTTGACAAACACCTACCTATGATAACGCCCAGTATCATAGTTGGTTATGTTGCTTTAGGTAGGTGTTGGCACTTTTTTGCGAAATTCCTTTATAATAAGAAGAGGAAAAGAGAAGATGTCCCCTCCCTGTCTTTCCCGCCAATCCCCACAAGCCTTGCGGAAAATAGTTTTTTTTGACAGAAAGAGATATTTTCCAGAAAAAGCGCTATATTTGCGCTATCTATTTATTTAAGGAGTCTATATAATGCTTCTGAAGGTACAAAAATAAAAAAAGTGGCCAAGTGGCCATTCTTAATTACGCCCCCATCGGGGGGCTTATAGCGGACAGCAGTATTTTTTTTCTGTTTTTTTTCCTTTTTATTATATTTTCCTGTACCTTTGCCCACAAATAATAACTTTCTTACAAAAACAGCCATGTTACACAGCTTCACAAAAAATTACAACGATTTGTCAACCGATGCCGGCTTCCAGTATGAGTTTTACTGCGACTGCTGCGGAAACGGCTTCAAGAGTACGTTCAAAGAGTCGACGACCTACAACAACCGCAAACGTGCCGAGGGCATCGGCCGTGGCGCCAGCTTGCTGAACAACCTGTTCGGCGGCAAGCTGAGCGGACTGAGCAACGCCATCGAGAACGGAGCCAACATGCTGCGCGACCGCATGGAGGACCGTAGTCCCCAATGGCGCAAGGAGCAGGAGGAGTCGTTCGACGAGGCTCAGGAGGAGGTTCGTCCGCAGTTCCAGAAATGTCCCTCGTGCAACAGCTGGGTGTGCGCCGACTGCTGGAACGAGGAGGAAGGCCTCTGCACGAACTGCGCTCCGCGTGAGAGTTCGTATGTGGCCAAGGCGCGCAGCCAGGCCATGCGCCGTAACATAGACGAGATGGCGGAGACGGCCACCGTCTGGCACGGCAAGCTCGAGGAGCGCACAACTATTTGCCCCCATTGCGGCAAACCCGCCGGACAGGGAAAGTTCTGCAACAACTGCGGAAAACCACTCAGCCTGCTCAAGTGTCCCAACTGCGGGGCGTTGGTGCAGCAGGGCACGAAGTTCTGCAGCGAGTGTGGCGCTCCCGTAGGCGGCAAGGCCGTGTGCCCCAAGTGTGGCCACGAGAACGAGGCCGGCACGAAGTTCTGCGGCGAGTGCGGCACCAAACTGTAGCGTCATGAGCGACAAGGGAACCTACACTTGCCTGCTGACGGAAGGTGGGCGGCCAGAGCCTGCGACGTGTGCCATCGGACGTGAGATGCTCGGCATTACGGCCGGCAAGTCGCTCCGCCAGATCAACTATTGCGAATTGCAGGATTTCCGCCTGCGGGGCTACCACCTTTTTCTTATCACAAACTCCGGCGAGATACAACTCTCGGAGCTGGGACACGACACGGAGTCGTTCTTCGAGAACCTCTGGAACGCCTACATGCAGCGGAGCAAGGAGGCTCTGTTTGCCGAGGGTACGCCCCTCTACACGGGCGAGGGCGACTACGCCTTTACCGAGCAGGGCGCCGCACAGCATGGCATCGCCAAAATCGAACTGCTTGACGATGCCCTCATTCTCTGTCCGCACGACCACCTGGCCCGCCGCATACCGCTCTGCTTCGCAGGCGAGCCCGTAGAGGAGAACTTCGGCATCACGCTCACCCTTGACACCGGCGACACATACCGCTTCAGCCGTATCGGCCGCGACACCAGCGCCGTGTTCGAGAAGATGTGCAAGGCGCGCAAGACCGTGGCGGCGCAATGGCGAAGGGCTCATCAGGAGCTCGACAGCCATCTGGACGAGCGGCTGGGCGAACGGCTCGACAACTATCGTCTCATTCGAGACTGCGGCTGCACGATGTTGACGGGACTTTACCGCATGGACGGCGACGGCTTCTGGTTTGCCGGCCTCAAGGATGGCCGTGCTGCCGTAGAACTCGTCACCCCCGAACAGACCGCCACCTACCTCTATACCTTCGCGGGCGGCGACCGCGCCTTCGAGTATTCCCTTCGCCACGCTATGGAGAGCGTGGGGCTGCATCGCGAGGTTATCTTCGCCGACCTATCCGACAAGCCTCTCTATCAGATGACTGTGGACCGCAGCTACCACCTCTGCTTCCTTCGCGACCACAACGTGAAGCGCGTCATCCACAACGCCGCGTGGAGCAAGAACGTCTCTGAATTCTTTTTAGGCTGAAGTCTGTTCGTCTTGCCGCTTGTCCGATTTATAATATGAAAAGGACGCTGCTAATAGGGATGTTGCTGCTGATGGCCGTCGTAGGATGGGCACAGCGGGTAGTGGTGAGCGGTACGGTTGTGGATGCTGATACCCGCGAGCCGGTCGGCGGCGCCAGCGTGGCAATGGGCTCCTTGACTGTTGTCACCAACGACGACGGGTTCTTTACGCTGAAGAGCCATGCGGCGGGCGACGAACTCGTGGTGTCGCACCTCGGCTATGCTTCCCGGCTCATCGTCCTTGCCGAACAGCCCGACGGACCGCTGCTGATAGCGCTGAAGCCTGCGGCCATACGGTTGCAGGAGGTGCTGGTGATGGGCGGCGATGCACGCCAGCTGGTGCTGGCCGCCATGGAGCGCATCCCCGACAACTACAGCCGCGAACCGGAACTCTACCATTGCTTCTATCGGGAGAAGGTGATGAAGCGGCAGAACTACATCAGCGTGGCCGAGGGCGTGGTGGATATGTACAAGACGGGCTATCGCCGCGCGGTCGTCCATGACCGGACAGCCATCCGCAAGGGGCGAAGGCTGATGAGCCAGAAGGCCAGCGACACGCTGGGCGTGAAGGTGATGGGCGGACCGAACTATGCCGTGCAACTGGATGTGGTGAAGAACGACGAGTTTCTGCTTGACGCCGACGAGCTCGACCTTTACGAGCTGAAGATGGAGGTGCCGACGACGATTGCCGACCGTCCGCAGTATGTCGTCAGCCTCGCTCCCCGCCTGACGGCGGACTATGCGCTCTACTACGGCAGGCTGTACATCGACCAGGAGTCGCTGGCCTTCACGCGTGCCGAGCTGGAGCTCGACATGCGCGACCTTCTCAAGGCCACCCGGGCGCTGTTGGTGAAGAAGCCTGTGGGGCTGCGCTTCAGACCGAAGGAGATGTCGCTTGTCGTTGACTACCGCACGGGTGCCGACGGCCTGACGCGCATCAGCTACCTCCGCGCGACGATGCGCTTCAACTGCGACTGGCGCCGACGCCTGTTCGCCACCTCGTTTGCCGCCTTATGCGAGATGGCCGTGACGAGCATCACCTCGGGCGCAGACGTGCAGCCCATACGTGGACGCGACTCGTTTGACCAGCGTGATGCTTTCTTCGATAAGGTGGACTACTTCCGCGACACGGCGTTCTGGGAGGACTATACTATCATCGAACCCACAGAGTCGCTCGACAAGGCCATCGGCCGGCTGCTGAAGAAGAGGACATTTTAGGCTTCAGACTTCTTTTTAGACTTCAGACTAGCAGACTAACAGACTGACAGACTTCCAGACTAGCAGATAATAGCCCAGCAACTGAGCCGTCCACAGAACAATTATCTGTCAGTCTGTTAGTCTGTTAGTCTGTTAGTCTAAAAGTCTGTCAGTCTGTTAGTCTTATAAGTCGAAGAGGTATGCCAGTCGGGCGGAGATGGTGTTGTTGGCTGAACGGCCGAAGGGGTCGGCTTTGCTGTTGCCGTAGATGTCGGAAAGGCCGAAGAAGTAGCGTCCTTCGAGGGTGAAGTGCCCGACGGCGGTGAGCAGCTCGACGCCGAGACCGCCGGCGATGCCGTACTCGAAGGGGCGTTCGACGGCGCGGCCGTACTGGGCGGTGACGTGGTTGGGGCGCGACGATACGTCCCAGGGGTGGTCGGCCGTGTAGCCGTAGTGCTCGGTGCCGCCCAGATACCACCCGACGGCGGGGCCGGCATTGAGGAAGAACTGTGCGCCGCGGTGTTCGCTCCCGAAGCTGAGGTGGGCGAGGAAGGGCACCTCGACGTAGGTCGTGGTGCGGGAGTAAGTGTTCGACGTACCATCGTCGATGAGCTCGTTCCAGCCTCGCTGGGTGTAGTTGACCTCAAGCTGGGCGGCACAGAGCATACTGAAGTATTTCTCGGAGGTATAGCGAACGACGATGCCTCCGCATGCGCCTGGCTGGATAGTCTGCTTGATGCGGGGGCTGAAATCAACAAAGCTCATGTTGGCTCCGCCGCTCAGGCCAAAGCACAGGTCGTGACGCACGTCGCCCACCTGGGCACTTGATAATGAAAAATGAAAAACAAACAGAGCAGCGAGAGCAAAAGAGCTTGCACGTTTTGCCGAGTCGCGTTGTTTGAAAACAGAGTTAATGAAAAATGAAAAATAGACAGCTTTGCGAAGGAGAGCTTGCATACGGAACATTTTATTCTTCATTTTTAATTCTTCATTCTTCATTTGTCGGGGCGTCATCGTTCCAACATGCTACCAAGAGAAATCGACCTTGAACGTCTGGCCGTCGGCACGCATGTGGACGACAAAGACGGAGGTGTTGACATAGCCACCCTCGGGGCTGACGCGGGTGAAGTTGAAGCCTGTCTGTATGGTGGAGCTGCGGTAGGTTGTCATACCGGCGAAGACGGTCTCGACGGGTGCGGGGCCGCGATGGGCCATGCCGCCCAGGAACCAGTGGCCGATGTCGAAGCCCAGCAGACCGAAGCGCGGGTAGCGTGCACCCATGTCGCGGCCGTACATGTGGCGGAAAAGGCGGCCGAGGCTGACGGCATCGGGCCGCGAGGAGTCGGTGTAGAACGCCGTGTGGTACCAGGTGTCGAGTTCGTAGAATTCGCTGGCATGGGCGGTTGCATAGGTTTGGTATTGCGGATAGCCGTAGAGATGGGTGTCGGCCACGCTGGCGGTGTCGCGCATGATGAGCTGGAAGACGGGTATCATGGTGCTGAGCGAGGCGTTGTCTGAGCTGGTCATCATGAGGATGTTGTCGGCCTCGTCGTTACGGCTACAGGCGTCGATGAAGCGGCGGACGTTGGAGGTGGTGTCGGCGGGGAAGACGGTGTAGGGCAGTCCGCGGCCGTCGAGCTCGCGCTGCAGATGGGTGCAGAAGGCGTTGGTGACATCCTTCGTCTGGAAGAAGAGGATGTTGGGCTTGGGGAAGAGCTCGAAGAAGTGGCTGATGCCCTCGTCCTCTATGGTGCTCTGGTCGGCATTGACCTGCCAGATGAAGCGGTTGTGGCGGATGAGGTCGCCCAGGTTGCGCGAGAAGGGGAGCACGAGGGGGATGCTGTGCGAACGGGCAAAGTCGGCAGCCTCGTTCACATGCTTGGTGTGCATGGGACCGAAGATGATGTCGATGTTCGCCATCTCGTCGCTGTCAAGGATGGGGCGGATGGAACGGGTGGCCTCGCCCGAGTCGAAGACGTGGAGCTCGATAGAGACGCCGTCGGAGCGGAGGCTGTCGATGGCGAGGAGGAAGCCCTCGTAGAATTCCACCATCTTGGCCTGGTCGGCCGTGGGGGTGCTGGTGGTCTCGTTCAGCATAAACGGCAGGATGAGCGCCACGCGGATCATGCCGTCGCTGTGGACGTCGGGGGCATTCTCGAAGGTGTCGTCGATGGGCACGATGTCATCTGTCAGGTCGACGCCGTCGTCGGAAGCGGAATCAAGGTCGATTTTATACGGTATGCAGAGCACCTGCCCGCGCTTGATCTTGTTGTTGGCGATGGTGGGGTTGGCGGCGAGCAGCATGGCCTCGGTGATGCCGTAGGCATGGGTGATGCTATAGACGGTTTCGCCCTTCTTCACCACGTGCTGGTACTCGCACATCGAATCGCCGCTGATGGTCGGCTGCGGGGCGGGGGATGTGGTGTCCGTCCCGTTCGGGGTGGTGGCTTTCTTCTTGCCGAACAGGCGGCTCCACAGGTTGTCGCCGTCGGACTTCTCCGCCCGGCTGCCATAAGCGCCCTTGATTTTATAGCCGCTCTTTTTGGCGGTTGGCTCGTTCTGGTCGGCGGCTGTGGGGACCGTCCTGTCATCGGCATTGCCGTTTGTCAGAACGTCATTCTGAACTTCTGCCCGCTTCTTGTCGGGTATCAGCACCACCTGGCCCGCCTTTAGCGGCTCGGTACGAAGGGCTGGGTTGGCCCGGTAGATCTCTTCGCCGGTGACGCCATAGGTGATGGTGAGGCGGTAGATGGTTTCGCCGGCCTGCACGGTGTGGCGTATGAAGCCGTCGGGAGCCGTCTCCTCTTTGAGGACGGGTTTGACGACGGGGGTCTGCGGGGCTTTCTCCTCTGTCGGGAAGACCGCCCGGGGGTCGCCCTTCTTGGCCGGTATCTTGAGCTGCTCGCCGGCGCGGATAACAACGTCGCTGCCCGGGTTGAGGGCGATGATGTCGGCCTCGCTGACGCCGTAGATGCGGGCAATGGAGTAGAGGCCCTGTCCCTTGAGGACAGTATGGAGGATATAGCCATCCTGGGCACACAGCATCTGTACGCCGAACAGGAGGGCGAGAAGGAGGCTTGTTGTTTTCAGTCTTCGCATATTCTTTTTTGTAAGAGCGCACAAAAGTACTATAATTGTTGTAAAATGGAAAGCATTTTTGAAAGTTTCCGACGGATTCTTGCAATTATTGGCTAAGATTAACGTTTAAAAGAGGAAGAAACTGCGCGTATCTTGAAAAAAACACCTATCTTTGCAAACTAAAACCGGCGAAAAAGCAATGAAACGAATATCAGTCTTGACGGCGATGGCCCTGCTTGCCCTCTGTGTGCAGGCTGCGCCGGACTATTATCCGGCGGTGGCGCCCGTGGGCACGTTCATCAATACGGACGATGAGGTGGAGGAACTGACGGTGGGGGGCACCTACGACGCTCCGCTCACCGTGACCTTCGCTGCCAACCCGACGGACACGGCGGGCTATGTCGTTTACTACGAATGGCAGATCATCAAAATGGAAAACAACGACCAGACCACGCTGGCCGTCCGCAACGACGAGATCACCGAGTTCACCTTCCGTGAGGGCGGGGCAGGGGTGAGCTACCGCGTCAGCCTCTCCATCACCTATCGCCATAGGGAGACGGGCGTCGAGGGCTCGGTTGAGCAGGACGAGTCGGACATGATGCGCTTTTCGCTTCGAGGCTCGTCGCTGACCGTCTATAATGCTTTCTCGCCCAACGACGACGGCATCAACGACACCTACCGCGTGAAGACCCAGAGCCTGCTCTCGTTCCGCATGGCCATCTTCAACCGCTGGGGACAGCGCATCGTCAGCGGCGACGAGACCACGCTCGAAAAGGAGTATCAGGACGACTACACCTACTACGTCTGCTGGGACGGCAAATGGCATGGGCAGACAGCCGACGACGGCGTCTATTTCATCTCCATCGAGGCCAAAGGCTCTGACGGCATCGTCTATACCGAGCGCCGCGACATCAACTTGTTAACCCGCACACGCGAACGGACAACAGAATAAGATTGTAGCTTTAGATTGGACAGCTTGGAAACGAATACCCTTGACAACGAGACGCTCCACGAACCCGACATCGAGGTTTATGGCGCACGCGAACATAATCTGAAGAATATCGATGTGGTGATTCCCCACAAGTCGCTCACCGTCGTCACGGGGCTGAGCGGCTCGGGCAAGTCGTCGCTTGCTTTCGACACCCTCTTCGCCGAAGGCCAGCGCCGCTACATCGAGACCTTCTCGGCCTATGCCCGCAACTTCCTCGGCGGACTCAGGCGGCCCGATGTCGATAAGATCTCAGGTCTCAGCCCCGTCATCTCCATCGAGCAGAAAACGACAAACAAAAATCCCCGTTCCACCGTCGGTACGACCACCGAGGTCTATGACTACTTCCGTCTGCTCTATGCCCGTGCTGCCGACGCCTATTCCTACGAGTCCGGCGAGCGTATGGTGAAGTACACCGAGGAGAAAATCATCGAACTTATCCTTGGTGAGTACGAAGGGCGGGCGGTGATGATACTCGCTCCGCTGGTGCGCAGCCGAAAGGGCCACTACCGCGAGCTGTTCGAGCAGGTGCGCCGCAAGGGCTACCTCTACGTCCGCATCGATGGCGAAATCCGCGAGGCGGTGCCCGGGCTGAAGGTTGACCGCTACAAGAACCACGACATCGAGGTGGTCGTCGACAAGCTGAAGGTGCAGGCGAAGGACGACAAGCGGCTGCGCGACAGCGTGGCGGCCGCTATGGTGCAGGGCGACGGGCTGCTGATGCTGCTCGACAAGGAGACCGGTGCCGTGCGCCACTACAGCAAGCGCCTCATGGACCCCGTCACGGGCCTTTCCTACCGCGAACCGGCACCCCATAACTTCTCGTTCAACTCGCCGCAGGGCGCCTGCCCCAAGTGCCGAGGGCTGGGCTACATCACCCGCATGGACATGGACAAGGTCATCCCCGACCGCTCGCTCTCCATCCGTCAGGGAGCCATCCTCCCCATCGGGCCTTACAAGAACACGCTCATCTTCCGCACCCTCGACGTCGTGCTTCGCCGCCACGACTTCACGCTTGACACCCCCGTCGCCGAGCTCGACGAAGAGACGATGGACGAACTTTTCAACGGCGTCCCCGACCGTATCAAGGTGCAGACCACGCTGTTGAGCGAGTCCGATATGTTCATCTCGTTCGACGGCATCGTCAAATATCTCCAGAGCATTCAGGATGTCGACCCCTCAGCCGCCCAGCAGAGGTGGATCGACCAGTTCCTGGGCACCTGCACCTGCCCCGAGTGTGGCGGCGCGCGGCTGAACAAGGAGGCCCTCAGCTACCGCATCCTCGGGAAGAACATCGCTGACCTCTCCGCTATGGACATCAGCGAGCTCTACGACTGGACCGGCACGGCCCTCGAACAGCTGAGCGGCAACCAGCAGAAGATTGCCGAGGAGATTCTGAAGGAGATTCGTGTCCGCCTCCGCTTCCTGCTCGATGTCGGCCTCGACTATCTGGCCATGGGACGTCCCTCGCAGTCGCTCTCCGGCGGCGAGAGCCAGCGCATTCGCCTCGCCACACAGATCGGCTCCCAGCTGGTGAACGTGCTTTACATCCTCGACGAGCCCAGCATCGGCCTCCACCAGCGCGACAACGAACGCCTCATCCATTCGCTGAAGGAGCTGCGCGACATCGGCAACACCGTCATCGTCGTCGAGCACGACAAGGACATGATGCTGAGTGCCGACTATGTCATTGACCTCGGCCCCTTCGCCGGGCGCAAGGGCGGCACGGTGGTCTTTGCCGGCACCCCCGACGAGCTGCTCAAGGCCGACACCCTCACCGCCCGCTACCTCAAAGGCACCGCCACGACGGACGTCGCCGGTTCCGCCGGAAATGCCGGAAATTCAGGTAATTCCGGAGATTCCGGAAACTCCGGAGACTCCGGAAATGCCGCCCCTCCCGTCAAGCCGCGCTATGCGCGGCGTACGGCCGGCGGCACGTCCATCACCCTCTTCGGCTGCCGCGGCAACAACCTCAAGGACATCGCCGTTACCTTCCCCCTGGGCAAGCTCATCTGCATCACAGGCGTCAGCGGCAGCGGTAAATCGACACTCGTCAACGACACCCTCCAGCCCATCCTCTCGCAGCACTTCTACCGTTCGCTTCGCGAGCCGCTGCCCTACGATTATATCGAAGGGCTCGACAACATCGACAAGGTGGTGACGGTCGATCAGTCGCCCCTGGGCCGCACACCCCGCTCCAACCCCGCCACCTACACAGGCGTCTTCTCCGACATCCGCAATCTCTTCGTCAGCCTGCCCGAAGCCAAGATGCGCGGCTACAAGCCCGGACGATTCTCGTTCAACATCAGTGGCGGACGATGCGAAGCCTGCTCCGGCAACGGATATAAGACCATCGAGATGAACTTCCTGCCCGACGTCATGGTGCCCTGCGAGGTCTGTCAGGGCAAGCGCTACAACCACGAGACGCTCGAGGTGCGCTTCAAGGGCAAGTCCATTGCCGACGTCCTCGACATGACCATCAACCAGGCGGTGGAGTTCTTCGAGAACGTCCCCACTATCCTTAATAAGATAAAGGTTTTGCAGGAGGTGGGCCTCGGCTACATCAAGCTCGGCCAGCCCTCGTCAACCCTCTCGGGCGGCGAGAGCCAGCGTGTCAAGCTCGCCACCGAGCTGGCCAAGCGCGACACCGGCCACACCCTCTACATCCTCGACGAGCCCACCACCGGCCTCCACTTCGAGGACATCCGCGTGCTGATGACCGTCCTGCGCCGGTTGGTGGATCGCGGCAACACCGTTATCGTCATCGAGCATAACCTCGACGTCATCCGTCAGGCCGACCACATCATCGATATGGGACCCGAGGGAGGCCGTCGCGGCGGCACAGTCGTCGTCACCGGCACCCCCGCCGAAGTCGCTGCCTCCGGCAAAGGCTACACCGCCGCCTTCCTCAAGAAAGAGATTTTAATGAAAAATGAAGAATGAAACTAACACTCATGGATCATCCTGAAAACTCAGCAGAATACAAAGGCCTCACCGTTAATGCCGGCATCGAGCAGCCCGAGCGTGTCAACCCCTACTTCCGCCGTGCCAAACGCCGCCAGATGACGGCTGCCGAGTACGTCGAAGGCATCCTCAAAGGCGACGTCACCATTCTCTCGCAGGCCGTCACCCTCGTCGAGAGCCTGTTGCCCGAGCACCAGGCCGTCGCCCAGGAGGTGATTGAGAAGTGCCTCCCCTTCACCGGCCAGTCTGTCCGCATCGGCATCAGCGGCGTTCCTGGCGCCGGCAAGAGCACAAGCATCGACGTCTTCGGCCTCCACGTCCTTGAGCAGTACGGCGGCAAACTCGCCGTCCTCGCCATCGACCCCAGCTCCGAGCGCACCAAGGGCAGCATCCTCGGCGACAAGACCCGCATGGAGAAGCTCTCTGTCCATCCCAAGGCCTTCATCCGCCCTTCCCCAGCCGCCGGTTCATTGGGCGGCGTGGCCCGCAAGACGCGTGAGACCATCGTCCTCTGCGAGGCGGCCGGCTACGACAAAATCTTCGTCGAGACCGTCGGCGTGGGGCAGAGCGAGACCGCCTGCCACTCGATGGTCGATTTCTTCCTCCTCATCCAGCTGGCGGGCACGGGCGATGAGCTGCAGGGCATCAAGCGCGGCATCATGGAAATGGCCGACGGCATCATCATCAACAAGGCCGACGGCGACAACATCCAGCGCGCCGAGCTGGCTGCCCGCCACTTCCGCAACGCCCTCCACCTCTTCCCCGCCACCGAAAGCGGCTGGGAACCCCGCGTGCTCACCTACAGCGGCTTCTACGGCCTCGGCATCAAGGAGATATGGGACATGGTCTATGAATACATCGATTTTGTCCGCGCGAACGGCTACTTCCAGTACCGCCGCAACGAGCAGGCCAAGTACTGGATGTACGAAACCATCAACAACACCCTGCGCGACCGCTTCTACCAGAACCCCGCCATAGCCGCCGCCATCGCCGAGATGGAGCAGCAGGTCCTCCGCGGCGAGCTCACCTCCTTCGCTGCCGCTGCCCGCCTGCTCGACATGCAACGTTGAGCCCATCCTTCACTATCGCCTGTCCGACATGCAATGGCGTTTCGCGCAAGAAAACAAGAAAAGTTGTATTCGAGTAAGAAAAGATGTATTCGAGTAAGTCAACACGTTGCTCGTAAAGGAAACGGTTTTCCTATTCTTTGATACGGTTTTTTAACAGCGCCGCCGTTAATATTAACAGCGCCGCCGTCAATATTAACAGCGCCGCCGTTATAATAAACAGCGGCGCTGTTAAAAAACCGTTGCTTGGAATAGAAAAACGTTCCCTTTATCTGTTGCTTTTTTTGCCTCTTTTCGCCTATTATAACCTTTTTTTATTCCCCAAATAACATGGCCGGCACTCGGCGTTGAGTGTCGGCTATGGTTATCCCACCGCGCAAAGGCGGTGGCATGAAGCGCGCGGTCAGATGACGACGGCTGTGCCGCTGGTGGCGACCATCAGCATGGAGTTGCTGTTGCCGATGGTTTCGTAGTCGATGTCGATGCCGACGATGGCGTTGGCTCCGAGCACTTGGGCGCGATGCGACATCTCTCTGAGCGATGTGTCCTTCGCCTCGCGCAGCACTTGTTCGTAACTGTCCGAGCGGCCGCCCACAACGTCGCGGATGCTGGCAAAGAAGTCCTTCACGATGTTGGCGCCGATGATGGTCTCGCCCGTCACCACTCCCTTGTACTCGCGGATGGGGCGACCTTCGATGGTTGGGGTTGTTGATAGTATCATAGTCGTTATGGTTTTTAAGACATTTCATACATTAGACGTGACGACGATGCAAAAAGTTGCATCACTTGTGAAAAAGTTGTTGAGAAAACCCAAAAAGGGCCGGCACTCAATGGGTGTCGGCCCTGATGGGAAATGGTTACCTTGTTATCCGCCAGCGGTTTCCTATGACAGAAGCTCGCGTACGATGGCCTGCATCTGGGGGTACTGCGCCTCCATGGACTGGAGGAGACGGTACTGGGCCTGGGTGCGGACAAGGGTGTGCGTGGGGTACTGGATCTTCCAGTAGGTGCTACCGTCGATGTAATCCATGAGGAATCGCAGCACCTGCTCGAAGGTGATGTAGATGGCGCTGAAGGCCAGCCACTCCTTCTCGCAGTCGTTTAGGGAATCCTTCATCTCGCTGAGATAGCCGGCGACATAGGCGCGGAAGCGGTCGATGTCCATACTGACGCGGCTGAGGTCCTGGTCGTCCTCGGCTCCGGTGTTGGTGTAGCTGCGGAGGGCGTCGCCCACGTCGTTAAGGGCGGTGCTGCTCATGCAGGTGTCGAGGTCGATGGCGCAGAGCACGTCGCCGTTCTTGTCGAAGAGGATGTTGGAGAGCTTGGTGTCGTTGTGGGTGACACGCATGGGCAGGCTGCCGTCCTCGACCATCTTCCAGAAGTCGAGCATCTGCTGACGGCGGCTTTCGACCCAGCCGATTTCCTCTTGCACGGTCTTCACGAGGCCCAGCTTGTCGCGGCGCAGGGTGTCGTCCCATTGTTCGTAGCGGAAGCGGATGTTGTGGAAGCCCTTGATGGTCTCGTGGAGCGGGTCGGGGTAGTCGGCAAGCATCTTCTGGAAGCGGCCGATGCCCTGTCCGCCCTTGAAGCAGAGGTCGAGCGAGGTGGCGTTGTCGATGGTGACGGAGCCGGCGATGAAGACGCAGACGGCCCAGTAGTTGCCCTCTTCGGCATCGAAGTAGTAGGGCAGGCCGTCCTTGGCAAAGACGACGGTGAGGCTCTCGCGCATGGGGTCGCCGCCGGCACGGATGATCTTAGACTTCATGTGGGCGGTGACCTTCACGATGTTGTCCATCATGGCGGGGACGTCGGGGAAGACGTTGTGGTTCTTGCGCTGGAGAATATAGTCGGGCGTCGCATCGTCGACGGTTCGGACGATGAAGGTGTCGTTGATGAATCCTTCGCCCAGCGGCTTTATGCTGCTCACCTCGCCCTCATAGGCGAACTGGTTGAATATTTTTTCCGGAGTCATAGCTTGTTAACTCTTAACTCTTTATCTTTAATTCTTAGTTCTTAATTTTTAATTAAAGAATCATTCTCCTTTCATATAAAAGTGGAGGCCCTTGAGCTTGTTCCAGTCGCCGCGAGTGAAGTCGGGGAATCGGACGGGCATCGACTTGTTGGCGTGGCTGATGGCGCTGAGCTCGCTGACGGCGCACCACTCGGCAAGGTCATAGACGTCCTGGTCGAGGGGAAGACCGTTGTGCAGGCAGTAGATGAGGCGGTAGTCCATCACGAAGTCCATGCCGCCATGGCCGCCCACCTGCTTGGCCTTCTCCTCAATCTCCTGATGGATGGGGTGCTTGTAGTACTGGAGCAGTTCGTTCTTGACAGCCTCGGGCACAAAGCCGTGTTCGTCGAGCTGGGGAATGTCGGGCAGGGCGTTGCGGTCAATCTGGCTGTTGCGCAGGGTGAGGCCGCTGACGGGGTATTTGTTGGCGAAGCCTTCGGTGCCGGTGAGCTGATAGAGGCGGTTGTAGGGACGCGGGGTGAAGACGTTGTGCTGGATCTCCATGCTCTTGCCGCTGTGGGTCTGGATGAGGGTGACGATGTGGTCGCCGCAGGCGAACTCGTTCACGCCCATCTTCTTCTTAGCAATCTTGAGGCCGTTGACAGACTTGGTGGCCATGCTGACGAGGTAGTCGAGTTTGTCGCCGCGATGGATGTTAAGAGCCTGGCAGCAGGGGCCGAAGCCGTGGGTGGCATAGACGTCGCCGCCGTGCTTCTGGTTGTAGTCGAGGCGCCAGTTGTCGGCATAGTCGTCCCAGAAGGGCTCGAGGTTGTGGATATAGGCACCCTCGGTGTGGAGAATCTCGCCGAAGACGCCCTTCTGAGCCATGTTGAGGCAGGTGAGCTCGAAGAAGTCATAGACGCAGTTCTCGAGCATCATGCAATGCTTGCGTGTGCGCTCGGAGGTGTCGATGAGGCGCCAGCAGTCCTCGATGCTGGTGGCTGAGGGCACTTCGATGGCGACGTGCTTGCCGTGCTCCATAGCGTAGAGGGCAATCTCGACGTGAGTCTGCCAGTTGGTGGCGATGTAAACGAGGTCGATGTCGTCGCGTTCGCAAAGCTGCTTGTAGCCCTCTTCGCCGCTGTACTCGGCAGCCTCGGGCATCCCGGCGTTGATGAGATAGCGCTGGCAGGCATGGGCGCGGTCGGCATATTTGTCGCAGAGAGCCTTGATCTCCACACCTTCGATATGGGTGAAGCGGCTGACGGCACCCGGGCCGCGCATGCCGAGTCCGACGAATCCTACGCGGACGACGGGGATGGGATCGGCGCGGAATTCCAGCATGCTCTGCTGGCCTGCGGCGCGCTGAGGTTCGTTGACGACGATGACGCCATCCTCGACGTGCCAGTTACTGCCCGAAAGGGGCTTCTCGCTGCTCTTGCAGCCGGTGAAGAGCGCTGCTGTGAGGGCAAGTGCCAGAATAAGATGTTTTTTCATGTGGTTTTTGGTGGTTTAAGTTATGTTTGATGATTTGAATATACAGAGTGTGCGGAGCTGGCTGAATAGGGTGGTGGGGCTGTTATTCCGCAGAGGTTTCGGGAGCCTTGAAAACATGCTTGCCGTAGTTCCAGCCGTAGGCGTCGAAGTAAGTGCGCAGGTGGCCGAGGCGGCGGAGGAAGTCGTCATAGTCTTTTCCGCTATATGTCCACGCCACTTCGGCAAGGGCGCTGAGGCGGGGCAGGAGCATGTACTCCACGTGGTCGAAGGTGGCGATGTACTCCGTCCAGAGGTTGCCCTGAACGCCGATGATGTATGGCTGCTGGTCCTTGGTAAGACCGTTGTAGGGGTCGAAACTGTAGCATTGCTCGACGGGCAGATAGCCGCCGATGGCAAGAGGCTCGTTCTGCTTGTCGCGGCTCTGATAGTAGTCGAGATAGCAGTAAGTGTTGGGTGTCATGATAACCTTGTTGCCTGCCTGTGCGGCGGCGATGCCTCCGTCGGTGCCCCGCCAGCTCATGATGGTGGCGGTGGGGGTGACGCCGCCTTCGAGGATTTCGTCCCAGCCGATAATCTGACGTCCGTGGTCGTTAAGGAACCGCTCGACGCGACGGGTGACGTAACTCTGCAGTTCAGCTTCGTTCTTCAGGCCTTCCTCCTTGATGCGCTTCTGGCAGAGGGGGCACTTTTTCCATTCGTCCTTGGGGCACTCGTCGCCGCCAATGTGGATGTATTTCGAGGGGAAGAGCTCCATGACCTCTGTGAGCACCGTCTCCCAGAATTTGAAGGTCTCCTCCTTGCCCGGGCAGAACACTTCGGGGAAGACGCCCCACGTCTTGGATACCTCGTAGTGGTCGCCGCGGCATCCCAGCTCGGGAATGGATGCAAGGGCAGCAAGGGCGTGGCCGGGAATCTCAATTTCCGGAATGACGGTAATGAAGCGGTCGGCAGCATACTTGACGATGTCCTTGACCTCTTCCTGCGTGTAGAAGCCTCCGTAGCGGATGCCGTCGTCGGAGTTCCAGTTCTTGCCCACCATCGTGCCGTCGCGGTATGCGCCGACCTGGGTAAGCTGCGGATAGGCCTTTATTTCGATGCGCCACCCCTGATCCTCAGTAAGGTGGAAGTGGAAGCGGTTGATTTTATGCAGGGCAAGGATGTCGAGATAGGTCTTCACCTCATCGACGCTGAAGAAGTGACGGCAGACGTCGAGGTGGGCGCCGCGATAGGCGAAATGGGGCGCATCCTTAATGGTGCAGCAGGGGAGCACGACAGCCGTCACCGTCTTGTCGGTAATGGCCTCGGCGGGAATCATCTGACGCAGCGTCTGGCGGGCATAGAAAGCGCCGGCAGGGGTGGAAGCGCTGATGGTGATGCCCTTCTTGCCGATGACGAGGGTGTAGGCCTCTGCGCCCAACGTCTTGTCGTCCGTGACGGGAATGTTGTCGAGGGCTTTGCAGACACATTCGCCCTTGGCGAGGCGCAGTTTGAAGGTGCCGTTCTCGATTTCCACGCTGATGGGGCGGGGGATGATGTCGATGGATTCGCACTTGACGGTCTTGCCGCACGAGGCCAGCAACAGCGTCATTATTGCCATGCAAAGAAAGACTGAAATGGCTCGTAATGATTTCATAATCTTGAAGATGATTTAATTATTGTTGATGATTGGTTTTGTCATGGACGTCATTCAGCGACAAATATACGGCTTTTCCTCTAAAAACGAAAACGAAAAACGAAAACTTTTTCTTAAGTTTTGGAAGTTGAGTCCTCTCTTTTTATCCCGCCTTCTACTCAAACAGTTTATAGGTGGTTCGTAGGACCTTGAACTCGGTGCGGCGGTTAAGCTGGTTGCAGATTTCCTGCTGCTCTTCGGGCAGGGCGAGGATGAACTGCTCCGTCAGCACATCGCCTTCGTGGAGGAAGGGGTACTTTTCTGTTAGTTTCTTGCGCACCTGTTTGGGCTGGCTTTCGCCGTAGCCTTTGGGGGTGAGGCGTTCGGCGTCGATGCCATGTTCGATGAGGTAGTTGACGACGCTCTCGGCACGGCGTTGCGAAAGGCGTTCGTTGTATTCGTCGCGCCCCTTGTAGTCGCAATGGGCACTAAGCTCAATGGTGACGTTGGGGTTGTCGTTCAGCAGGTTAACCAACTGGTCGAGGGCCGCTGTGGAGGCTTCGGTGAGGGTGGCTTTGTCGAATTCGTAGAAGATGTTGTCGATGAGTACGGGGCGCGTGATGGACGACAGGGGGAACAGAAGCTCGTACTCGCGATCCTCGGTGGTGCTGTCGCAGGTGAGCTCCTGCTTGTAGTTGAGGTATCCCTTGCAGGTGCCGAGGAGAACGTAGCTGACGCCGGGGGTGACGCGCTGCACGAACGAACCATCGGTTTTGACGCTGATTTTCTCGTTGGTGCCGTCATTGCCGATAAGATAGACGATGCCTTCTGTCAGCTCGTAGCCGTCTTTCTCATACACCCAGCCCGTAAGGAGGTGGATGGTTTCGGGCAGTTCGAAGGAGTAGATGTGATCCCAGCCGCGCTTGTCGTTGCGGTTAGAGGAGAAGAATCCACGGTTGTAGGGGCCTTCGAACGTCATGCCGAAATCGTCCTGAGGCGAGTTGACGGGGAACTGCAGATTGCGTACCGTCCAATGGGGGAGGTCGTTGATGTGCCTCTTGCCGCTTGTCTCCTGAACGTTCTCGGGCGTGGCGACGAAGATGTCAAGCCCTCCCATGCCTGGATGGCCGTTGGATGAGAAGTAGAGGTCGCCGTTCGGACGGAAGGTGGGGAAGAGCTCGTCGCCGGGGGTGTTGATGTCGGGGCCGAGGTTTTCAATGCCTCCAAACGTTCCGCCGCTGATGCTGATGCGGTAGATGTCGTACCCGCCCTGGGCATCAAGGCCGATGTCGCTGACAAAGTAGAGCCATTCACCGTCGGGGCTCACGGCAGGGTGGGCGTAGGAGGAGATGGAGTCGGATATGAAGTCGCAGACAGTGGCTTTTCCCCAGGCAGCATCGCTGCGCGACGACTTGTAGATTTGTGCCGGGCGTGCAGAGGCCTCGTCGGTGGCACAATGTGTGAGATACATGGTCTTGAAGTCGGGCGAAAACTGGCAGGCGCCGTCCTCGAACTCCGTATTCAGGTCGCCCTCAATCTCTTGTGGCTTCTGCCATTTGCCCTGCTCGTTCTTGGCGGCAACGAAGATGTCGGGCGCCTTGACACCCGTGATGAGGCTTTTGTCTTCACCCTTGGCCTTGTCGCGGGTAGAAGTGAAGTAGAGTTGGGTGTAGTCGTCGTTGCCGAAGGCAGGGCTGTACTCGCTGCGGCGGGAGTTGAAGAGCTCTGCCCGCTTGACGATGTAGCGTGTAGGGTTTTTCTTCCATTCAGGTGCCAGACGGCACGACTGTAGGCCGTTCTGCGCCAGTAGCTTCAGGTCAGCTGTCTTTCTGGCATCTTGTTCGCCGACTGAATCGGTGGTTTGGAGGCTTATGGCCTTGTTGAGCTTTTCGAGAAAAAGCTCGTAGTTCTGAGCGGCATTCTTGACGTCGCCGCTTTGCAGCTGTATGTTGGCCAGATGCAGCAGGGCGGTGCTGTCGGAGTGGTTGTAGCGGACGGCATTCTTGTAGGCTCCCAGAGCCTTGCCGATGTTGCCGATGCGGCGGTAGCACTCGCCCATCATGAACGACTCTTCGGCGCGACGTTTCTTGTCCTTGGCCTTCGTTCCGTTATAGGCTTTCTTGTAGAAGGTTGCGGCTTCGTTGTATTCGCCCAAGGCATAGTGTTTGTCGGCCTTGCGTAAGGCCGATTCCACACCGCATCCTGTCATCAGGAACAGGATGAGGAGAAGAAAAATCTGCTGGGCATGCTTCTTCATCCTCTTAATAAACGCACGCACGCGTGAATTATTGTGTGGCGGAAGGGTTTTATAGAAAGGAAAGGTTATATGGGCTATAGGTTCTATAGGTACTATAGGCACTATAGGAACTATAGGAATCACTAGATGCGGCGGTTGGAGGTGTCGCTGAGCACTTGAGTGATGATGCCGCCAAGCATGGCCTTGAGTTCATCGAGGAACTGGCGAGGCTCGTAGGTGCCGCGCTCAATGTCGCGCAGGTGTTTCTCCCAGATGCCTGTCAGCTCTGCGCTTTTCAGTACCTCTTCGTGAATGATGTGGATGAGGTCAACACCTGTCTGGGTGGGTTGGAGGCTTTTGCGCTCGCGTACGATGTAATTACGTTTGAAGAGTGTCTCGATAATGGCCGCACGGGTGGAGGGGCGGCCGATGCCGTTCTCTTTGAGAGCATCGCGAAGTTCTTCGTCCTCGACGGTTTTGCCCGCTGTCTCCATCGCACGGAGCAGGGTCGCTTCGGTGTAGGGCTTGGGCGGCTGTGTCCATTTCTCCTGAAGGTCAGGAATGTGCGGACCGCTTTCGCCCTGCGTGAAGAGAGGAAGGGTGCGCTCGGGGGCATCGTTAGGATCATTGGATTCTTTTGTGTCCTTGGAGTCGTTGTTGCCCTTGGGGTCGTCCATCACGGCACGCCAACCTGAGTCGAGGATGGTTTTTCCCGAGGTCTTGAAGTCAATGTCGCCTGCTCGTCCTTGCACGGTGGTGGTGGCAAAGAGGCAGTCGGGAAAGAATACGGCGATGAAGTGGCGGGCGACGAGATCGAATACTTTGCGCTCTATGTCGCTGAGGTTCGTGGGGTTGACGCCGGTAGGAATGATGGCGTGGTGGTCGGTGACCTTAGCGTTGTCGAACACCTTCTTCGACTTCTTCAGGGGCTTGCCACGCAAGGGGGCGAGGAGAGGCTGATAGTCGGCGAGACCGTTGAGGATGGTATGGCATTTGGGATAAACGTCATCGGGCAGAAAGGTGGTGTCGACGCGTGGATAGGTGGTGACCTTCTTCTCGTAGAGGCTCTGGATGAGATTGAGGGTGGTGTCGGCCGAGAAACCGAATTTCTTGTTGCACTCCACCTGCAGCGAGGTGAGGTCGAGCAGACGTGGTGGAGCTTCGCGGCCCTCTTTTTTCGCAACGTCGGTGATGGTGAAGGGCTGGTCCTTAATGGCTTCGATGAGCTGTAGGCCTTCCTCCTGCGACTTGAGGCGTCCTCTGGTGGAGTTGAAGACGGTGTCGCGGTAGGTGGTCTTCAGCTCCCAATACTGTTCGGGTTTGAAGTTCGCTATTTCTTCGAAGCGACGGACGATGAGGGCAAGGGTGGGCGTTTGTACGCGTCCGATGGAGAGTACCTGACGGTTCTGTCCGTACTTGAGCGTATAGAGGCGTGTGGCGTTCATGCCGAGCAGCCAGTCGCCGATGGCGCGGCAGAGGCCGGCTTCGTAGAGGCGCTGGTAGTCGGAGGCTTCGTGGAGGGTGTTAAAGCCCTCGCGAATGGCCTCCTCCGTGAGCGACGATATCCAGAGGCGCTTGACGGGGCAGGTGGCGGCAGCCTTCTGCATCACCCAGCGCTGGATGAGCTCACCCTCCTGGCCTGCATCGCCGCAGTTGATGATCATGTCGGCGTGTTGCATGAGGTTCTCAATGACGGCGAACTGTTTGCGGATGCCGTCGTTGTCGATGAGCTTGATGCCGAAGCGCGGGGGCACCATCGGCAGGGCGGCCAGCGACCAAGCCTTCCATTGAGGAAAATAGTCGTGAGGCTCCTTCAGGGTGCAGAGGTGACCGTAGGTCCAGGTCACCTGATACCCGTTCCCTTCGTCGTAACCCTGGCGGCGGGTGGTTGCACCCAGCACCTTTGCGATATCATGTGCCACACTTGGCTTTTCGGCTATGCAGACAATCAATGGAACTTATAATTTGACGGTTGGCGATTTATGAATTTCGTTTTGACGAATTTACGATTCCGGCATTTGTTTATTCGTGGAATCATCGGCAAAGGTACGAAGAAATTTGGAATAATCGGCAACGACGGCGGCTAAAATAATAATGATGGCGGGGAAGGCAAGGGGATTGGTGTGCCAGGCATCGACAAAACGGCCTTGGAGGATGAGGGTTGTCGCGGTGGTGATGCCGCAGCCAGGGCAGCGGATGTGGAAGAGGGTGGAGTAGAGGCAGGGGGGCATGATGTTGATGCCGGCAAATGCGCGCAGCGGCAGCCCTATGCCTGCATAGACAAGCACGATGGCCAGAAGCCATCGTGCCCGGATGTAGGAGAAGAGTGGATGTAACAAATTATAAATTCTTCTCGATGACGTTATTGCAAGGTGGAGAGGGAACTCTCCTCTCCGTTACTCGCTGTAGGAGATGACGATGCCGTCGTCGTCCTTGTACTGGTTCGTGGCAATCATGATGATATCGATGAGCGTCCAGATGCCGCAGCCGCCGAGGGTGAGGAGCATGAGCACGCCTGTGCCGATTTTACCCGTGTAGAAACGGTGGATGCCGTTGATGCCGACGATGCAAGGTAGGATGCAGAGCAGTAGGGTGATGAGCCAACGCTCGTTGAGGCCCCTCTTCGGAGCGGGTTCGGCGTGGAAGTGCTGCGTTTCGGCATATTCGGTCGGCTGACGCACGCCACATTTGGGGCAAACTTCTGCGCGGGCATCGATGGCCTCGCCGCAGTTCACACAATACTTTTCGTTTTCTGCTTTCATGACTCTTGTTGTTTAAGGGTTGGTTTTTTCTTGTTTTCGTGTGTTAGACGTTACCAATTCCCAAAAAGTTGCAGGAGAAGAAGATTTTTTTTGGGGGGGAGCTATAGGAACTATAGGAACTATAGGCACTATAGGTACTATAGGGGGTGGGGTGGGGCGGATTAGAGGTTGCTGTAGCTGGGGCTGAAGGTGTCGCCTTGGCGGATGTCGCCCGTCTGGATGCCCTTCTTGAGCCAGCGCTGGCGCTGAGCCGAGGTTCCGTGGTTGAATGACTCGGGCACCGTGTATCCTTGTGCCTGCTTCTGAAGGTAGTCGTCGCCGATTTTCGAGGCGATGGCCAGGCCTTCCTCCACGTCGCCGTTCTCCAGCGAACCGTACATCTTGTTATCATTATGCGCCCATACGCCCGCGTAGAAATCGGCCTGTAGCTCCAGCCGTACGCTGATCTGGTTGCTCTCAGCCTTGCTGACGCGTGCCATCTGCTGGTGAGCCTGGGTGAGGGTGCCCAGCAGATACTGTACGTGGTGTCCCACCTCGTGAGCAATGACGTAGGCGTAAGCGAAGTCGCCTGCCGTACCGAACTGTTTGCGCATGGTCGAGAAGAAGCTGAGATCGAGATAGACGCATTGGTCGGCCGAGCAGTAGAAAGGCCCCGACGAGGCTGAAGCGCCTCCGCAGCCGCTCTGTACGCTGCCGTGGAACAACACCAGCTTGGGGGGCTGGTAGGTGCGTCCCAGTTTCTTGAACTCGCTTGTCCACACGTCCTCCGTACCGGCCAGTATCTGACTGGCGAACTTGGCCAGTTCCTCCTCCTCGGCCGTGGGTTCGTAGGTACCCCCGTCGGCAGAGGTGTAGGTGAGACCGCCTGCCTGCTGAAGCACGTCGAGCGGGTTGCCGCCCATCACCAGCGTTATCAGTGCCACCACTATCAGGCCTCCGATGCCCATGCCGGCTGCCTTGCCTGCACCGCCGCTGCGACGGCGGTCGTCCACGTTCGTGCTCTCACGTCTTCCTTCTAATCTCATGTCTGAAATGGTTTTAAGGGTTGTTTTGTTTTTTCGGCTGCTAAGTTACGGCTTTTTTCTGATGCGGCCAAAACGCAGACCGTGTTTTTTCTCCCCATCTTGCAGAAACTCGGTTTTTCCCCACTTTTTTATCCCATTTTGTCCCTTGTCGTTTGGAGGTCTTGAAAAGAGTCTGTATCTTTGCGGGGTAATTGAAACCTTTGAAGAATCGCTTATGCTGTCCTATCGCTTGAAACGTGTTGTTGGTGCGGCTACGGCCGTAGTGTTCCCGTTGTTGGTCGTTTGTCTGCTGGCAGGTTGTGGCTCGCGTGTCACCGAAACGCCTCATGGGGTCGTCGTGAAGGTTGCCGCTGACAGCCGGACTGGCCGGCACACCTCCGCAACGTCCTCATCGCCCGTCCGCATGGTGCGCTTAGAGGTGGTCAACGACCATGTCGTCCGTGTCAGTGCTACGGCGGCAAAGGCCTTCTCGACGCGCCAGAGCCTCATGGCCAGTTTTGCCTATCCGGAGGAAAAGACGTGGACAGTCAGCGAACGTGAAGATGGCACCGTGGTGCTCGCAACACCTGCCCTGCGCGCCATTGTGCAGACCGACGGCATCGTCAGCTTCACCGACCCCGACGGACACCCCATCCTGACCGAACAAGGCCGCATCCTCACCCCCATGACCGACCCGCAGGAGAATAAGCAAGGGCGTCACAAGCAGGCCTACACCCTGCGCCAGCTGTGGCGGAGTGGGGCAGATGAGGCATACTATGGCCTCGGGCAGCACCAGAGCGACGAGTTCAACTACCGCGACCTGAACGAGAACCTCTTCCAATACAACACGAAGGTCTCCGTCCCGATGATTGTCTCCACGAAAGGCTACGGCATCCTATGGGACAACTACAGCGAGAGCCGCTGGGGTGATGCCCGTCCATACGCCCGCCTCGACGAGGGGTTCACCCTCTATGGCAAGGACGGCACGAAAGGTGGTCTCACCAGCACGTGGGAGCGGGGCAGTGGTGGCGATGCTAATCACGCCGACCGCCTTGTCCGCCAGGAGCCCTTCCTCAACTTCGACAATGAGCAGAACAACCGCCGTTACTTGCCCCAGTTTCCCCTCGACGGCGCACGTGTTGTCTTTGAGGGCGAGATTGAGGCGAAGGAGAGCGGGCTGCACCGCTTCCTCCTCTATTACGCCGGCTACACCCGTGTGGTTGTGGGCGGCGACGAGGTGGTACCTGAGCGCTGGCGTACGGCTTGGAACCCCAACAGCTACAAGTTTGCCTATCCCCTTGAGGCCGGCCGCAGGGTGCCCGTCCGCATTGAGTGGATGCCTGACGGCGGCAGCTCCTATTGTGCCCTCACAGCCCTCACACCCCGTCCTGCGGACGAGGCGAACACCATCGCCTTCTGGAGCGAGATGGGCGACGAAGTGGATTACTATTTTATTTCCGGTGTCTCCGGCATTTCCGGGGACGTTCAGGCATCGCTTACGCTTTCTCCCCTCGACCGCGTCGTCAGCGGCTATCGCGCCGTCACAGGCCGGGCGCCCGTGATGCCCCGCTGGGCAATGGGCTTCTGGCAATGCCGCGAGCGCTATCAGACGGCCGAACAGATAACCGGCATCGTGGCCGAGCTGCGCCGCCGGCAGATACCCCTCGACGTCATCGTGCAGGACTGGTTCTATTGGCAGGAAGACCAATGGGGCAGCCATGAGTTCGACCGTGTACGCTACCCTGATCCACGTGCCATGATCGACAGCATCCACGCCATGAACACGCGCTACATGATTTCCGTCTGGCCCAAGTTCTATGCCAATACCGAGCATTTCCGCGAGTTTGACGAACGCGGCTGGATGTACCGTCGTGCCGTTGAGGATAGCATCCGCGACTGGGTGGGACGGGGCTATGTCGGCTCGTTCTACGATGCCTATAGTCCGGGTGCCCGCCAGCTCTTCTGGAAGCAGATGAACGACCACCTCTATAGCCGTTATCCCATCGATGCCTGGTGGATGGACGCCAGCGAACCCAACGTTCGCGACTGTCAGGAGATGCCCTACTTGAAAGCCCTCTGCGGCCCCACGGAGCTCGGCTCATCAACCGAATACCTGATGGCATACGGCCTGATGAACGCCGACGCCATCTATAACGGCCAGCGCAGCGTCAACCCCGACACACGCGTCTTCCTCCTCACCCGCAACGGCTATGCAGGCCTGCAGCGCTACAGCACCGCCATCTGGAGCGGCGACATCGGCACCCGTTGGGAGGACATGAAGGCGCAGATCTCGGCTGGCATTAACTTCTGCATGAGCGGCATACCCTTCTGGGGAATGGACTCCGGAGGATTCTGTACCGAACGTCGCTACGAACGCGCCTGGAGCCTCTACCAGCAGACAGGTGCCGGGAGCGACGATCTGGACGAATGGCGCGAGCTGCAGGCACGCTGGTTCCAGGCCGACGCCTTCGTGCCCCTCTTCCGCGTCCACGGACAGTTCCCGCCGCGTGAGATCTGGAACACCGCCCCCGAGGGTCACCCCGCCTATGAGAGCATGCTCTACTACGACCGCCTTCGCTATCGCCTCATGCCCTACATCTACTCCCTGAACGGCATGACTCACTTTGCCGACTACACCCCCATGCGCGGCCTGCCGATGGACTTCACCGCCGACACGCGCACCTACGGCGTCAGCGACCAGTTCATGTTCGGCCCCTCGCTGATGGTCTGCCCCGTCTGCACCTACGGCGCACGTAGCAGAGAGGTCTATTTCCCTGAGAACAAGGGCGGATGGTACGACTTCTATACGGCTCAGCACGTCTCCGACGGCGGTGGCGAGCAGAGCCTCGTCGATGCCCCCTACGAGCGCATCCCCGTCTTCGTGCCTGCCGGCGCCATTCTGCTCACCGGCCCCGACATGCAGTATGCTTCCGAGAAACCCCTCGCCGAACTCACCATCGATGTCTATGCCGGACGCGACGGCCGCTTCACCCTTTACGAGGACGAAGGCACCACTTACGCCTACGAACGCGGCTTCTGCTCCTTCATCCCCATCCGTTACGACGACGCCACCCGCACCCTCACCATCGGCCATCGCAACGGATCGTTCCCCGAGATGGTGGCCGACAAACGAATCACCGTTGTGCTCCACGCCCCCGACGGCACCGCCACCCGCGCCGCCGCCGACTATCACGGCGAATCCCTGCATATCAAATTCTAACAATAATAAAATGAAAGCATCTTTCCGACTTCTTATCATCGCGCTGATGGGCGCGTGTGTCTGCTCCTGTACACCAAAGCAGACGTCCTCTCCCTTCGTCCATGTGGAAAACGGCCAGTTCGTCCGTAGCGGACAACCCTATTATTTCGTCGGCACCAACTTCTGGTACGGCGCCATCCTCGGCTCTACGGGTCAGGGCGGCGACCGCGCCCGCCTGGCACGCGAGCTCGACTATATGAAGAGCATCGGCATCGACAACCTGCGCGTCCTCGTGGGTGCCGACGGCGAACGGGGTGTACCCGCTAAGATTGAACCCACGCTGCAGACGGCTCCGGGCGTCTATAACGACACCATCTTCGACGGATTGGATTACTTCATGGCCGAACTGGGCAAACGCGACATGACCGCCGTGCTCTACATGAACAACTCGTGGGAGTGGACAGGCGGCTACAGCGTCTATCTCGAATGGGCTGGCGAGGGCAAGGCACCTATTCCTGCCGTCGATGGGTGGAACGCCTTCCAGCGCCACGTGGCGAAATACGCCCAGAACGACAGCGCAAAGGCCATGTTCAAGCGCCACGTGCAGCACGTCGTCACCCGCACCAACCGCTACACGGGAAAGCCCTACACCGAAGACCCCGCCCTCTTTGCCTGGCAGATAGGCAACGAGCCTCGCCCCTTCGGGCAGAAGAACTTCAAGGCCTTCGAGGAGTGGGTGCTGGACGTCGCGGCACAGATCAAGAGCCTCGACCCCAACCACATGGTGGCAACCGGCAGCGAAGGCAAGTACGGCTGCGAGAGCGATGTGGCGATGTGCGAACGCATCCATGCCGACAAGAACATCGACTACCTCAACTTCCACCTCTGGCCGCTCAACTGGAACTGGATTAGCGACAGCACCGTCTGCGAGAACCTGCCTGTGGCGAAGCGCGAGGCAAAGGCCTACATCGACCTTCATGCCGAAATGGCCGCCCGCATCGGTAAGCCGATGGTGATGGAGGAGTTCGGCTTCCCGCGCGACGGCTTCCAGTTCAGCAAATCCTCCACGACCCATTGCCGCGACGAGTTCTACGCCTATATCTTCAGTCTCATCGAGGCCGACCGTGCCGCTAAAGGCCCGTTTGCCGGCTGTAACTTCTGGGGATGGGGCGGCTTTGCCGAACCTTCGACAGAGCACATCTGGTGGGCCGTAGGCGACGACTATACCGGCGACCCCGCTCAGGAGCAGCAGGGTCTCAACTCCGTGTTTGCTTCTGACGAATCCACTTGTAACATCATCCGCGATGCAGCCCAGCGACTTCGTTAGTGCCGCGCGCACTATGCTAACCGACTTCATCCTCCCGTTCTGGATGACCCGTATGCTCGACCCCCGCGGCGGGTTCTACGGACGTATCGACGGGCTGGGCAACGTCCATCCCGAAGCTGAGAAGGGCGCTATCCTGAACGCCCGCATCCTCTGGACGTTCTCCGCCGCTTACCGCATTCTTGGCGAGCCAGCCTACCTCTATATGGCCACCCGTGCCAAATGTGCCCTGCTGGACAATTTCTTCGACCCCGAGTATAGCGGCGTCTATTGGTCGCTCAACCCCGACGGCACGCCGCGCGACACGAAGAAGCAGATCTACGCCCTTGGCTTCGCCATCTACGGCCTCTCGGAGTATGCTCGCGCTACGGGCGACAAGTCGTCCCTGGCCCACGCCATGAAGCTCTTCTTCGACATTGAGAACCACAGCTTCGACACCGAGCGGAACGGCTACTTCGAGGCCTTCACCCGCGAGTGGGGCGAGATTGCCGACATGCGCCTGAGCGACAAGGACGCCAACGAGCGCAAGACGATGAACACCCACCTGCACATCCTCGAGCCCTACACCAACCTCTATCGTGTGTGGCCCGACGCCCGCCTCGCTGCAGCCATCCGCAATCTCATCGACATCTTCATCGACCGTATCCTCGACCCACAGACCTTCCACCTGCGCCTCTTTTTCGACGACGACTGGAACTCGAAGGTTGACGCAACCTCCTACGGCCACGACATCGAAGCCTCCTGGCTCATTCACGAAGCCGCCTTGGTGCTGGGCGACGAGGCCCTGCTGGCTCGCGTGGAACCCGTTGTCCGCGCCGTTGCCGAGCACGCCGAGTTCGAGTGTCTGGGCGTGAAGGTGAATAATGATCACTCACCAGTTCACGGTTCACCGTTCACTGATCACGCATTATCCCCCCAATGGTGGGAGTATGCCGAGACGGTCGTCGGCTACTATAACATCTGGCAGCACTTTGGCGATGCGGAAGCTTTGGACAGAGCGTTGAGTACATGGGACTTCATTAAATCCCATTTGGTTGACCGCGAGCAGGGCGAATGGTATTGGGCGGTTCACTTCCCCGACCTCACCCCCGACACCTCCGAGGACAAGGCGGGCTTCTGGAAGTGTCCCTACCACAACGGCCGTGCCTGCATGGAGCTGATGGAGCGGGGCATTATCCTCTGACTCACCCGTTCATCCCACATGGAGGGTATCCTCCGAGATGGAGTGGTTGTATTGCATCTCCGGCGTATGTTCAGTTGTCCTCATGGTTTCGGGGTTGAGAGAGCGGAATGATGATCAATGCACATTCGGCCAGGGTGGCGATGAGGCCGATGTAGCCCAACAGGCTCAGCAGCCTTCCTCCCGTAGAGATTAGAAAGACGTAGGGCAGCAGGATGAGAACCAGGAGTACGGAAACTATTCTTTTCATAACCCTTTCCTCCTTGCGCGTGACGGGTTCCGTAGGAAGCGATTCCACTATAGAAGTGGCCTCTGCTGAGCGGTTTCCTTTTCAACCCGTCACTCGACAAAAGGTCTTATAGGACCGAGAAGGGCGTCTGAACAGAGTGGAGGAAGAGGTTACAATCTGTAAGCAGAGGCAAAAAGTTGGGAGTTTCCGAGTGACGGGTCAAAAAGAAAACCGCGCAGGAAAACGGAGTTTCTCCGTGGAATGGAGGAGCCGGAAACCCTTGGTGCCATCAGCTTAACCTTCTCCCGGCCTGCAAACGTCGTCCTTTCAGGGCGAAGTTACGGATTGTAAGCGGAAAGATATGTTTTTCTGCTTAAACGCTACGCTGTCAGAATCAAACGCTGTCCCGCCAGAATCAAACGCTGTGATGTCAGCCCCTTGCTTTGTGCGCTCAGCGCACTACGTTACGGGCACAACGTAGTGCGTCCTCAGATGGACGTAGTGCGTTCTCAGATGGATGAATTGCATGAGCGCTGAGACCTGGATAAGTCCGAGGTTTCCTATTTCGGGAAATTGTCTGTGCGGAAGGGGATGACGGGGAGGCCGCTGCCCCCCTTGAGGTTGCCCAGCTGGAAGCTCTTGAAGGCGTAGCGGACGGCTACGGGCTCCTTGACCTCATCGCTGCGAACGGTGACCTGGCGCCCGCTGGTGCCAACGGAGGCCTTGTGCCAGACGCTGTCGGGGCCGCAAATCTCAAAGCCCTCGATGCCTACGTTGCGGTTGAAGCCGTCGTCGGCATAGTCGAAACTGATTCGTACCTGCTTTCCCCGCTCAGTATCCTCCACCTGCATGGAGCGATAGACGGGATAGCGGTAGTCGATGCCCTCGATGCCGTACGTGTCGCCCAACGCCCAGAGGCAGAGGCGGTCGCCGACTTCCTTCTTCATGCAGGGGTGGATTTGCCAGTACTCGTAGTCCTTCACGAGGTCGTTGGTGCAGACCATACCCATGTGGGGAAGCTGTTCCGACGCTTTGTACTGGGCTTCGCGCACGAGGGCGACGGTGGCCTTGTCCCTCAGCCAGTAGTAGTCGAAGGGGCAGATCTCAACGTAGTAGAACGGCAGGTCGCCCAGTCCCCAGCGTTCGCGCCAGCTGCGCACCATGCGGACAAGGCGGTCGGCATAAGTGGCCGGAGCGTGGGCGTTCGCTTCGGCTTGATACCAGAGGAATCCCTTAATGGTGTAGGGCTCGATGGGGTGAATCATGCCGTTGTAGAAGACGCAGGGCAGCCCGCGATCGACGTTGTACGCGGGGCGGACGAGGTGGGCGTTCAGGTAGGTGTCGCTGGTGAGGTTCTCGCCCGGATAGGTGCTGACGATGTCCTTGGGCGTCCAGCCCTCGACGCGTGTGGCGCCTAAGGAACTGTTGATGACGCCCACTGGGCACCCCAGCGCCTCGATGAGCTGTATGCCGAAGAAGTAGCCTACGGCGCAGAAGTCGCGTGCCGTCTGCGGCGTACAGTTCTGCCAGACGGCGGTTACGGTATCGACCTCCTCGGGATGAGGCGAGAAGGCGACGGTGCAGAAGTGCAGGCGGTCCTTGTAGCGGATGGACTCCATGATGTGCTGCGCGCTGTTCTCGACGGGACAGCCCTCGAAGCCGTGCAGCGGCATCTCCATGTTGCTCTGTCCGCTGGCCAGCCACACCTCGCCGATGAGCACGTCGGTCAGCTCCAGCCGTTCCTTTCCCTCGCTGATAGTCACCGTCTGGGGCTCGAACGAAGCCGCAGGGGTGGGGATGAGGAACTCCCAGCGCCCGTCAGCGTCGGCGGTAGCCTTGAACTTGGTCTTGCTCCACGAGGTGCGCAGCGTCAGCGTGGCGCCGGCGTTGTCCGTCCAGCCCCACAGGCGGACGTCGGTCTGCTGCTGCAGCACCATATGGTCGCCCACCAGCGGACCGGGCGTGATGTGGCAGTAGGCAGAGTGGGGGACAAGGGTGAGAATCTGCAGAATCAGCAAAAGGCGGAAGGCTTTCATGGTGTGTGGCTTTTTTTTCTGATGCAAAGAAAAGGCTTTTTTTTGAACCTGCAAAATATTCTCGGCCCAAAAACCGTGCGGTTTTCTAATAAAATACTTAAATTCCCCCAAAAAAGCATCCGATAATTTGTTGCTTTCGTCGGAAACAGCTATTTTTGCAAGGAATTATCATCGAAAGTATTAACCCTCTAATCCCAACTAGCATGAAACATTCTTTTTACACGCTTACTGCCGTTCTCGCGATGTTGTTCGCCGGGAACATTCACGTGCAGGCGCAAACCCCTATCTACTCTTTCGAAGAACTGCACGATGGTTACTACCAGATTGTCTACCAAGGACAGGCTTTTACCACCAATTCTGTTGTGGAGGACGACGAAGAGGCGTTGGGTACTTACTTCACCAGTTACAAGGAAGAGTTTAGTGCCGCATCCAACAACCAGTACTATCCGCTTGGCCTCAGCGCTCCGGTTGAAGGCGAGATCGGACGTACGTTCCTGCGTATCACCCATTCTGTTGACACGGAGGGCGAGTTCAACATCCAAACGCAGAACGGACACTATCTTACCCTCCTGGCCAAGGCCAGCATCACCCCTGTCGATCTGACGTTGGGTAACATCGAGGGCGGAGGCGTCTACATTCTCGGCTATCTGCCTTTTGCAGAGAATTGCTGGGAATCGACGAAAGTGAATGGCGAGTTCAAGTACATTGTCGGCAAGAGCGGCAACCAACAGCAACCGCTCAATATCTATCCCGCCCCCCTGCAGGATTACGATGTCTATCAGCTCTCTTTAGTTCTGCCCGAGGCCGAGAGTCACGAGACGACCATCGAGTATTCGCGCGTCGAATGTGTCAACGAGAACAGCGTCGGCCTTTCGAAAGTCTATGACGGCGGCTATTTCGTCTTCCCCAAGGACACCGAGCTGAGCGAAGAGGACTTTGTCTGCCCTGAGTTCGACCACCTCGACCCCGTCATCACCATCGAGGACGGCGCAATCTCTGTCAGCTACGAAGAGGCCGTGTGGTTTGTTGACATCACCTACCATTATTATTATAACGACAAGGAAGTCGGCACGGAGTCGTTCCACTGCCCCGAAGGCGAGCCCTATCCCGCCCCCGGCTCGAACGGCTACCTGATGGCGCTGGGCGTCTCGGCCGACGCACCCGAAGGCCTGGTGGAAGACGGCAAGTACGACATTGATGTCACGCTGAGCGTCGATGCCTCGGCGCTGCCCTTCCAGTATGCCGAGGATGCGGCTTCCTTCGAGTCCATCGACCACTGGTACCACCTCGTCATTGCCGGCGCCAGCTATCTGGCCTACGACCCCGAGAGCGACCATTTCGAACTCAACGTCACCGACATCGACGTTGACAAGAAGGCCAATTACCGCTGGGCGTTTGTCGGCAACCCCGTCGAAGGCTTCCAGCTTGTCAACCGAGGCGCGGGCTTCGGCTACGTGCTGTCGAGCAGCCGCTTCGTCGATGACGGCGACACGGGCGGCAAGACGATGCCCACGATGGTCGATGTCCGTACGCTGGGCGAAGCCGACGTCTGGCAGTTCAGCGTCGAGCTCAGCCCTTACGTCAAAGAGGGCGCCTTCTACCTCGGCTTCACCACCGACGAGGGGCAGAACGTCTTCATGAATAAGCGCGGCAGCGTGCTGGCTTACTGGACAAGCGGACGCGACAGCGGCTCTACCTTCTATGCCGAAGAGGTCTTTGCCGGTGCTGAGACGCTTGCCGACGCCATCCGCAGCGCCGAAGAGGCCGCCGAAGTCTTCCGTTCCACCCTTGGCCGTCCCGGCTATCCCACAGAGGCCGCCATCGAGGCCCTCGAGGACCTCATCGGCGAGGCGAAGTACGTCCTCGGCGACCCGAACAGCTCCGAGAACGACTATTACACGCTGGCCTACGACCTTGAGCGCCAGGTGAGTGCAACCCGCAGCGACACCGCCTATCCCGTCGGAGACACCTACTACGCCTTCGTCAACCATCAGCAGAACGGCGATGCCCACACCCTCTACATGACCGAGGATGGGCTGGCTGTGGCCGTTGGGCAGACGCCTGCCGAAGTGGGCGATGCAGCCGCCTTCCTCTGCATCCCCGACACCACCGAGCACACCTATCAGTTCTATAACCCCGCCTTCGACCGCTATCTCGTATGGCGCGGACACCGCGACGGCTACAACGACAACAAGGGCTTCACCACGCCCGACGATGCTGCTGATGCCGGACGCGTCTTCACCCTCATCACCCTCTATCCCGCCGGCAGCTACTACGAGGGAGCCTTCCTCATCCACGGTCTTCGCGCCAACGGCAACCCGGGCACCTTCGTCCTCATGGCGACGGGTGTCTTCGACGCCTACAGCCTTGCCTACGGATGGACGGACCGCTTCTCGAACATGTTCACCGTCGAGAATGTCGAATACGGCACCGGCATCACTCAGCCCTCAGCCGTCAGCCCTCAGCCTTCAGACGCCATTTACGACCTCACCGGACGGCGCGTCCTCGCCCCCAGTCGCGGCATCTACATCCAGAATGGGAAGAAGGTGATGGTCCGTTGAGGATTAAACAATTTTTCCCGAAATATTTTGCGTTTTTGTAGCGATTATAGTACTTTTGCGGCCGATTTTGTAATAACCAACAGCAAAAACCTATGGAAAAAGTGACAGTTTTGCCCCCAGAGCGGCTTGTAAACGGATGGATTGACCCAGAGTTCCTGCCTGCAGGCAAGGATAAGTACTATCTTCGCAACAAACAGGTGAAAGCCCCCAAAGGGGGATGGCGTCACCTCTACAGCGACGAAATCGAACGACTCGTAAAAAACAACAATACGGCTACCTCGTGGGACACCATCTGGGTGACGGACGAGTTTGAGCCCCGTATGGTGAAGAGCAATAAGTTCTACGGCACCGTCCGCATCGGGCGTGTCAGCACCAACGGCCTCCAGTATCACGACCTGCGTCTGCCCATCGGCATCACCAACAGCAGCATCCACAGCTGCGACATCGGCGACGACTGCGCCATCCACGACGTCCACTATCTCTCGCACTACATCATCGGCCCGCGCACCATGCTCTTCAACATCGAGGAGATGTGCACCACCGACCACGCGAAATTCGGCAACGGCATCGTGAAGGACGGCGAGGACGAGAGCGTCCGCGTGAAGCTGCAGGTGATGAACGAGACGGGCTGCCGCGAGGTGTGGCCCTTCGACGGCATGATTACGGCCGACGCCTATATGTGGGCCAAGTATATCGACGACACCGAGCTGCAGAAACGCCTGCAGGAGATCACCCAGGCCAGCGTCGACCACCATCGGGGCTACTACGGCACCGTCGGCGAAGGCTGCGTCATCAAGAACAGCAGCATCATCAAGGACGTCAAGATAGGCGCCTGCTGCTACATCAAGGGCGCCTCGAAGCTGAAGAACATCACCATCAACAGCTCTGAGAAAGAACCCTCGCAGATTGGCGAGAACGTCATCCTCGTCAACGGCATCATGGGCTACGGCTGCCGCGTGTTCTACTCATGCACCTGCATCAAGTTCGTGCTGGGCAACAACTGCAACATCAAGTACGGCGCCCGCGTCATCGACTCCATTCTGGGCGACAACTCCACCATCTCGTGCTGCGAAGTGCTCAACAACCTCATCTTCCCCGCCCACGAACAGCACCACAACAACTCGTTCCTCGTGGCCGCTGTGGTGATGGGACAGAGCAATATGGCGGCAGGCGCCACCGTCGGCAGCAACCACAACAGCCGCACCAACGACAACGAGGTGGTAGCAGGGCGCGGCTTCTGGCCGGGACTCTGCAGCAGCATCAAGCACTCGAGCCGCTTCGCCTCGTTCACGCTGCTCAGCAAGGCCGCCTATCCCGCCGAGCTCAACATCAAACTGCCCTTCTCGCTCGTCAGCAGCAACGAGAAAGAGGGCGAACTGGAGGTGATGCCCGCCTTCTGGTGGCTCCACAACATGTATGCCCTCTCGCGCAACTCGTGGAAGTACCAGACGCGCGACAAGCGCATCACCAAAGTGCAGAACATCGAATTTGAGACCTTTGCCCCCGACAGCATGGAAGAGACCATCGCTGGTCGCAAACTGCTCGAAATCTGGACGGCAAAGGCCTGGATAAGTCAGCATGACAACAACCTCACAACCTACACCGAGAAGCAACTGCGAGCTAAAGGCCACGAGTTGCTGGGGGGTGACCCTGCCATTATAGACGGTCTCGAAGTGTTCGGTGAGAACATGGAAAAAAGTAAACGCCGCGTACGCATCCGCAAAGTCTATCAGGCCTATCACGCCTATGGCGACATGCTCATCCATTACGCCATGATGAACGTGCTGGGTTACATCGAAGCCAACCCGGGTGAAACGCTGACGACCATGTCCACCCTCCTTCGCAGCCGCCGTCAGCGCGAGTGGATCAACCTCGGAGGACAGCTGATGATGACGACGGACTTCGACCGCATACGCGCCGACATCCGCGACGGAAAGCTCTCTTCCTGGAAGGACATCCACAAACGCTACAACGACATCTGGAGGCGCTATCCCCTCGACAAACTTCGTCATGCCTATCTCTCGCTGTGCTTCGTCATGGGTGTAGAGACTATGGACGGCGCCGCCTGGCAACAGGCCATCGACGCCGAGAAACGCATCCAACAGTACATCTGCGAGCAGGTCTATCTCTCGCGCAAGAAGGACTACGACAACATCTACCGTCAGGCTACCTACCGCAACCAGGCGGAGATGGAGGCTGCCATAGGCACCATCGAGGACAACTCCTTCGTGCAGCAGATTCGCCGCGAAACAGATGTCAACTTGAAGCGTCTCGAAGACCTTCGTCTGAGACTATGAGAAACATCAAAAGTATTAACCCATAACCAAGAAACCTAAAACAACATCATGAATCTTAAAGAAGAGAAATATGCCCAGTACTATCTGGTGCAGGAGATGATGGGAACGGTTGACACCGTCCGTAAGTTCGACCCCGCCGACAGCCAGTTTGTTGCCGACGCCGTAAAGGAAACCCGCAAGCTGATGTTCGCCGGCGAGGGCAGCAGCCGCATCATGCCGGCCAAGAACGCCCGCCGCGTGGCCATGCGTGCCGGCCTCGACGTCAACATCCAGACCGACGGCAGCTACCAGTGCTGCGAGTATAAGCTCGACGACTATGCCGTCGTGCTCGACAGCAACAGCGGCCGCACCAAGGAGACGCTCATGCTCGCCCTCGACCTGAAGGCAAAGGGCAACAAGCGCCGTTTCAGCCTCTCTGCCAACCCCGCTACGCCCCTCGAGGAGGCTTGCGTGAAGGGTCACGTGCTGAAGTGTGGCTGGGAGAACGCCGTCGCCGCCACCAAGAGCGTCGTCGAGCAGGCGCTGTTCTGCGAGAGCGTCGTCTGGAACGTGGCCGGCAAGGACATGAAGGCTGCCCTGAAGGGCCTGCCCGAGAAGATCGAGACCGCCCTGACGCTGCCCGTCGATCCCGAAATCGTCGAGTGGGTGAAAGGCGCTCACACCATCTACTTCTGCGGCATGAACGACGGCGTCGCTGAGGAACTCACCCTCAAGACCAACGAGATCACCCGCCGCAAGAGCGACTTCCTCGAGGGCACCTACGCCGTGCACGGCATCGAAGAGGTCATGCAGGAAGGCGACATCGTCTTTGTCGTGGCTCCCATCGAGAACGAGTACGACAAGTTCCTCACCGTCTTCAAGAACGCCGGCGTGCACGTCGTAGCCATCGACACCAAGAAGACGCCGTTCGCCAAGACCGTCATCGTCCCCGATGCCGGCGAGCTGCAGCCCTACGTCTATCTCTGCGCTGGTTGGAACCTGCTGGTTGAGGTCGGCGTCAGCGACGGCATCAACCTCGATAAGCCCACCCGCGCCCGCAAGGTCGGCAACGAAATGTAAAAAACGCAACGCCCGATGAAGACCTTCCTCAGCCAGCTCTGGCACTATGTCGGCCGCCACAAGTACCTCATCACGGTGCTTGCCTTTCTGGCCATCGTCTGCTTCCTCGACAGCAACAACCTGCTTGTACGCCTCAGGAACCGCGTTGAAATCAACCGTCTGACGGCTCAGCGCGACGACTATCAGGATGCCTGCGACTCGCTGTGGGGCGAGCTGAAAGCTCTCGAGACCGACGGCAAGTCGCTCGAGAAGATTGCCCGCGAGCAGTACGGCATGCATGAGGCTGGCGAGGACGTCTTTATCATCCGCAAATGACGACACCGACGTTACGCCCCCGACCATCCACAATGAAAAAGTCAAACTCATCCCCTGTGTACAGCAAGCCGGTCAGGCAGATGGCCTACGTTGTGGGCGGTCTCCTGATGGTGGCCGGAGCGCTGCTCTACGTCACCCGCTGGGCGGGATCCTCGTGGCTATTCATTGCTGGTGCGCTCCTCTTCGGCGGTGCGCAGCTGGCCGACAAGTACACGGGCGACAGCTTTGTCGTCAGGCGTTTGCGCCGTCAGCAGATGTTGGCGTCGCTCCTCCTGGTGGCAACGGGCGTGCTGATGCTCACCCTCAGCCACAACGAGTGGGTCGTATGCCTGCTCGTCGCTGCGGTCATCGAGCTCTACACGTCGTTCCGCATTCCGCATGAGCTGGAGAAAGCCTCCGGCGGAAGTCAAAAAAAGTAAAAAACCCCCGTTTATACTTTAAATAAAGATAAAACGTTTCTGTGTCTCGCAGGAACGTTTTATTTTTGCATCGTATTTACGTGCGATGTGCACTTACAAAGCTATGCAAAGTATAAACAAACTGCCTGTTGTCGTTCTGTGGCTGTCGGCGTTGCTGATGCTGACGTCCTCATGCCAGCACAACTACATCGTTAAGGGAACGACGGATGCTTCAGTCTTTCAAGGCAGCTCCATAGCCCTCAAGGTGCTGACGGGACGCTATCAGTGGACGTCGCTCGACTCGTGCGAGGTGACGCACGGCATGTTTGTGATGAAAGGCCGTATGGACTCGGTCGTCTTTGCTACGCTGTTTCTGGACGACATCCCCGTGATGCCCATCATCATCGAGCCGGGCATCCTGCACGTCAACATCTCGTCGCTATCGCTCAGCGCCTCGGGCACACGGCTCAACAACGAGCTCTATGACTTCCTGGGTCGTCGCAACGAACTGCAGACGCGGGTGACGGAGCTGGGACACACCGAGTCGCAGATGATTATGGACGGCGCAAGCACCGATGCCGTACACCACTACGTCGATTCCGTCTATAGTGTCATCACCGACTCGATGGACCTCCTCCTGCACAACCTAACGCCCTTCATACGCGACCATCTCATCGCCTTCAGTTCTCCGCATTAAACGAGTTAAGAATTAAGAGCTTAAACAAGTTAAGAGCTAAGAAAAATAGCTCTGCGAACTGCTAACTTTTTTTCACTACGAATTTTACGAATTATACGAATTCCCTGCGGCGATAGCTTCGCACGCCGTATGCTTTATTTCACTACGAATTTTACGAATTATACGAATTATTCCCTGCGGCGATAGCTTCGCACGCTGAACGGGGCGTTTGGTTTGCACATCGTAGGACAGAAACGGCGAAGCCGAAAAATCGTATAATTCGTGAAATTCGTAGTAAAAAAAGAAAGTGCTTCGTGTGCGAAAAAAATTCGTAAAATTCGTGTAATTCGTAGTGAAAAAAGATAGTTCTTCGTGTTCTGAAAAATCGTAGAATCCGAGTACGGGACAATTTTTCTTAACTCTTAATTCTTAACTAGTTTAAGCTCTTAATTCTTAATTCTTAACTAATCCAAGTATTGGCTGTCGAGGGCGGTGATGATGGCGTTGCGGGTGACGGTGCGGAGGCGGTCCATCTCTGCGGCGTCGGCGCCGTTGGGCAGGATGGGGTCGTGGATGACGAGGCGCAGGGGGTAGCGGCGCACGTAGTAGCGTCCCTTGGGCATCACCTCATACGAGCCGTTGATGCTGAGGGGCACGATGGGCAGCTGCTGCTCGATGGCCAGCTTGAAGGCGCCGCGCTTGAAGGGACCCAGCTTGCCCGTGAGGGTGCGCGTGCCTTCGGCAAACATCGCCAGCGAGTGGTTGTGACGCAGCACCTCGTCGGCCTGCGACATCGTGTGGGCGATGTCGGTGCGGCTGCTCCTGTCGATGGTGATGAAGCCGCAGCACTTACAGGCGTAGCCGATGAGGGGTATGCGCGAGAGCTCTTTCTTCATCATCCAGCGGAACGTATGGGGGCAGAAGCCCAGCATCAGGAAGATGTCGAACATGCTCTGGTGGTTGCCGACGAAGATGTATGCCTGACCTTTCTGGAGCTTTTCGCCGCCCTCGACGCTGACCGGCAGCAGGAAGACGCGGCAGAAGAGCCATCCCCACACCTTTGCTGCCCACCAGCCCTTGTCGCTGCCTAGCAGCGTGCCGCAGACGATGGCGCCCAGCGCACAAAAGATGGACACCACCAGCATCACGGGGAATGCAATCACATATTGATAAAGAAGATAGAGGGCTTTCATCGTTTCTTCGTTTTTTTTGTTTACTTGATGACCAGTTGTCTTGTTGACCTGTTGTCTTGTTGTCTTGTTGTCTTGTTGACCAGTTGACTTATTGCATTATAACACGGAGCGCAGGAACTGCCTCATCCTTGTGGGCTCGATGCCGCGCCGGCGGGTGTAGTCGTCGAACTGCTCTTCACTGATGCTGCCTACGGCAAAATAGCGTGCGGCAGGATGGTCAATCATCAGCCCGCATACCGACGATGGGGGACTCATGGCGCCATTCTCGGTGAGGGTGATGCCGATGGCGTTCATGCCGAGCAGCTCGTCGAGCAGGAAGATGACCGAGAGGTCGGGCAAGCAGGGGTAGCCGACAGCGGGCCTGATGGCAGCCGTCTGTCCCGTCCTTCCCTCGCGGGCGGCGATGTCGAGGTCGAGCTTCTCGGCAGCCGCTTCAGCCAGGCGTGTGGCGAGCGTCTGCACCATCAGGCTCTCGTAGGGGTCGCCGGCGGCGGGCGTCGGCAGCGGGCAGGTGGTGGCGAAGAGCCCGACGGCATCGCTGCCCTTAGGGCTGACAAAGTCCGCCAGGCAGAGCGTGAAGCCGTCCTGACCGAGATGCTGCTGTCGCAGGAGAGGCAGGCGTATGCTGCCGTCAAGCAGCAGGTTGTCGCCCTCGCTGCGTGCCTTCACGCGGCAGTAGAGCGCATCGGCTCCGACGGTCGCCGCCATCATGCCGAGACGGGCGAGGGCGTCGTCCTTCAGCTCGCGCCCCTGGGCAGAGTCGGCCTTCACCTGCCAGGCGTGGAAGAAGTAAGCCCAGTCGATGAGTGGCGTGATTTCGCCGACGGTGTAGTGGAACAGCTGTTTCGTCATTTTCTGCGTGTGGGTTTTTTCAGTTGTGCGCCAGCGCCTCGTGCATCAGGCGTTTCATGTCGGGGATGATGATGCGGCCGTAGGCAATGATGATGAGCCCTCGAGCCTCCCATCCGGCCATTTCGTCCGACAGGCGCCGGCTGTTGCATCCCAGCAGACGCGCCAGCTCGACGCGCGTGACGTACAGCTGCTTCTCGCCCCATGACGACTCGCAGAGGTTCGTCACGAAGCGGCAGAACTGTGGCATGATGCCCTCGCCGCGCAGGGGTGCCGTCAGGCGGTCGATGGCCGACTGGCTTTGGGCGCAGATGAGGTTGAGGAGGTTGAGCTGCACGATGCTGAACCGTCCGAAGACGTTGAACATATACTCTTTGTCGAAGGCCAGCAGGGCGACGTCGCCCTCGGCGCGATAGCTGGCGCGCAGCGAGGTGTCGCGTCCGAAGAGCGAGGTGAGCTCGATGAAGTGTCCCGCCGCGAGCCGCTCGGTGAAGCGCAGGCTGCCGCTCTGGACAGCGTGCTCGCGCACGACGGTGCCGCTCAGCACGTACAGCAGCTGCCTGTGGCGCTCGCCCTGACGCACGATGTAGTCGCCGTCCTCGTAGTGCGGGAAGTCGGGCCTCACCTGCTCAAGCAGGCGCAGCAGCTCGTCCATCGTCAGACCCTGAAAAAGGGGTATGGACAGCAGGGTGCTCATCATCGGAGTTTCAAACATAGGCCGTCGGACGGGTAGGGTGGACACTCGATTTTCGGGCAAATGTACAAATTTTTCGCTGTATGACGAAAAAAGTTCAAAAAATATTTGGAGGTATGAAATTTTTTTTTGAATCTTTGCGATATCAAAATGATATCAAAGTAAACAGTCGATAGTTTAACTCCCCGATAAATTGAATATACCTATTTATATTATAGTAACCATTAAAAACAAAAAGTCATTATGGAAAAGAAAGAGTTTGCTTACAAGGGATTGGTCATGAACGGCTTTGTGGCCTTGTTGTTGGGTTTGGCGCTGCTGTGCTGCGGCGGCTGGCTATTCACGATGGGTAAAAGCGGATTAGCGGGGCTGCCCGGCGGGCTGTGCATCCTGCTGAGCTGCCTGGTGTTCGGCGGCATATTCAAGCAAGAGCCGAACGAGGCGAAGGCGATGGTGTTCTTCGGCAAGTATCGCGGCACGTTCGCCAAGGACGGTTTCTTCTTCGTCAACCCCTTCATGAGCCGCAAGGCTGTGTCGCTGCGTGCGCGCAACCTCAACCCCGAGCCCATCAAGGTGAACGACAAGATGGGTAACCCCGTGCTCATCGGTATGGTGCTGGTGTGGAAGCTCGAGGACACCTACAAGGCGTTGTTCGAGATTGACTCGCAGGTGAGTGCTACGAATGCCAACGCCAAGACGTACATCATGAACGTGCTCGAGAACTTCGTGCGTGTGCAGAGCGACGCTGCCCTTCGCCAAGTGGCGGGCAACTACGCCTACGACAATGCCGCCAGCGAGGACGAGCTGACGCTGCGCTCGAATGCCGAGCAGATCAACGAGGAACTTGAGGCTAAGCTCAACGAGCGCCTCTCCATCGCCGGCATCCACATCATGGAGGCCCGCATCAACTACCTCGCCTACGCCCCTGAGATTGCTGCCGTCATGCTGCGCCGCCAGCAGGCCGACGCCATCATCACCGCCCGCGAGAAGATTGTCGAAGGTGCCGTCAGCATGGTGAAGATGGCGCTCGACAAGCTGAAGACAGAAGGCGTCGTTGACCTCGACGAGGATAAGAAGGCCGCTATGGTCAGCAACCTGCTGGTGGTGCTCTGCGGCGACGAACCCGCCCAGCCCGTCGTAAATAGCGGAACGCTGTATAATTAAGAATAGTTTATTTTTGCTTCGCAAAGGTTTAGTTTTTGCTTCGCAAAGGTTTAGTTTTTGCTTTGCAAAGGTTTAGTTCCGCTCGCGGAAGTTTATTCTTGCGGCAAGCCGCAAGGGTTTAATCTCAAATCCGCTGCCCGTTCTAAACCCCTCTAAACCTTGGCCGAAGGCCGAACTAAACCTCTGACAACGTCGGAACTAAACCTCGGCCGAAGGCCGAACAAAACAAAAAATAATAATCATCATGCCTGCAAAGGATACAAAAAGTTACATTCTGCGTATTGATGCCGAGACGATGACGGCGATTGAGCAGTGGGCTGCTGACGAGTTCCGCAGCACCAACGGCCAGTTGCAGTGGATCATCAGCGAGGCGCTGCGCAAAAGTGGACGGCTGAAAAGTCCGAAGGGCAGGAGAAAGGAGAACGAAAATGGAGAGAAAAGTTTGGATTGACAACCTGCGCTGGTTGACAGTCGTGCTGGTGCTGGTGTACCACGTGCTCTACCTGTTCAATGCCGAGGGCACCTTCGGCGGCATAGGCGGCTTCACCCCCGTGCAGTATCAGGACATCGTGCTGTATGTGCTCTATCCCTGGTTCATGCTGCTGCTGTTTGTGGTGGCGGGCATGAGCTCGCGCTATGCCCTCGAGGGGCTCGAGGCCAAGCTGGGCGACCGTCGTGCCGCCCACCGTCGGTTCGTCCGTCAGCGGACGCTGAAGCTGCTGGTGCCCTCGACCGTCGGCTTGTTCGTCTATCACTGGATGACGGGCTGGCTGAACATGACGGCTACGGGAGGCTACCTGCCCGAGGGCCTGCCTGCTCTGGTGCGCTACTTCATCTTTGCCCTCACCGGCATCGGACCGCTGTGGTTCGTGCAGGACCTGTGGGTCTTCTCGCTGCTGCTTGTCGTCGTGCGCCTGCTTGACCGTCGGGACCGCGCCTACGCGCTGTGCGGACGGCTGGGAGGGCTCTCGTCCATCACGGTGACGGTGGTGCTGATGGCGCTGGCGGCCCTCTTCTGGGGCGTGGCGCAGGTGTATGTCCGGCCCAACCAGACGGAGGGCTCCCTCGCAGGGCTGCTCAACCTCTACCGTCCGATATTCTACCTCGTCGGGTTCCTGACGGGCTATTTCGTGCTGTCGCACGAGAAGGTCACCGACGCCCTTGCCGCCCAGCGCTGGGCGCTGCTGCTCATCGGCGTCACCTGCGCGGTGGTGTTCACCGTCACCAACTTCGGTGCCGACTATACGATGCTCTCCGCCGCACGTCTGACGAACATCTTCGCCTGGTGGGCTGTGCTGGCGATGCTGGGGTGCTTCAAGGCGTGGGCTGGGCGCATGTCGGCGTTCGGCCGTTACATGACGCGCAGCTCATACGGCATCTACATCGTCCACTACCTGCCGCTGCTGTTCCTCGCCTGGACGCTGAAGAACCACACCGCGCTGCCCGCGTGGGCCGTCTATGCCGTCATGCTCGTAGCCGCCTTCCCCGTCAGCGTAGCCATCTACGAAACCCTCCGCCGCATCCCCCTCGTTCGTTGGGCAGTGCTGGGAATGAAAGCCTCACCCCAGCCCTCCCCTAGAGGGGAGGGAGCGGCGAGCGGTGGTAATTAGCCCCCCCCTTATGAGATTGAAGAACTTCAATCTATTAAGAATTCGTATAATTCGCAAAATTCGTAGTGAAAAAAGTAGTGAAGAAATTCCCAGTTCCTTAAGAATCTATAGTTTATGAAGACAAAGAAGCAGATTACGTTGTATTTGGTGCTGACGTTTGTGCTCAGCTGGGCCTTTATGTTCGGGGCGGTTATCCCTATGACGTTGAAGTCCGCAGCCAATCCCGGCGATACCGCCATGAAGGTTGTAGCGCTTGCGCTGACGTCAGTTGTGATGTTCTTTCCCGCCATCGGCGTCGTGCTTACGCGCCTGATCACGAAGGACTGGACAGACCTCAAGCTGCACCCCCATCTGCGGGGCAACGCGTCGCCCTATCTCATCGGGTGGTTCGGGCCGCTGGTGCTGACCATCCTCGGCACCGTCCTCTATTTCGCCCTCTTCCCCGCGCAGTTTACGGCCGACACGTTCGTGCAGAAGCCCTGGGGCACGCTGCTTGTGCTTGTGGCGCCGCTGCTCAATGCCGTCAACTGTTTCGGCGAGGAGTGGGGCTGGCGGGGCTTCCTCTTCCCGAAGATGAGGGAAGGCCGCTCGTTTGTGCGCACCTCTGTCCTCGTCGGCCTCATCTGGGGCATCTGGCACGCCCCCATCATCGCCGTCGGCCATAACTACGCGAAGGTTGCCAGCACCGACCCCTGGTGGATGATTGCCCTTGCCATTGTCGGCATGTGTGTAGTCTGTATGGTGTTGTCCATCCTGTTCAACTACATTGCCGAGAAGGCCGACAGCGTCTGGCCCGCCGTGATTGCTCACGGCTGTGTGAACGGCTGTGCTGGCCTGGGCATCCTGTTCCTCACGTCGCCCGACGTCGCCAACCCCTTCGTCGGCCCCACGCCCGTGGGCATCGTCGGAGGCGTGTTCTTCGTCCTCGCCGCCCTGTGGATAGCCGTCAGGAAAAGCCGCTCCGCCGCCCCCACAGCCTGATTCCCTCCACCGCAAGGCCTGATTCCCTTCGTCGCAAGGCTATTGCCCGTTTCCCTGTTTGTTCGATTTGCATTCGCCACACCCTTTCATCGGGCAATTGTCTAAAAGCATAAAAAGACCATTTCTGACTTGTTTTTGAGCTCAGAAATGGTCTTTTACTGTTTCTAGGTTTCAAATTGTAAGTATGTCAAAAGGGGGCGTTTGCCTTTGACATACCCTTTTCCCCCACTGCTGCCTAGACTACTTCACCAGCACCTTGCGGCCGTTAAGGATGTAGATGCCTTGTGTGGCCTGGGTGGCTCGGCGGCCGTCGAGGGTGTGGAGGGTGGCGGCGGCAGAGGCGGCGTCGGTGGTGGCGGGGGCGATGGCGTTCGTCTCGAAGACGGCGGTGACGTGGACGTCGTGGGCGGGCATGAGGAAGTAGGTGTAGGCGGCCTCGGGGGCGTTGATGGTGACGTCGTCCTCGGCGGCCTGCCAGCGCTTGAAGAGCCAACCGGCAGTGGGGTTGGCACGGAGATAGACGCGCTCGCCGGGCTTGGCCTCGGTGGAGGAGAGGGTGGCCATGCCCTCGGCACCAACGGTGGTGAGGTAGATGCGGCTCTTATCGGGCTCGTCGGGGTCGGTGCTGACGATGGGCACCTCGATGGCGTTGAGCAGGGTTTCGGTCTTGTCGGTGGTGGTGAGGCGTATGCCGCTGATGTAGAAGACGTGACGGCCGGGGGGCACGACATCCTTCGAGGCGAGGTGGACGTGGACGAGGGGGCCGTCGATGCCGCGGATGGAGTCGAGGGTCATGGAGTAGATGACGGCGCGGGGGGTGCCCCAGTCGCCACGGCCGACGGAGAGGGTGTGCGAGGGCAGGCGGTCTTTGTTGAGGGCGAAGGTGATGTCGATGCCGTCGCCGCTGAAGGCTTCGGAGGCGGGGATGATGTCCATCTGGAGGGCGGTGTAGCGGACGGCGTCGTCGCTGCTCTGGAGGATGAGGTCGATGTCCCACTCGCGGCCCTTGACGGTCTGGGTGACGTCGCAGAGGAGGGTGTCGGTGTGGACGATGTCGAGGCGGTCGGCGTCGTCGACGGTGATGGCGGCAGGGGCGACGCTCTCGTAGCGGCTGACGTAGCTGAACGAGAAGTCCTTGATGGCGCGCGGCAGGGTGACGTCGATGTAGTGGGGACCGGTGCTATCGTCGCGGTAGGACCAGAGGGAGTGGAAGTAGGTGCCGACGTTGTTGTCGCAGATGTTCTTCATCGGGCCTTCGGTGGGCTCCTGGGCGTTGGTGCTGAAGTTGCGTGCGGTGAGGCTGATCTGGCGGTTGTTGCCGTCGTAGAGGTAGAACTCGGCGAGGGCGAAGCAGGGGTAGCCGCCGCCGGCGTCGCCGGAGGTGGTCTCGCTCACGATGAAGCGGAGGCGCTTGACGGTCTTGTCGAGGTGATAGACGGGCGAGGTGTAGTAGTAGTGCTGCTTCCAGTCGTCGTACGAGAAGTCGAGCTTGTCGCAGAGGCCGTCGGCGCGCGTCAGCGTGATGGGCAGCGTGTCGGCAGCGGAGGCGGTCAGGCAGCAGAGAAGGGTCATGAGCGGAAACAGTATGCCGCGCTGAAGGACGCGCTTCGCGCTGTTGGTCTTGGAGGTATGCATAGGGGATATTATTTTAACTTTCAACTTTCAACTTTCAACTCTCAACTAAAAAACGACCACTTTGGTGCCGTCGGCGATGTAGATGCCTGCGGGGAGGCTGACGGTGGTGGTGCCGGGCTGTACGGCGACGGTGCGGACGAGGCGTCCGTCGGCGGTGTGGATGCTGACGTCGGCGGGGGCGAGGGCGGTGATGGTGAGGGCGTGTCCGCCGCTAATCTTGGTCGTGGCCAGCTGACTGTCGATGCCGGTGGAGAGGCCGAAGGTGGCGGTGAGGCTGTGGAGGCGGTGTTCGCGGCCGTCGGGTGTGGCGACGGAGGCGTCGGCGAGGGTGACGGAGCGCTCGCCTTCAGCGACGACGGCGTCGGGGCGCAGGGTGAGCCTGAGGAGGCTGCCGAGGGGCAGGGGGCTGTTGTCGTCGGCATAGACGAGGACGCGGGTGTGGCGCTCGTCGAGGGGTGCGGTGACGACGGTGTGGGTCAGGCAGCCGTCGGCGAGGGCGGCGCGCTCGAGCACCATCCCCTCGGGGAGGCGGACGACGAGCTCGCAGCCGGTGTAGGTGACGTCGTCGTCGGCATCGGCGACGGGCACGAGCTGCACGTCGAGGTCGGCGGGCTCGCCCAGACGGGCGCTGAAGGCGCCGGCGGCGAGCTGCACCTCGGCGGGGCCGAGGCGGCGCACGGCGGCGTGCGAGGCCTGCTTGTCGGCCTTCAGCACGTAGTCGATGACGCACACCAGGTCGGTGACGGTGATCATGCCGTTCTTATCGACATCGGCCTGCTTGAAGCTGAACTCCTCGGGGCCTTCGCCCAGCATGTAGGCGAGCAGGGTGACGACGTCGAGCACGGAGTAGATGCCGTCGGTGTTGACGTCGCCGATGGAGAGGAAGGGCGAGTCGTCGCCCAGGTCGAAGACTTCGATGTTGTCCATAATCCACTGGGTGCGGTCGTCGAACCAGGTCTCGATCTGCGGCAGCTGGCTGGCGTAGTTGCGTCCGTCGCCCCACATGTCGGCGTTGGCCTCGAGCGAGGGACGGGCATAGGCGAAGTAGTCGCGCGGATACTCGAGGAACTCTTCGTAGTGGCTGCGCATGAACTCGACCCACACGCGGTAGTAGGCCTTGCGCACCTGCTCGCTGTTGTCGAGCATGGCCATGAAGAAGTTGTTGCCCGACTGTCCGGTCATCTTGCTGAAGATGGAGGTCTTGGCGTCGCGCTGGAAGTAGCGTGAGCTGTTCTCGTAGCCGTAGGCCCAGTCGAGGTCCCAGACGGGTCCGAAGGTGTACTTCGACTCGGGGTCGGCGTAGTTCTCGCGGTAGAGGAAGGTGCTCTTGGGGTGGCCGAGCTCCATGTTGTTGATGAGGTCGTTGACCATGAAGAAGCGGGCGAAGGCGTCGAGGTCGATCATGTCCTCGTAGCCGTTCTGGTTCATGAGGGCCTGCGTGAAGGCGTTGAACTGGTCCTGGATGGTCTGGAAGCGCTCGTCGGCATCCTGCCAGAAGGGTTCGTCGGAGAGGTCGGGGTCTTTGACGTTGACGGGCAGGGTGTAGGGGCGCGAGTAGAAGCGGTAGTCCTCGTCGTAGTACGAGTCGAGCTCGAGCATGTAGCTGGTCATCTCGTCGGCGTCGATGCTGTTGTTGTGGAGGCCGACCTTCTCGGTGAAGGTGTAGCTGCCGCGATAGTTGCCGTTGATGTAGAGGTCGACGGGTATGACGTGGTTGGCGCCGGCGGTGCCCATCATGCGTGCGGCCTTCATGCCGATGGCGTTGACCATCATGGAGCCGGTCTGGGCGTTGGCGATGAGGCACCAGCTCTTGCCTTTGGTGAGGCCGAAGGGCTTGACCTTCTCGGCGAACTTGATGTTGTAGGGGCTCTTACCCCAGGTGCCTGCCCAGCTGCTGTTGCCGCGGCCCCGGATGAGGATGCTGTCCTCGAGGTCGTCGAAGACGCCGCCGCCGTCGAGGTGGAAGGCGGCGGGCAGGTAGTAGCTCTTGCTGCTGACCATCTGTCCGCCCTCGATGTCGATGTCGATGCGGGGGACGGATGTGGCGTGGTCGGTGAGGAAATCGACGCGCACGGTGTAGTCGTGTCCGTAGGGGCGCATGCCCTTATACCAGACGGCGGGCTCGAGCAGCTCGGCGGGGTGGATGAGCTCGGAGGGCTTGATGAGCACGCGCTCGCCGCCGTTGACCTTGTAGAGGCGCAGCTCGGCCAGCGACAGGTAAGGGAGGATGAAGCCGTCGGGCTGCTGCTTGGTGTGCTCGGCCTCGGTGAGCTCGAAGCGCAGGCGGCGGTAGGAGGCGTCGAGCTCGATGGAGGGCGAGGTGTACTCGCTGTTGCCGAAGTAGGTGGGCATGCCGTCGGCGACGCCGAGCTTGCGCTGGGCCTTCCAGACGCCGTCGTCGCCCGCTGCCCAGATGGTGAAGGCGAGGGGGTTGTAGTTCTCGTAGTTACGCGTGACGTAGTAGAACTGGAACACGCTGATGGGTTCGTCGAGGACGATGTCGAGGCAGACGTTCTCGCTCTTCTGGGTATAGATGCCGTTGGAGCCCCACGTGGACTGGTGGTAGGTGCTCCAGTCGCCGTCGAGCATCATCGCGAGGTCCTCGCTGCCCGGGTAGTTGGTGGGCTGGTTGGTCGAGAGCATGTCGGCGCGGAGGGCAATCTCCTCGACGGGCTCGCTCCACACCTCTTCGCTCCACACCTCTTCGCTCCACACCTCGTCCTTGATTTTCTGGTAGGCATAGACGCTGTCGCCGGGCAGCGAGACGGTGTAGGTGATGTCGTGGTCGAAGCGGAGGCGCGACTCCTTGGACTTCTGCTCGGCGGCGCCGATGAAGACGCGGGCGTTGTCGTCGCTCAGCTGGAACGAGGGCGTCAGGCGCTTGCCGATGGCGTTGACGGTGAACGTCATCGTGTCCGTCACCTCGGCCACCTCGGCGTCGGTGGGCAGGTTCTCGTTGAACTTGTTGTTGAACTTGAACGACGTGAACGAGGGCACCTCGGGGCCGTAGTGGCTGATGGAGTCGATGAGCATCTTCTGGTACGAGACGACGGTGTCGCCCGCCAGCGTCAGACGGACGTACGACTTGAGGTCCATGTTGGTGTTCTCGATGAGCTCGGTCGGGAAGGCCTTGATGGTGCCGTCGTTGAAGTAGATGAAGAGTGTCTCGCCCTTCTCCTGGGCACGCGCCGCGCCGCTGAGGCACAGCAGAACCGACACGAGCAGCGTGAAACGACAGGTGAAGAAGGATGAATGAACGGTCTTGTTTTTCATTATTATATTTTATATTGTATAGTTCTTATTTCTAAATCGTAAATCGTAAATCGTAAATCGTCAAATCGTCAAATCGTAAATAAATCGTCAATCGTCAAATCGTCAATAAATCGTAAATCGTAAATCGTAAATTCTATTTAATCAAGATTTTCTTCTGGTTGACGATGTAGATGCCGGGGTCGAGGGGCACGGTGGTGGTGCCGGCGTCGACGTCAAGGCTGAGGACGCGTATGCCGTTGGCGCCCACGATGTCGATGTGCTGTGGCACGGGGGCGAGGATGGTGAGCACGTCGCCGCCCACGACGACGCACTCGTCGGGGTTCTCGAAGACGTCCTGAATGGCGTCGACGGGCTGGGGCTCAGGCTGCGAGAGGTCGAAGACCTCGATGTTGTTCATGATCCACGTGGTGCGGCGGTCGAGCCACGTGCGGATGTCCGACAGGTAGTACTCGTAGTAGTAGCCGTCCCACCACAGCTGGGCGTTGTTCTGGAACGAGGGGCTGGCATAGTCGAAGTAGTCCTGGATGTAGTCGATGAGCTCCTGGTAGCTGTCCTGCATGAAGTAGTACCACACGCGGTAGTAGGCTTTCTTCGTCCGCTCGCTGTTCTGCAGCAGGGCGCGGAAGAAGCGCGTGCCGTTGCCGAAGCTGGTGTCCTTGCTGAAGAGGGGCGTGCTGGCGCTGCCCACGTAGTAGTCGTGGTAGTTCTCGTAGCCGTAGGCCCAGTCGAGGTCCCACACGGGGCCGAAGACCCACGACGACTCCACCTCGCCCACGTGCTCGTTATAGACGAAGGTGCTCTTCGGGTGGCCTATCTCGAAGTTGAGGATGAGGTCGTTGACCATCAGGAAGCGGGCGAAGGCGTCCACGTCCATCTTGTACTCGTAGCCCAGCTGCTTGTCGAGCGCCTGGCTGAAGGCGTTGAAGTCTTTCTTGATGGCGTTGAGGCGCTCGGTGGCGGTGGCCTTGAAGGGCTCTTCGGTGAGGTCGGGGGCTTTGACGTTGACGGGCAGGTAGAAGATGTCCGAGTAGAAGCGCTTGGGCTCGTCGTAGTACTGGTCGAGTTCGAGCAGCACGCCGCCGTTCTCCTCGTCGATATCGATGCTGTTGTTGCCCGTGCCCACCTTCTCGGTGAAGTTATAGCTGCCGGCGTAGCTGCCGTTCACGTAGAGGTCCACGGGGATGATGTGGTTGGCGGCTTTGGTGCCGACGAGGCGGGCGGCCTTCATGCCTATGGCGTTGGCCATCATCGAGTTACTCTGGTAGTTCGAGAGCAGCACCCAGTTCTTGCCGGCCGTCAGCCCGAAGGGCTTCACCTTCGTGTCGAACTTCAGGCGGTAGGGCTTCTTGGGCCAGCTCCAGCTGCTGTTGCCGCGTCCCTTGATCCACACGCTGTCCTCCATGTCCTCATAGACGCCGTTGCCGTAGAGGCGGAACGCGGCTCGCGCGAACGTCGTCTTGCTGTTATAATAATAGTAGGGCGTCCCCATCGACGACTGTCCCCGCGACACCCTGCCGTCGATGTCAATCTCGATACGCGGCACGTCGCCGGCGCTCTCCGTGAGAAACTCCACGCTGACGTTGTAATCGTGTCCGTAGTGTCCCATGCGGCACGTGCCGTCGGCACCCATCCGCGCCAGGCGGCATCCGCTGAGCGACGTCGAGTAGATGATGTCCTCGTCGAAGCGGTGGCGGCTCACCTTCGACTCCTGACGCTCGTCACCCACATAGACCTCGGCCCCCTCGGTGTCGGTCTTGAACGATGGGGTGAGCCATTTGGTGATGGAGGCGACGCTGAACGTGAGGGTGCCGGGCAGCCCGGGGCCGGTGTCTCCGCCGTCGGCGGGCTGGGCGCCCAGCAGAGGCTCGGCGTCGTAGGGCATCTCGTCGTTGAACTTGTTGTTGAACTTGAACGATGTCAGTCGGGGCAGGGCGGGGCCGGTGGTGGCGAGGGCGACGTAGTCGTCTTTCGTGTACGTGATTTCGGCGCTGTCGGCCAGCGTCAGCGTCAGCGTGCCGTCGGCGTCGATCTGCTGGTCCAGCAGCAGCCGGCGGGGGAAGGCGTCGAAGGTCTCGTCGGAGGTCTGGACGAAGAGCGTGTCGGCTGTCTGCCCCTGCATGAAGGGCGTAGCGGCAACGAACAGCAGCGTGAGGGCGATGAGGCGTGATATGAGTCGGTGCATGGTACTACGTTCCATAAAATCGGGCAAAAATACGGCTTTTCTTCCGTCCTACCAAACATCAGCCCTTTTTTAACCATTTTGCGGCTCTTTTTCAGCCATTTTCTCCTTTTTTTACAGGATTATCAGCAAAAACGTCCCCTACCCTCTATGCACGCCCCGAAGGGGCATAGAGAACATAGCCCAGGGCAACATGATACTCGCATTTGAAGGAGCGCCCCGAAGGGGCAAAAGCCCTCAGCCCAGGGCAACACCCTGGGTACAAACAGCAGTGGTACTTTCGCCCTGAAAGGGCAAAAGCATTGTTATTGAAGGCTTTTGCCCTTTCAGGGCGCTGAATGACGTGTGGTTGATTATACCCAGGGCGTTGCCCTGGGCTGGGTTCTCGTTGCCCCTTCGGGGCACATAAATCGTTAAACGTTCTCGTTATCGTTAAACGTTAAACCCCAAAATTTTCATTTTTCAATTATCAATTATCAATTGCGCCGAAGGCGCCGGACGTGTTCGTTAAACATTAAACGTTAAACGTTAAACCCAAGTCATAGGACATGTTCGTTAAACATTAAACGTTAAACCAAAACCTCGTTAAACGTTAAACCCAAACCTCGTTAAACGTTAAACCAAAAAAGCTATCATTTTGCAAACCCGAGGTGGCAGGTTGGGCGCGCCGTCGCCTGAAAATGCCGATTTCGCGAAAAGATATCTCCTTTTTGTTGTTTCTGTGTAACGAAAAGACGCCCGCCTCGTTTGAAACGTGTATCTTTGCGGCAGGAAAAACAAAACCTAATCCCCAACAACAATAACCGTACCGTATGAAGTTTTACATTCTCTTTGGCCCTCCGGGGGCCGGCAAGGGCACGCACGCAGGTGCCATCGCTTCGAAGTACAACCTGAAACACGTCAGCACCGGCGAACTGCTGCGCAGCGAGATTGCTGCCGGCACCGAGCTGGGCAAAATGGCCAAGAACCTCATCGAGGCCGGCAACCTGGTGCCCGACTATGTCGTCGAGGGCATGATTGAACACCTGTTCCACACCACGAAGGGCGTGGCGGGCTTCCTTCTCGACGGCTTTCCCCGCACCGTGCAGCAGGCCGAGGACCTCGACCATCTGCTGGCCCAGCGGGGCGAGAAGGTCAACGCCGTCATCTCCATCATGATCTCCGACGCCACCGTCCGCGAGCGCCTCAAGCACCGCGCCACCGTCGAGGGACGCGCCGACGACGCCAGCGACGAGACCATCTCCAACCGCATCGTCACCTATCACAAGAAGACCGAACCCCTCATCGCCTACTACAAGCAGGCCGGCGTCTATCGCGAGGTGTCGGGCGAGTGCGGCGGCGTCGAGGCCGTACGCGCACAGCTCTTCGACCTCTTCAACGGTATGGACACCTCGTTCCTCGGCGAACAGGTCGTCATGGACAACGCCCTCTTCGACCTCCTCGAGCAGCAGGCTCACGATACTCCGCGTCTGCGCATGAACTACGACCTCCGCAACACCACCGAGGACGACTCGCAGCGCATGCTCAACGTCTGGCTGCCCGGCAGCAAGCTCGAGGTGCACCGCCACCAGCACTCCAACGAGACGGTGCTGCTGCTGAAGGGAAAGATGGACGTCGTGCTCTACAACGACGACGGCACCGAGGCCCAGCGCATCCATATGGGCGGCGACTCGGGCGTCTATGGCATCAACATCCCCAAGAACGTCTGGCACACCGTCGAGGCCTTCAAGCTGGCCGTCACCTTCACGGCCAAGGACGGCGCCTGGGCTCCCAACGCCCCCGAGGACATCCTTGAGGTGAAACGTTAAGCGGCCGACCAGCACGTGATGCGTCCACACTCTCACCGGCTGACGCCCCTCGCGCTCGTTCTCCTCTCCGCTCTCTTCATCCTGCCTGCCGCTGCGCGCGACTATGTCGTGCGCGGCCCGCAGGGCGGGCTGGCCATGAAGGTGACGCTGCCCGACGACTTCGACACCGCCCGCGACCGCTGCCCGATGGTCATCCTCATGCACGGCATCTTCTCGCGCAAGGACTATGTGCCTATGCCCCAGCTGGCGCGGGCGCTGGCGCGGACCGGCATCGCTAGCCTGCGCTTCGACTTCGACGGGCACGGCGCCAGCGAGGGGCGGCCCGAGGCGATGACGGTGCCGAACGAGATTGCCGATGCAAAGGCCGTCTGGGACTATGTGCAGACGCTGCCCTACGTCTCGTGCGTGGGCCTGCTGGGCCACTCTCAAGGAGGTGTCATCGCCAGCATGCTGGCCGGCCAGCTGGCACAGGCCGGAGGCCCCGTTCCTCAGTGCTTGGTGCTCATCGCCCCGGGCTCGGTCATCAAGGAGGCCACACAGGGCGGCAGCTTCTTCTGGCAGTCCTTCGACCCTGCCGACCCGCCCGAGCGGCTGAAGCTCTTCGGCGGCTTCCGCACCCTCGGCCGCGACTATCTGCTCACCACCCAGACGCTCGACATCTACGGCACCGCAGCCCACTACCGCGGCCCCGTCTGCCTCATTCACGGCACGAAGGACACCATCGTCCCCCTCTGGTGCAGCGAGCGATACGTAGCCGCCTATGGCTCCGACCGCGCAACCCTCCACCTCGTCGAGGGCGGCAACCACACCATCACCCGCCACCGCCGCCAGTTCATCCGTCAAGCCGTAGCCTTCTTTCAAACGACACTCGTGCCGTAAAAAAACGGCAAAATCCCCCAGTGCCCCAAAGGGCAAAAGCCCTCAGCCCAGGGCAACCTGATAATCCCATTGCAAGGACTCGTTCAGACGGATTTGCAATCCGGCTGCGATGAGAAGGGGATTTGCAATCCCCAGCTAAAGGACAGAGCTAATGGTGAGGGATTGTAAATCCCTCTATTCAAGGCGGCTGGATTGCAAATCCACCCGAACGGGCGCCCAGGGCAACCTGATTATCCCATTGCAAGGAGCGCCCCGAAGGGGCAGCAAGCCCCCAGCCCAAGGCAACCTGATTATCCCATTTCAAGGAGCGCCCCGAAGGGGCAGCAAGCCCTCAGCCCAGGGCAACGCCCTGGGTACAAACGGCATAAGAAACCATCGCCCTGAAAGGGCAAAAGCATTCAATAACAAGGCTTTTGCCCTTTCAGGGCGTGAAATGATGTGTGGCCGAAAAAACCCAGGGCGTTGCCCTGGGCTATGTTCTCTATGCCCCTTCGGGGCGCCCAAAAAGTTAAACGTTATCGTTCTCGTTAAACGTTAAACCCCAAATTATCAATTATCAATTATCAATTATCAATTGCGCCGAAGGCGCCACGTGTTCGTTAAACATTAAACGTTAAACGGTAAACCAAAACCTCGTTAAACGTTAAACCTTAAACGTTAATCTGCTCTCCCTCAAACGAATGTAGCAATTCTATCTCGTCAGCCCACAGGTTTTCGTCGGGTGTTTCGAGGATGAGGGGGATGTCGTTGAAGCGCTTGTCGCGCATGAAGGTGCGGAAGAAGTCGATGCCCAGCAGTCCCTGTCCGATGCTGTGGTGGCGGTCCACGCGGCTGCCGAGCGGTTTCATGCTGTCGTTGAGGTGGATGGCGCGGAGGTAGCCGAAGCCGACAACGTCGTCGAACTCCTTCCAGACGTTCTCGTAGTCATCCTTCAGGTCATAGCCCGCGGTGAACGTGTGGCACGTGTCGATGCAGATGCCCACACGGCTCTTGTCCTCTACCTTATTTATTATGTGCGCCAGGTGGTAGAACGAGTAGCCCATGTTGCTCCCCTGTCCGGCGGTGTTCTCGATGACGGCGGTGACGCCCTGCGTCTTGTCGAGGGCGAGGTTGATGCTCTCGGCGATGCGGTCCAGGCACGCCTCGTCGCCGATCTCGCGCAGCGAGCTGCCCGGGTGGAAGTTCAGCATCGTCAGCCCCAGCTGCTCGCAGCGGTGCAGCTCGTCGATGAACGAGGCGCGCGACTTCTCCAACCCCTCCTGCTGCGGATGGCCCAGGTTGATGAGGTAGCTGTCGTGAGGCAGGATGAACTGCGGCCCATACCCCAGGTCGGCACACTGTTGTTTGAAGGCGTCGATGCTCTTCTGCGCGAGAGGAGCCGAGAACCATTGGCGCTGATTCTTCGTAAACAGCGCAAAAGCCGTAGCGCCGACGGCGTGCGCATTGACGGGGGCCTGTTCAACGCCCCCCGAGGCAGAGACATGAGGACCGAGATGCTTCATTGATTTAGTTGAAAGTTGAGAGTTGAAAGTTGTTTTTTAGTTAAGAATTAAGAATTAAGAGTTAAGAAAAAAAGTCATTCAAAAGAGTAGTTGAATACAAAGGTATTGTCTGCACTCCTGCACTCCTGCACTCCCGAACTCCTGAACTCCTGAACTCCTGCACTCCTGCACTCCTAAAAAAAGTCTGAAGACTGAGGTAAGAATTATTTTCGGACATTCACGAATTATTCACGGACATTCACGTAGCGTCGCAGACAAGCGCCTTCGGCGCAATCAGGTAATTGTTATCATTTTCATTATCATCATCGTTCAACAACCTAGCAGCAAAACATTTGTCTGAACTCCTGAACTCCTGTACTCCTGCACTCCTGTATAAAAATTGTTCTTTCCGTCGGCAAAAGTACAAAATAATTCCTAATACCTAATACCTAATTCCTAAATTTATTATACCTTTAACGGGAAAAATCCCGTTTAAGTTAGGCGGCGCCTCGGAAAAACGCATTTATATTTGCTTTTTCTCTCGGCTTGCACTAACTTTGTCCCCCCAAATTCATCATTAAAACCTAATTACATGAAGAAAATCTTTACCCTCGTGGGCCTGATGGCCCTGTCGCTCCTGGGCGCTCGCGCAGCTGTTGAGATTGGCCAGGATGTGACCACCATGATTGCCGACCCCGGCATGGAAGCTGTTGCCAATTGGACAAACAGCGGTTTCAAAATCAATAACCGCGGGACGAACTACGCCCTCTTCTCCGGCAACTTCATCGAGCAGTGGAAGTCCTCCACCAGCTCGGCCGAGGCCTATCTCGACGACATCGACATCCACACCACCATCAGCGTCGATAACGGCGTCTATCTCTTCTCGGCAGCCGTCATCGCCTGCCAGCAGAGCGGCAACCTCGCCGGCGTCAGCGGCGTCTCCCTCTATGCCAACGGCGATGCCGTCGCCTGCTCCACCGGCGACGGAGCCCCCGAGCGCTTCTACGTCATGACCACCGTCACCGACGGCTCCCTCACCCTCGGCTTCAAGACCGAGAGCACCGACGCCAACTGGATTGCATGGGACAATGCCCAGCTCTTCTTCTACGGCAATGCCGAGGTCGAGCAGGAGCGTGCCGTCGCCATCCTCACGCTGAAGGCCAACCTCGAGGCTGTCGACTACCATGGAGATACGAAGATGCAGAAGAGCGTCTGGGAAGCCCTGGTGGCAGCGATGACACGTGCCGAATACATCCTCTTTGGCGAAACGGCTGAGTACCATAGCACCGAGGACATCATCGCCGCCAATGCCGCACTCACGGCTTGCCTGGCCGACTGTGCCGCCTCCGTCGCCACTTACGAAAACCTTCTCGCCTCCATCGCAAACTATCAGGCCGTCTTCGAGAAATACCAGGACAACGACGACGCCGTCGATGAGCTCAGTGCCCTGATGGAAGCCCTGACGGCTGCGCAGGCCATCTACGACGAGGCCACCACCGACAACGCCACCATCGAGACACAGGTCGCGGCAATGGCCAACGCCGCCGCCATCCTCGAGGTTGCCGTCCGCTACTTCGAGGTCGTCGATGCCATCAACGTCATCGAGACCGACTGCGAGGTCGGCACCGTCTATGGCACCTATCCCCAGTATCAGATGGACAACGTCGTCAGCGTCCATGTGGCCCTCGACGACCTCTACGAGGCCTACGTCGCAGGCAAGGCAACGGCAGCCGACGTGCTGGCCAAGATTGTCGAGGCCGAGGACGCCGTCACGAAGTTCTATGCCTCCATGATCACCAACGACTTCACCCAGCCCCTCAACTTCCTCCTCTGGCCCGTTGACTCCGTCAACACCCAGGGCGTCAGCGAGCATAACCTCTACTTCGAGTTCCCGGGCGAGGAAGGTAATCCCTTCAGCTATGCCCTCTATTCCACCGCCTCCTCCGACTTCACCCCGTGGACCGGCTGTCAGCTCGGCGGCAGCGGCAAGGGCGCCAGCGACCAGATGACCTGGTGGCTCGACAACTCCGCCAACGCCTGGCTCTACATGCAGGTCGATGGCACCCTCCATCCCATGCCCACGCTCTATCCCTCCGTGCTCTTCAGCGCCCCCGAGGACGGCGTCTATGTCTGGCGCAGCAGCGTCAGCAGCCGCGATGCCGACCGCGTGAACAAAAACCGCGGCGACCTCTGGTCAGCCGTCTATTACATCTCCGGCGCCGAGGGCACCGTCAGCCAGATAGGCGAGAACGCCGTCTATAACTGGGGCACCGCTCCCTCCGACTTCAACTTCTACATCAACCTGAAGGCCGGCGACCAGGTAGCCCTCGTGGCAGGCATCAACCAGACCAACGGCAACGCCCTCTCCAGCGTCGATACCCTCTACGTGCTCGGCCAGAAGGACGAGGAGAACGTCTGGACCAAGGCCGACGCCGAAGCCAGCGGACTGCTCTTCTTCAACCCCTACATCCCCGCCGACGACTGGACCAGCCTCGACGAAGCCCTTGCCGCCGTCGCCGGCGTGCTCGCTGAAAACGAGGAGAAGATGGGCGACGGCTTCGCCCAGTATCCCGAGACGGCCTTCAACGCCCTCGACTCCATCCGCGGCCTCGGCGCACGCATGCTCTCCGCCGCCGTCGCCTCGCAGCCCGAGGTCGATGCCATGGCCGCCAAGCTGATGGGCGCCATCGAGACCTTCTACAACTCCGCCGGCTATGCCCTCGCCATCGGCGTTGAGGAAGCCCCGAGCGACTCCACCATCTTCGTTAACCATCAGTACATGCCCAGCGGCCTCTATTACATCCGCGACATCGCCAGCGGCCTCTACGCCACCGCCCCCGCCAGCGAAGCCGACAAGCAGCCCGTGCCCCTTGCCGAGCTCATCGACGAGACCATGACCGTGCAGAACGCCCAGGTGTGGCATTTCGCCTATAACGAGAAGTACTGGACCTACAGCGTGGTCTCGCACGGCAACGACGGCACCGAGTGGACCATCGACGACGAGCTCTCGAAGTCCAGCGACAACTCCGCCTATCAAGGCTACTACCACTTCGGTGAGAGCGGCACCGCCCGCTGGGGCAACAGCCTCTACCTGGCCGACGACGGCGTGGCCGTCTGGCGCACCTTCCGCATCTACACCAACGGCACGCGCTACAGCATGACCGCCGCCAGCGACGGCAAGTGGATCTACACCTTCGGTGCCAGCGGCATGACCGTCGCCCGTGTTGACATCACCGGCGCCCTCAACTTCGCCTTCGAGCTCATCCCCTTCGACGACGGCACCGGCATCGCCACTCCCGCCGCCGACGTCCGTGTAGCCTCGCAGCGCGTCTATAACCTGCAGGGCATCGAGACCCCCGCCCCCCAGCGCGGCGTCTCCATCGTCCGCACCGTCCTCCAGAACGGCGACGTAGAGGTGAAGAAGGTCCTCCGCTAACCAACGCTTAATTCTTAATTTTTAATTCTTAACTAAAAAAGATTCCCAATTCCCGATTCTTAATTCTTATTTTTTTAATTCCCAAGTGCTGTCCGCAACCAGCACGAACGAAGGAAAAATGCTGTCCCCGCGGGGACAGCATTTTTCTGTATGGTTATCCGTTGTTGTGAATGTGCAATCTGCAACACATGAATAGGGAAATTTGCCACCCCCCCACCAACAGCCTTACTTTTAGGCAGGTGATTGAAAAACCGCCTGAAAGGAAAATCTGATTACAAGAAGTTTGTTTTTCTGCGTCGCGTGCGTCACACCTTTGTAAACAACAGAGGACGAGACGCATAGGCGTGACACAGGGTGTGACGGAGTGTGTGACGCACTTTTGTGCGTCACACACTTTTTTGGCTCAAATTAGGCCTTTTCTGTTCTCTGTTTCAATATGTTGGGTGTGTGCGCGTAGAGTTTGGAGGCACAAAAACCCTTTCGCAAGCTATATATAGTTGAAGCATCCATATTACCTTATCTCCATCCTTTCGTTCGGGTGTAAGCCAAAACCTTTGAGAATTGCTTGCCATGTATAATTGCCATGTGGTTTCTACGCTGGCCATTCAAGGATAATCCGGGGTATTATATGTCCCCTCCTTCAAAAATCCCTATTTTTCCTGACATTCAATCTCTTATTTTTGCCAGATGTTGTTTCTTTTCTTTAGAACACAATTGTGTTTTAATTAAAACCAAATTGCGTTCTAAATAAAACACAGCTGTGTTCTAAATAAAACGCAATTGGGTTTCAAGAACATTTGCTTCCTTTGGCCTCGTTTTTGTCATGGTCTACGATGACACCCCGAACTAACGGACAAACAACAAAGCCCCCTATCAAGTAGAACCCCCATTTTTGTCCAGAAAGCATAATGTAAACGACTGATAATTTGCATAAAGTGCTTCCTCATGCAGGGCTAAATCGAGTGTGACGCACTTTTTGCGTCACACCCTCCGTCACACTCTGCGTCACACCCTACAGCGCTGTCATTCTAATTGTTATATACCCCGTGACGCACGCGACGCAAAAAAACAAACTTTTTGTAGGAAGAAGGCAGTCTTTTCCTGTTTTAGTAGCCTTTTCTGCGACAATCTGCGCGTTTTGTGTGAATTAGAATTATTAGAGCTATTCCTACGAACAGCATTTTTCTAATTAAAAAGCTCTCTTAGTCAAGCCAAAGTAAAAAGTGCAGAAAAAGTTTTCCACCGCAGACCGTTTTTTTTCGTCAATCATTTGCGCAAAAAAAGTGAACGTAGTATTTTCGCGCCAAATTCACTTTTTTGTTTACTTTTTATTTCTAATCAAATAATGAAAAAACATCTACTAAAATCCCTATTGGCACTCGCCCTCGTGCTGATAAGCGGTAGTGCATGGGGCAAAACGTATAGCCTAACTCCTGATCAAGAAAGTACAGAAAAAAATTCGACTAGCTACATCACTACATTGACTGAGTTTACTTATCAGGGCATTAAATGGGAAATGAACCAATGGAATCCGAGTACTCTACAAATCAGAACCAATCAGAGTTCTGCCGCCTCAGAGTTTAGATTCTATAATACAAGTGCATTTCCAGGAAAGATTACGAAGGTCGTTATAACTTTCTCTGCGTTAACAGTATCTGATGCGTCAAAGCTGATGTTTGTTGGAGGAACGTCAGAAGTCACGGCAACTACAGGTGGAACTGCAGGAACTTTGGATAGTACTAAAAAAACTTTAACTTGGACTCCTGGTTCATCGGATAATTTTACTTTTTTCGCATTTTATCAGAATGGAAAAGCTGCTTCTGGATATAATTATTTGGCAGCATCAGATGCAATAGTTGTGACATATGAACTTGATGCCAACAAGACAAATACAAGCATTAGCTTTGGGGCAATGACCGACTTTGAGATATTGCAGACAGAGGCATTTACAGCACCGAAAGCAACGTTGACTGCTGGCGAAGCAACTCTGACAGGAAAGACCATTACCTATGCAAGCAGCAATGAAGACGTAGCCACTGTTGCCTCTGATGGAACTGTAACCATTGTGAGAATGGGCAAGACCGCCATAACGGCCACGTTTGCCGGTGACGATGATTACAATGGCAGTAACGCTTCTTATGACCTTACAGTTGTCGGTGTATTTACGTCTCTTGCCGATGCAAGAACCGCTCAAGGGACATCTACAGCAGAAAATGTCATCCAAATGACTTTTACCAATGTGAGGGTGACTGCCGTAAGCGGTAGTAGTGTTACTATTACTGACGATGTGACCACAGCAATAATATACCAGTCGGGACACGGTTTCGAAGTTGGAAACATTCTTAATGGCACAGTTCGTTGCACGATGATATATTATAATAGTGGTTCGCTTTTCGAGTTTAAAGGCATAACTAAAACCTCTGAAGGACTAAACGTGACGAGCACTGCTGCTATTTGGGATTTGAGCTCAGCTTCCTATGAAGCCAGTTCCTCAGAAATTGTCACTTGGATAAGTTCTTTTGCAACCATGTCTAATTCAAAAGGAGCATCATCCACCAGTGTAAATAATTACCTTGGCGGAGATGCAAACGACAGAACTAGTAGCCGTTTTTATACAGATAATGTTTTAACCATCACCCCCTCCAATGGTTATGCTATTTCAAGCGTTCTTTTTACCGCAACCACGGCAGGCTACGCAACTGCATTGGCAAACAGCGCATGGACAAACGCCACCGCCACGGCAAGCAGCACTACAGTTACAGTTACGCCCACAGATGGAAAAGTCGCCATTTCAGCCGTCATCGGAGGCACTTGCGGATTCACGAATGTAATAGTTTATTACGAGCAAATCCCGCCCGTTGATGTCATTATCTATTCCGCTGGCTGGGCAACGGCCTACCTACCCTTCCAGGCAGCAATGCCCACTGGCGTTACGGCCTATATCATAAACGGTACGACGGGCGAGAATGGGCTGACGTTGACCGAGATCACGGGTGACATCCCTGCTAATACGGGCGTGCTGCTGAAGGGTGCTGCGGGAACGGTGACGTTCACCCCGAGCAGCGGAACGGCAGCCGACGTTTCGGACAATATGTTGGTCGGAACGGCTGATGCCAGTGGTAAGACGTTCAACGAGACAGGCATGAAGTATTACATTCTTGCTAATGATCCCGATAAGTATGGGCTTGGCTTCTACTTTCAGACCGCTGGCGGCAGCTCGGTCACCTGCGCTCAATACAAGGCCGTGCTGGCTGTGCCTGCTGGTAGCAGTAGTGCTATCGGCTTCCGATTGGATGGTGCTACGATGATTGATGCCGTCCAGGCTGCTGCCAAGGATGCCGTCATCTACGACCTGACAGGCCGCCGCGTCGAGAACCCCGCACGGGGCATCTACAACGTCAACGGCAAGAAGGTGCTGATGAAATAAAAAACGAGAATAAGATAACAGTTTATGTATAACCACTAAAAAACGTAATACAATGAAAAAATATATTCAACCTGCATTAAAAATCCGCACTGTCCAATTGGTTCATATGTTGGCCCTTTCAGACCCTGATCAGCGCCACGACGAAACGACCGACAAGGCTCAGCTGTCCAACGGCCGTCACAACAGCATCTGGGACTACAGCAACGACTATTAAACCGAACAAATACCCTCTCTGTTTTTTTTCCCGGCGAGAATGAAATCGCTGAGGAGTGATTAGATATAACCGATGGGAAGCATCGGCCCGTGAGGGGTCGATGCTTCTTCACTCCTCGGAACTGCATAGCTATATGCTCTATACCCTTTCGGGGGGCGATACGGAGGGTATTCTTGGGATAACCATAAAAAGTTTTCCACCGACGACCGTTTTTTTACGTCAATTGTTTGCGAGAAAAAAGAGAAGATAGTATATTCGCGCCAAATTAACAATTTTTTATTCACTTTCATATCTAATCAAACAAATGAAAAAACATCTACTCAAGTCCTTATTGGCACTCGCCCTCGTGCTGATAAGCGGTAATGCGTGGG
>JAILEU010000108.1 GCA_024697785.1 Bacteroidaceae bacterium | reverse complement strand
GGAGGGGTTCTTCTCGCTGAATTCGCCTTCGATAGCCCAGTCGTGAGGGACGTTCAGCCGGCGCCACCCCCCGTCGGAAGCTGAGGAGGCGGCGAGAGCTTCGCTGTCGGCGATGCCTGTGTGAGGGTAGGGCATGGCCTCGTAGTCGGCCAAGGTGAAAAGCCAGTCCTTGTCGATGTTTACTACACGGCGCACTTGGTTTTTCTGTTCGGTTTGGGTGGTGCATGCCCCCAGCAATAGGAGACAGCCAACGGTTAGTATAAGAGTCTTTTTCATAGAGGTTTTTGCGCCTTGCGCAATTAAAAATTAGAAAATTAGAAATTAGGAATTGGAAAATTAGGAATTAGGAATTAGGAATTAGGAATTGGAGCGCAGCTAATTATGAATTCTGAATTAGGAATTCTGAACTGATTTCTTTCCTTTGCCGATGTACTTGGCGATGAACGGTGTCCAGTAGAGCACGAGAGCTATCGCGTGCAGGCCTTTGTCGCTGATGCCACAGATGGCCGCCAGACCGCTGTATTTCGCGACAGCCATTAGTTGCGAGGCGACGAAGAGGGCCAGCAGGGCAGATGCGCAGCGGGCGACCTCGCTTCGCAGGGCGCTCTCGATGTGGAAACGGGACGTGATGGCTCCGTCGGCCAGCCCATAACAAAGGCAGGGAAGCGCTATCAGCATGACAACCATTGGCAGCCAAGCCGCAGCCAAGGGGCTGTGCGCCCAGCGCCCCATAGCGCTAAGGAGGGTGCCGCTGAATACCCCCCATAACAGGATTCCTAACAATACGACGAAGACGGTCGTGCCCCAAACAAAAGCTTTGCCGTTCCATCGTCGGCAACAGCGGCGCACAATACCCAGAGCGAAAAGCAGCAGCAGCGCTTCGCCCACGGGAGCCGCAGCAAAAGAGGGCAGTATCGAGCGCAGCCACCAGCGCAGCCCTTCGCCCGAGAGCAGACTGCCTCCGGAACCCACACCATACAACCCTACCAGCCATGAGGCTATTACCAGCCCCAGTAGCAGCAGACAGTAGATGGTGACAAAGGGAAAACGTTTCAAGGGATTAAAAATTAGAATATGATTATCCGCAATCATCCGACAGACGGCCTGAAGGGCCAAAAGATTATAGCCCAGGGCAACGCCCTGGGTATATTTGAACACACCTCATCCCACGCCCTGAAAGGGCAAAAGCTCTTGATAATAATGCTTTTGCCCTTTCAGGGCGAGAGTTGCTATCGCCGTTTGTACCCAGGGCGTTGCCCTGGGCTGTATGCTTGTTGCCCCTTCGGGGCGCCATCGGGTGATTGCGGATAATCATAATAATTATCAAATTATCATTATTCAATTATCAATTGCGCCGAAGGCGCCAGACGTGTTCGTTAAACGTTAAACGTTAAACATTAAACGAAATATCAATTCCCAATCTTCAATTTAAGAGTGACGATGGATTTGGCGGGGAGGGTGACGACGAGCTTTGTCTTGTCCTTCTTGTCGATTTTGGCATCGGTGAAGGGGGCTTCGTGTACCGTCTGGGGGCGGTCGAAGGTGTTGTGGTCGGCGATGTTCGTCGAGGTGAGGATGGTGCCGGTGACGGATTCAGCCTTTGTGCCGTCGAGCGAGATGGTCACCGTCTGCTTCTGCTTCAGGTCGACGTTGGCCAGCGAGACGTGGATGAAGCCGTCGGCGCTGCGTGAGGCTGTGGCGGAGAGCATGGGCAGGTGGCGGAACGGCTCCTCGTCCTGGCTGCGGCCGGGCGTGAAGCGCTCGTTGCGCACGTCCATCTGGTCGCACTTCAGGTCGAAGGGCAGGAAGGTGGCGTCCTGATGGGGCACGTACATCTTGAAGACGTAGTACGTCGGCGTCAGCACCATCTTGTCGCCCTGCGTCAGGATCATCGACTGCAGCACGTTGGCAATCTGGGCGATGTTGGTCATCTGGATGCGGTCGGTGTATTTGTGGAAGACGTTGAGCGAGAGTGCCGCCACGAAGGCGTCGCGCATGGTGTTCTGCTGGAAGAGATGGCCGGGAATGGTGCCGTCTTCCTCGTCCCACCAGGTGCCCCATTCGTCCACCATGAGTCCGATGCGCTTCTTCGGGTCGTAGCGATCCATGATGCCGATGTGGCGCTGGATGACGGGCTCGATGCCGAGGCACTTGCCCAGGCACCAGTAGTAGTCGTCGTCGGTGAAGCGTGTGGCATTACCCTTGCTGCCGTTCCATCCGAGCACGGTGTAGTAGTGGAGCGAGAGGCCGTTGGCGCGGTTGCCGACGTTCTTCATGAGCGTCTCGGTCCACTCGTAGTCGTAGTCGCTGGCGCCGCTGGCTATTTTAAAAAGGTGGTTGCCGCTGAAATCGTGGCAGTAGGTGGCGTAGCGGCGGTACTCGTCGCTGTAGTACTGAGGCGTCATGTTGCCGCCGCAGCCCCAGGCCTCGTTGCCCACGCCGATGAACTTCACCTTCCAGGGCTCTTTTCGTCCGTTGCGTGCACGGCGCTCGGCTTGCGGGCCGTTGTCGGCCGTCATGTACTCCACCCAGTCGGCGGTTTCGCGCACCGTGCCGCTGCCGATGTTCATGGAGACATAGGGCTCGCACTCGAGGAGCTCGCAGAGGTTCAGGAACTCGTGCGTGCCGAACGAGTTATCCTCGACGGTGCCGCCCCACGTGCTGTTCACCTTTTGGGGTCGCTGGCTGCGGGGCCCGATGCCGTCCTCCCAATGGTAGTCGTCGGCGAAGCAGCCGCCCGGCCAGCGCAGCACGGGGATGTGGAGCTCCTTGAGAGCGCCGACCACGTCGTTGCGGTAGCCTCGTGTGTTGGCGATAGGCGAATCTTCGCCCACCCACAGGCCGCCGTAGATGCAGGTGCCCAGATGTTCGGCAAACTGGCCGTAGATGTTACGGCTGATGATGTTCTCACCCTGCGAGGGGTGGATGGTGAGGGTTGCTTCGCGCTGTGCAGCGGCAGGAAGCCCCACGAGCAGCCCTGCAAACAGCAGAGCAGAGGCAGAGATGAAGTGTTTCATTGTCGTATTGGATTGCAATTTTTTGCAAAGATAGTGCAAGGCGAGAGGAAATGCAAATTTATTTCACTACGAATTATACGAATTATACGAATTACTTGCGGCGATGGCTTCGCACGCCGAACTGGGGGAACAGGTAGGAGGGTGTGTCACAAAGTGGCACTCTAAATATACTTGCGGATGCTTATTTAATAAGGTATATGCGGCGTGAGGAGCCAGCCTTCAGGATGTAGTAACCGGAGGGGAGTGATGTGGATGAGATGATGTTCAGGGGACGGCCTTGCAAATCGTATAGTCCTTCCTGCAAATCGTATAGTCCTTCCTGCAAATCGTTAGGGCTTTCTTCGTGGTTTTCGTGGAAGGGGTGCGTTTTCGTTTCTTCACTTGAGGGGTTGTGGATGGCTGTCGGGATGCCGTCGGCATTGGTCTCGGGATAGCCGTATTGCTTCAGGAGGACGCGTGGCGACGGTTCTTCTCCGGGCTCTTCTGAAAGGGCGGAGGCTTCGTAGACGAGGTGGAGCGTGCGGCTCTCGCCGCCAAAGAGGGTGAAATAGTTGTCCTCCATCGTCACAGGCAGGATGCGGCGTCCCGTGGTTGCGTCAACGAGGCGGACGCGGATGCCGAAGGCGGTGGTCGGGGAGAGGTTGGCGACCTCGACGGTCATCTCTTTCAGCCGAGGGGCGAGGGCGGCGGACGGAACAATCTTGTCGGCGGGGGGAGCGATGGTGGTGCATCGCAGCTCGGCTTGGGGCAGGGTGCTGAGGGCGGTGAAGTCGTTCTTGCTGCCGGCTTTGTTTTTCCAGTAGAAGTTCTCGGACAGGAGCGAGCCCTCGGCGTCGAAGAGCTTGAGGCGGATGAAGAACACGCCGGAGGGAGCCGTTGCGGGGAAGCGCCAGATGCGTGTGACGCTGGCGGCGGGGGCATTGATGTCGGCGATTGTCGAAGAGTTGGAGGCGTAGGGCGTGCCGTCCATGCGGAACATCTCAACCGAGGCGCTGAGCCCCGACTGCGGGGTGGGGGAGGTGTTGACGACGTTGATGCTCTGGTTGCTGCAGTTCCATTGGATGTGGAGCGGCTCGCAGCCTTTGCGGGCACCCCAGTAGCAGCCCGTGGTGTCGTAATAATAGTCGTAGGTCTGCCAGATGAAGCAGGGATAGGCTGGCTGGCTCATCCAGAAGAGTATGCCTGTAGCTGTGTTCCAAAGGTTGTCCTGCCAGCCCTCGTAGATGGCCTTCATCGTCTCGATGTTCAGCAACTGTGCTTTTTCGCAAAAGGACTCCGCGCCGTCGGGTTGTCCGTAGCTGGTGACGACGGAACGGAAGTAGCCTTCGGCGTCGGCTGCACCCCCGTAGGCGGCCTGGTTGCTGAAGAAGTGCTTCTCCCACATGTCGTTCTGCGGTCCTTTGCGATTGTTCCAATGGTAGGCTTCGGGCATGAATTCGCAGAAGCTCTCGAAGGACGTGAAGCCCCCCATGCCTAGTTCGCTGCGGAATCCCCAGTCGACGCGGTCGCCCAGGTCGCCACCGCCGCCCCAGATGCCTTTGGCAAAGTAATCTTCCGGGGGAAAGTTCTTCCACCATCCGCTGCCCGAGAGCCCGCCCCCGTAGTGAGAGTTAGGCTGGTAGAGACGGTCGTCGGCGTCGAAGGTGGCGATGATGTCGGCAAGGCTTTCGTTGAGCCGGTCGTAGGGTGTTCCCTCGTTGCAGCCGCACCAGACGCAGAGCGAGGGATGGTTGCGGAGGCGGACAACCTTGTCCTGGGCGTTAGCCAGGAACTCGTTGGTGTCGTCGGGGCCGGTGAGTCCTGTGTAGGGGCCCGTGAGCCAGAAGTCATCCCAGACCATGATGCCGTAGCGGTCGCAGGCATCGTAGAACTCCTCGTCGGTGACGCAGCCCGTCCAGAGGCGTATCATGTTGAAGTTCATGTCGGCATGCAGGCGTATGCGGCGGTCGTACTCGCTTCGGTGGCAGCGCAGCAGATAGTCGCTCATCCCCCAGTTGCCGCCTTTGCAGAAGGTCTTCTGGCCGTTGACGTAGAGGGTGAGGGCGGTGTTCTCCTTGCGGTAGATATATTCCTTTATACCGAAGCGTACGACCTTCGAATCCTGCAGATACGCTAACCTTCCGTCCCTTGCCCCAACGCCGTTAACCTCGATGGTGCAGGTATAGAGGTTCTGAGGGCCTGAGCCGTTGGGCCACCACAGCAGGGGATTGTCGATTCGGATGGTGTCGAACACCACCGTCGCGGTCTCGTGAGGGGCGAGCGTCACCATGCGTACGGAGGTGAGGCCGCCCGGCTGGATGGTGGCCTGAAGGGTGACGCTCGTGGAATCGTCGGTGAGGTTGACCGCTTGCGTCTCGACGGTCACGGCGGCGTGGGTGTAGGTGCTGTCGAGGGAAGAGCGCACCCATGTGTGGCGGATGTCGGTGTCGTCCGTAAACTCCAGATAGACGTCGTTCGTGATGCCGCAGTTGAGTCCGGGGACGTAGGGCATCCAGTCCCAGCTATGGCTGGCGACGTAGGTTGGGCAGACGTAGTTGACGAAGTTGGCGTCGCGGGCGATGTGGCTGTCGTCGGGCATATCGACGCGGATGGCCAGCGTGTTCTCGTCCTTCAGCAGGTCGGTGATGTCGTAGCGGGCGGTTTGGACGTGCCCTTTGATTTGTCCGAGTTTCTTCCCGTTGAAGCACACCCAGGCATAGCGGTTGATGCCTTCGAGGGTGAGGATGGTGCGCCGGCCCGCGGATTGGGCAGGGCGGGGGAGCGTTGTCCGATACCAGAAGGAGCGGTTGTAGAACGCTTCGTCGACGCGGTAGATGTTGTCGCCCCAGTCGGGATTCTCTTCCCGTCCGGCTTCGACGTAGGCGACGAAGACGGTACCCGGCACGACGCCCGGCACCCAGTCGTCGGGCTGGGCGTCGCCCGCAGCGACGGCATTCCATTTCAGCCCTTCGGCGGGGAACACCTGCCAGAGGGTGCCGTCGAAGCTGTCAAGAGACAAGACGTCGGCGGCAGCAGCAAATGATGAAAAAAGGATGATGACTGAAAGGCAAAGAGCCCTATTGAATGAAAAATGAAAAATGAAGAATGAAGAATGAATAGCTTTGCCAGCGGAAACGCCGTCAGAGGAAAGGGAACTTTGTATACAGGACATTATATTTTTCATTTTTCATTCTTCATTTTTCATTAAAAAAAGAATAAATAGCTTTGCCAGCGAAAACGTTCCGGCTGCGCCGGAGGTTTATAAACCGATTTTGCCACGCAAAATCATTAAACCTTTTTTGTAAAACAAAAAAAGAAACCTTTTGCGGAGCAAAAACTAAACCATTTTCTTCAATCTTTCACTTTTTCCAGCCTGAAGTGGCGGGTGACGGGGTTGTTGATGGCGTAGATGGTGCGGACGATGAGGTCTTGCTCCTGTTCAAGCAGCTTCATGATTTCGGGATGCATGAGGCGGCTGTAGATGTCCTTGCGACTGCTGACCCAGGCGTTTGTCTTTGAGCCTTCGCGATAGGTCCGTGCGGCCTCTTCGGTGGCGTAGTCGGTGATGCCGTGCTCCTTCAGGAACCAGCCGTACTGCAGCCAGACGAAGTCGCGTATGCGGCGCTCGATGTCCCATCGCTCTTCGTTGAGCGACATGACGGCACACGCCTGCTGGTACTGGGGCGTATGGCGATAGGCGGTGAGGTTGACGCCGCGCTCGAGGTCGGTGGCGGCGAGGGTGTCGATGAGGATGTCGTCAATCAGCAGGCGGTAGCTGCCCTTCAGCCCGCTCACGGTGAGGCGTTCGCTGTTCATCTCGTCCGCGAAGTCGGGAATCATCTTCACGATGTCCGACTGCGGGCGGGTGAAGCCCCAGCCGTGGGGGATGGTGTCGAGGGGGTAGGGCAGCGCCTCGCTCAGGTAGTTGAAGGCGAGGACGTCGCGGCTGGCGGTGATGGCGGTGATGGTGCAGTTCTCCGCTTTCTCGGCCTTCTTCTGTCGGGCGTTGATGCAGAAGTCCGCCACGGGCCTGCCCGTCATGCCCTGTGCCTTCAGGAAGAGGTAGGCCATCAGCATGTGTCCGTCGTTGTCGGGATGTACGCGGTCGTTGCCGCAGACGCTGAAGTCGGGGTCGTCCCTCTGCATGCGGGCGCCCACGTCGCACATGGGGGCGTTGAAGTCGATGAACTCCCAGTGGTTGGCCTGTGCCGCCGAGTCCTGAATGGCGATGACGCGCTGCATGGCGTCGTTCTTGCGGCGGTAGATGTTGTCGTTGAAGGTCGATGTCTGGTCGTAGGGCGACGTGCCGACCATCACCACGCGTGTGCCCGTCAGCTTTTTCAGCTTCTTCTCGATTTCGAGGAAGTTACGCCGTGCCTCGGCCACCTTGCCGTCGGCAAAGCGCTGCGCGTCGTCGCCGTTGTATTCCCAGTAGCCCGTGTCGTTCATGCCGAAGGTGAGTGTGACGACGGTGGGGTTTTTGGCGGCCACGTCGCCGTCGAAGCGTCGCAGGATGTCCTCGGCGGTGTCGCCGCCGATGCCGCAGTTGGCCATCCACATCTGCCGGCTGGGGAAGCGTGTCATGTAGTAGAGCCAGATGTACGAGTGATAGTGTCCGCCGTCGGTGATGCTGTTGCCGACGAACGTCACGCGGTCGCCCGCCTTGAAGGGCGCCAGCGTCTGGGCTGTCATCGCGCAGCCGACGGCAAGCGCAAAGAGGGTTAGGATTGCTTTTTTCATGTTTGTGGGGTTTTGACCGATCCAGAGGATATGAGCGATCACACGGACGAGGAACGAGGCAAACAGCAGGACGTGGGCCCAGCCGAGCTGTGGCACGAAGGCCGCAGCCACCATCATCGCCGCCAGCACGGCGGCATAGGCGGCACGCGCCCAGCGGATGGCCTTCTTCCTCCGCAGGCATAGCCAGACGACAAGGGGCGTGGGGTTGAAGACGATGGGCAGCAGGTTCCCCGCCATCCACGGCGCTTTCGAGAACAGCAGCAGCCCCGTGAAGAACAGTCCCAGCAGGGTCTGCAGGCACAGCAGGAGGGCGTCGTAGGCCTGCACTAACCTCTTGCCCCTGACCCCTAACCTGTTTTCAGCAAGCGTCAGCAGCAGCGTGACGGCGAGCAGCACGGCGAAGAAAAGGTTAGGGGTTAAGGGTGAGGGGTTAGGGTTTTCGTTATCGTTATCGTTATCGTTATCGTTATTGTTGACCCTAACCTCTAACCCCTCACCACTAACCCCGCTGCCGGCAAAGAGCACGTGCTCGTCGCCCAGGACGGGGCGTCTGTTCCCCGCCGCGTCGACGATGGATGCTCCGCTCCACACCGTCACGATGTCCATCGGCGCCAGTTTCTCCCAGAGGTCGCCCTGCTGTTCGCCCTCGGCCCCCAGCAGGCTCTGGAAGCACAGGTTGTACCACGGATAGTCCCGCACCGCGTAGGCGGCATAGTCGCGCAGCGTGCCCGTGAGCGCCGGTGGCAGGGCGCCGTATTCCATCCGCTCGCCCAGCAGCGAGCCTCTGATGATGTCGGCGCATATCGACGTGCACTGCGCGTGCAGGAAGCTGTAGGTGCGGCTGTCGGGGTGGAACGTCTCGCGGTCGAGGCTCATCCACAGGCGCCGCACCTCGTCGGTGGTGAGGTTGAGGGGGTATTCCTTGACGGGGCGGTTCTGCCGGACATAGTCCTTCGAGAACTCGTCCCACTTCTGCACCACGAAGAGCCCCTTGCAGACGTCCTCCAGCAGGAAGCGGCGGACGTTGGCCGACGAAGCCTCGATGAGGTAGGTGTAGAAGTTGTCCAACCCCGCCGAGGGACACGACATGTGGATGGAGCAATGGCCGAACGACGATATCAGCCTGCTGCCTCGTCCGCAGATGACCAGCGAGGCGCTGATGTCGTTCCGGAGACCCTCCTGCGCCGTTACGCTGTCGCCGGGGACAGGCATTTCAGCAGCATAACCACCCAGGATGATACAGGTGGTTATGACTGTGAACGCAAAGCCTCTTAGCTGTCTGCGCATGGGGGGAGTTTTTTAGACTTTCAGACTGGATTTGAAAATGAAGAATGAAAAATGAAGAATGAAGAATAAATAGCTTTGCCAGCGGAAACGCCGTCAGAAGAAAGGGAACTTTGTATACAGGACATTTTATTTTTCATTTTTCATTCTTCATTTTTCATTTTTCATTTTCATCAGTGCCTTTTTTATCGGATAATCCTCTTCTTCCCCCCGACAATCAGCAGTCCTTTGGCCTCTTTGCCTACGCGCTGTCCGCAGAGGTTGTAGATGACGTCGTCGGGACGGATGGCCACGGCCTTGATGCCGGTGATGGGGTTCTCGTTGCCCTCCTCATAGAACACGGCGAAGAAGTGGTTCAGGCAGCCGAACTGCTCCCAGTCTGCTTCGGCGGCAGCCTCGGCGGCAGCCAGGTTGTCGGCTGCCTCGGGACCTTCGGAATACTCGTTGGGCGAATCGTGGGTAAGGACAACCTGAATGGCAGGCGAGCTGGTGTAGGTGCGGGGCATCTGGTTTTCTTCGCATTTAGTGTCCAGCGCGGTGTCGTCAGAGTAGGTGATGGGGGCGTCCTTCGTGATGTCGAACTTACCGTCGCCGTCCTCGTCGATGAAGAATCCGGCAAACTGGTAGCCCTCGTTGGGGATGGCATAGAGGTGACAGATTGCCTTGTTGCCCTTCGTCTCGATGGTCGCCTTCACGGTGATTTCATCCTCCTCGTAGAGCATCTCGTCAATGTCGTCCCACTCGGTTCCATTCCACTCAGTGGTCAGATAGACGACACCTGCACCTTCGGGAACGCCCGTCAGTGTAACAACATGGTTCTCGTACGTGGCCACGGCCATCGCTTTCTGGGGAACCAACGCAGCCGTCAGCAGGCCGCACAAGGCAAAAAAGTAAACTTTTTTCATACGCTTTTTTTGATTGGTGATTGATGATTAATAATGTTTATGGTCTATGGTCTATGAAATGGGGGACGCCCTTGGGCGCGTGCTAACCTATTTTTGACGTGTAATGATATATATTAACGACCGGGCCCTCATTCTCCCCTAAGGCATTCGGGGTAAAATCGGGCTGCTGCAGCTGTTTTTTGTTCGGGCGGGCTGACTGAGGCAGGTAGCGGCTCAGGGCGGCGCGCAGCTTGCGTAGGGCGATGGTCATCTGCGCCTCGACGGTATTCACCGAGATGCCCATGCGCTCAGCAATCTCGGCGTTCTTCAGATGGTCGCGTCGAGAGAGCAGGAACACCTGGCGGCAGCGGGGCGGGAGGGCGCCGATGGCGTGACAGGCAGCCTTGTTGATGATTTCCCTGTCGCAGGCTGTGGCGGCATCGCTCGCGTCGAGGCTGTCGGGACGGCTGTGAAGGTCGTCGCGAAGCACTTCGTTTACACGCTCGGCATATTCCGACACGTAGAAAAGGTGCTTCAGGTAGTCGAGGCATTTGTTTTTCAGCGATACGGCCATATAGCCCTCGACATTGTCCATCTGCAGCACATGGTCCTTATGTTCCCATACGCTTACGAAAACATCATGGACAATGTTTTCAGCATCCTCCTGGGCGGGGACGTAGGTTTTCGCCATCCGCAGCATGCGGGAGTAGTTGCTGACGTATAACTCTGAAAAACGTGTGTTAAACATAGCGATATTCAATTTCTGCTGCAAAGATACTCATTTAATTTTTTCGCGATTTCATTAGTAGGCGAAAAGTAAATATTATTTTTGAATTCTCATATTTACATTGTTGAATATAAGTTGAATATCTTTTTACGTTGTAATCCGTAGAGTAAATTGTTTTGCCTGCCTTCGATTCTACTTTTCCGGCGATTATGGGGCTTGGGGGACAGCTTCTAAAGGTGAAATCCTTTGACGGCACTGGATGACCTGGGAAATCCCCCGGGAAGCGGGCGAACCGACGCTTGTGTGTAAAGCATGTTTTGAACTGTAGCACTGTAGCACTGTAGCGGAATCGTGCAGGAATGACCGGCGGCACTCTGCGGGAGGACTCTCGGGGGCTAAAGGGAGTCAACCGTATTCAGGAAAAGACACCTTTTCGATGTCGTTTGCGCTACAGTGCTACAGTGCTACAGTTCAAAATATGGTTATCACATCAGAGTGGAAAAAAATTCTATTATATATATTATATAATATATATATTATATAATATATATAATAGACCTGATTTTTGGTCCTGTGTGTAAAGCGTCTTGAGAACTGTAGCACTGTAGCACTGTAGCGCTCGGGCCGCTAATCGGGGGTGCGACATGGCCGCTCATCGGGTGGCGACATGGCCGCTCATCGGGGTGTCGCCAGCGCCGATCATCTAGGTGGTGACATGGCCGCTCATCGGGGGGACAGTCGCTCGGGCGAGAGTTGGTTTGGACCGCCGCGCCAGCGCAGTGGGCTGTGTGAAGGACGTAGTGCGTCGCCCCGCCAGCGCAGTGGGCTGTGGCTGGCGTCGTTGTCGGCCGTCGGATCCCTGTGCGGTCAGGACGCTGCATCATTGCGGAGTACTTGTTTGTTGTTGATATTATGTTTTATACGTAAAATTTTTAAAAATCTATGAAAATTATATGTCAATTTATTTGGTCAATTCAATTTTTTGCCGTACCTTTGTACCCGAAATGAAAAGGAGCAGGCGGAGGCCTTTTCATTGGTGCACAGCTGGGGGCGGTTTGACGAAGGGCGGATTTTTATTCCTGTAGTGTTTAGTGGAAAGTGTGAGGACGGTCGTCATTTATTCAATTAAACCTCAAAAAAACCCACATGTACCTATTTAATAAAGTAAAGGTCAGAATTTCGTCAGCAGTGGCAATGGCTGCGGTCGTGCTGTTTGCGTCGTGCGAGCATGCTGAGGCGGGCTATCCGAGCTACGATGCGTCGAAGCCCATCGTCTGCGAGAGCTTCTACCCGACGGGCGGCCCCATTGCCACCAAGGTGATCCTCACGGGCAGCAACTTCGGAAACAACGCCGACGCCGTCAGCGTCTTTTTCAACCAGAAGGAGGCACCCGTGATCGGAGCGAGCGGCGACCGTCTGCTGGTGCTTGCGCCGAAGCTGCCCGGTGAAAACGTGGTGATAAAGGTCCGGATAGGCGATCAGGAGGCGTCGTTCCCAGGCCATTTCGACTACAAGATTCAGACCAACGTGACCACCGTTTGCGGCGGCGATGCAGCCGCGACCGCCAACCCCACAGGCACCATCAGCCTGTCGGAGGCACAGTTCGCCTCGGAGATGAACCAGTGTATCTCTGTGGACAAGCGTAAGAACATCTACTTCGAGATCGACACGCACGACAGCAAGTTCTACCGCTACTGTGCCAACGAGGAGGCCGACCAGCTGAAGCTCATCGACGAGCTGGGCATCTTCCTGACGGTGCCCGTCAATGTCTATGACGACGTCCACGACAAGGTCTATCACATTCAGGCGAACATCGGAAACAACGAATACTGGTATTACGACCCGGACAACGACTGGGTTGCCATGAACAAGGGCGAGATCAGCTGGGACAACACCGAGTTCTCCCCTGGCGGCATGGCGTCGTGGGCAGCCCGCCGGACGGCTGCCATGTGCCCCGCCGACGGTAAGTTCTACACCCGTTCCTACGGTGGCTATCTGATTCGTTTCGACCCCGAGACGGCCCTGGGCGAGAACCTCACACAGCTGTACGGCGGCGTGGGCATCGGCAGCACCAGCGGCAGCACGTTCGGCATGGTGTTCGACGGCAGCGACCCGAACATCCTCTATTTCACCGTCGATGAGATGAACCGCATCTATAAGCTCGACTTGGAGGCGCAGACGTGTACAACCCTCTCAGGGGGTTCGGCAGGATTCTTCGACGGCCCCATCAACCAGGCCCAGTTCTCGAATCCCCACCAGATGTGCCGCGACAGCGAAGGAAATCTCTATGTGGCCGACACGGGCAACCATTGCATCCGGAAAATCAACCTGAAGACGGGCTATGTGTCCACCGTTGCCGGCCTGCCCCAGCAGCCGGGCTACGTCAACGGCACGGGCGATGTGGCGAAGTTCAACAGCCCCTACGGCCTGGCTATCGACAGCGACGATGTGCTCTATGTGGGCGACAGTAACAACCATGCCATCAGGCGCGTGGCCGTAGAGTGACAGCGCCGATGGCGCCATTAGGAAAGCAATAAAACGAAGATTGAAAGATGAATAATAATCGTTTCCTGAAAGTTTGGCTCTTAGCGCTTGGCTGTACGCTTGCTCTGGCGGCAGGGGCACAGGAGAGCTTTGAGGTGAAAGGTATGGTCATCGACGAGACGGGCGAGGCCGTCATCGGGGCTACGGTGACCATCCAGAACAAGCCCGGCATCGGCACCGTCACCGACGTCGATGGCGCGTTCGCCATCAAGGCCGACCTCTACGACGTGCTCATGGTGTCGTACGTGGGCTATTCGTCCGTGACGTACAGACTGGAGAAACGCCAGACGTCAGTGACCATCCAACTGAAAGAGAGCACGAAAGAGGTTGACGAGGTGGTGGTGGTCGGTATGGGCACGCAGCGTAAGATAAGCGTGGCGGGTGCCATCACCACCATTGCGCCCATCGAGCTTGAGAAACCGGCCACGAACATCGTGAACACGCTGGCAGGCCGTGTGGCAGGCATCATCGGCGTGCAGCGCAGCGGCGAGCCCGGGAAGAACATCTCGGAGTTCTGGGTGCGCGGCATCGGCACCTTCGGCGCCAACAGCAGCGCGCTGGTGCTGATTGACGGCCTCGAGGGCGACCTGAGCCAGGTGGAGGCGGCTGACGTGGAGAGCTTCTCGGTGCTGAAGGATGCGGCCGCCACCGCCGTCTATGGCAGCCGCGGCGCCAACGGCGTCGTCATCGTCACCACCAAGCGCGGACTGGACCAGAAGCTGATGATCACGGCGCGCGCCAACTACACCGTGTCGCAGCTGAAACGCCTGCCCGACTATCTGGGTGCCTACGAGTACGCCCAGATGGCCAATGAGGCTGCCGTGGCCACCGGCATGAACCCCATCTACGACAACGTGGAGATGGACATCATCCGCTATGGCCTCGACCCCGACCTCTATCCCAATGTGGACTGGCAGAGAGAACTGCTCAACCCCACCTCGCTCGAGCAGACCTACTACGTCAGCGCGCGCGGCGGCGGCTCCATCGCCCGATACTTCGCCTCGCTCGGGATGAGCAACGAATCGTCGGCCTACAACATGGCGGCCGACTCGCCCTACAAGCGCGGCGTGGGCTATAACACGTACAACTACCGCATGAACCTCGACATCAACCTGACGAAGACGACGAAGGTTTACATCGGCGGCACCAGCTACCTGTCGGTGAACGACCGCCCCAGCATGGGCAGCGGCTACCAGCCGGTGAGCATGACGGGGTGGATATGGAGCTCGCAGGCCAAGACGACGCCCGTGATGTTCCCGCTGCGCTACTCGAACGGCTACCTGCCTGCCACGAACGACGGCGACGACGTCTCGCCCTACGTCCTGCTGAACTACACCGGCACCACCCGTCAGCAGAACTTCCGCAACATGATCACCATGAGCCTCGACCAGGACCTCTCGATGGTCACCCCGGGACTGAAGGCCAAGCTGCAGGGCTCGCTCGACACGCAGTCGCTGTTCGGCGAGAGCCGCTACAAGATCCCCGCGCTCTACATGGCCTCCGAGCGCAGCGCCTCGGGCAAGCTCATCCTCTCGCAGCGCGTCAGCGAGGTGTCGGTGGGCTACAGCTCGGCGGCGTGGACTTGGCGCAAGATTTTCTTCAACACCAGCGTCAACTACGACCGCGTGTTCGACGAACACAGCGTGGGCGCTCTCCTATATTATTATATTGAGGACACCGCCGAGACGGGTGCCGGCAGCAGCATGTCCGCCATCCCCAAACGCTACCAGAGCCTCTCGGGACGGCTGAACTACGGCTTCCGCGACACCTATTTCATCGACGCCAACTTCGGCCTCAACGGCTCGGAGAACTTCCAGCCCGGCCGCCAGTACGGCTTCTTCCCCTCGATGGCGCTGGCATGGGTGCCCACCAGCTACACGTTCGTCCAGGACAACGTGCCCTGGCTGAGCTTCCTCAAATTCCGCGCCTCGTACGGCATGGTCGGTAACGACCAGATAGCCAGCACACGCTTCCCCTACCTGACGCTCATCACTGAGAACCCGTCGGCCAGCTCCGTATGGGGCGGCACGGGCGTTATCACCGAGAGCCAGGTGGGCGCCGACAACCTCGTCTGGGAGAAGGCGAAGAAGATGGACCTCGGCATGGACTTCCATCTGTTTGGCGACCGGTTCTCGGCCACCGTCGATTACTTCCTCGACCGCCGCGACGCCATCTTCCAGCAGCGCACACAGGTGCCCGCCTACGTCGGACTGGTAAGCATGCCATACGGCAACGTGGGCAGCATGAAGAGTTGGGGCGGCGACGGCAACCTGGAGTACCGCCAGAAGGTGTCGAACGACTTCAGCTTTACCCTGCGCGGCAACTTCACCCTCTCGAAAAACAAAATCCTCAACTGGGAGGAGGCCACACAGCCCTACCGCTATCTCGAACGCAACGGCTATGCCAACAACGTGCAGCGCGGATACATCGCCCTCGGTCTCTTCGAGAGTCAGGAGGACATCGACATGAGCCCACCGCAGTTCGGGGCCTTGCGCCCGGGCGACATCAAGTATAAGGACGTCAACGGCGACGGCGTGGTGAACAGCGACGACAAGGTGCCCCTCTTTGCCTATGCCGGCATCCCGCAGCTGATGTACGGCCTCGGCGCTTCGGCCGACTGGAAAGGATTCACGCTCAATATCCTCTTCCGCGGCACGGGACATAACTACTTCCTCTACGGCGGCAGCGACGGCAGCCTCTTCGACGGATACATGCCCTTCAACAAGGGTTTCCGCGGCAATGTTCTTGCGATTGCTTACAACAAGGAGAATCGTTGGATTTCTGCTGATTACTCTGGTGACCCCCGGACGGAGAACCCCAATGCCCGTTTCCCGCGACTCTACTACGGACAAAACGTCAACAACACGCAGCCTTCCACATGGTGGATGGGCGATGCGCGCTACCTGAGGCTGCAGGAAGTGAGCCTCAATTACCGTTGGAACGCAGCCTTCATGCACAAGGTCGGCCTGCAGTCCATCGACCTGCAGCTGATGTGTGAGAACCTCCATGTGTGGGACAGCGTGAAGATCTACGACCCCGAGCAGGCCACCTCCTGCGGACAGGCCTACCCCCTGACCGGACGCTATGCCCTGCAAATGCAACTTAACTTTTAAAGGTCTGGTTTAACGAGTTATCTTTATCGTTATCGTTTTCGTTATCGTTTTCGTTATCGTTATCGTTTTCGTTTTCGTTTCCGTTTTCGTTTCCGTTTTCGTTTCAGTATGAAGAAAAGTGTTTTTGTTAAGATAATGGCTCTGGCTGTCAGCGCATCTTCCATGGTTGGATGTGCCGACTATCTGAATGTGGACGAATACTTTGTCGACACCTTCATGGCAGACTCCATCTTTGCCAGCAGCGTCAACATACAGCGCTACTACAACGGTGCCGTCAGCCTGCTGCCTAAGGAGGGTCGCCTCTGGTACTACGGCAGCACCCCCGGACTCACCGGCAGCGACGAAGCCGTGTCGTGCGGCAACTGGAACGGCGGCTTCCTCGAGATACAGTTCTCAGGCACCAGCCTCACCACCGACAACATCACCGCCTCGGCGATGGGCGGATGGGACTGGGACTTCAACGTCTGGGACAACTGCTACCGCATCATCCGCAAGTGCAACACCCTGCTGACCAATATCGACGCCGTGCCCGACATGAACAGCTTCGAGAAGTCCGAGTTCCGTGCCGAGGTGCGCTTCCTGAGGGCATACGCCTACTACTGGATACTGCGCAACCAGGGTCCGATGATTCTCCTGGGCGACGAGATCCTGAACAGCAACGAGGCCCCCGCCTACTACGAGCGTGCCCGTAACACCTTCGACGAGTGTGCCGACTACATCTGCACGGAGTTCGAGGCCGCTGCCCAGAACCTCCCCCGCACACGTCCCGTTGATATGCTCGCTGCCCCCACCGCCGGTGCTGCGCTGGCGCTGTCGGCACGCATCCGTCTGGCCGCCGCCAGCCCGCTGTTCAACGGCGGTGCCGCTGCCCGGCGCTTCTTCGGCTCGTTCCTCCGCTCGACCGACAAGGAGCCCTACGTCTCGCTGGAGTACGACGAGCGCAAGTGGGCCGTCGCCGCCGCAGCAGCCCGACGCGTCATCGACATGGGCCTCTACGACCTCTACACCGTCGAGGCCGACCAGTACACCGCCGCCCTCCCGGCGAATGTTCCCTCTGCCCCCTGGCCCGACGGCGCCGGAGGCATCGACCCCTATCGCTCTTACTCCGAACAGTTCACCGGCGAGGCCGTCGCCGCCACCAACCCCGAGCTCATCTGGGGTACGACGGAGAACATCCTCGACCACCTCGGATACATCTTCCCCCTGCGCTTCGGCGGCAGCAGCTGCGTCAGCGTCCCACAGCGCATGGTCGACTACTTCTACATGGCCGACGGACGCGACATCGCCGACGCCAGCGCCGACTATCCCTACCTCAACCGACCCTACGACAAGACCTGCATCACCCAGGAGGACAAAATCCTCTCGCGCAACTACACCCTCAAGGCCGGCACGTTCGCTGCCTACGCGGGTCGCGAGTCGCGCTTCTATGCCAACATCGGCTTCTCGGGCCGCCTCTGGACCATGTCGTCCACCATCGAGACGGGCAAGCACGACGTCGTGGTCGGCTACTACATGGGCGCCAACTGCGGCCCGAACGTCTCTACCAACAACGTCTATAACATCACCGGCTACACTGGCTGCAAGTACGTCCATCCGCGCGATGCCTGCACCGGCAACAACGCCCGCACCATAGCCAAGACGTTCCCTATCATCCGCTATGCCGAGGTGCTGCTCTCGTATGCCGAAGCCCTCAACCACCTGACGAAGGAGTGGGACATCGACGGCATCCGCGTCAGCCGCGACGTCGGCGAGATGCGGAGCGCCTTCAACCGCGTCCGCTTCCGTGCCGGACTGCCGGGCGTCACCGACACCGAGCTGGCCTCCGAGGATGCTTTCGAGGCCGTCGTCGAGCGCGAACGCTGCATCGAGCTGTTCCACGAGGGACGCCGATACTACGACATCCGTCGCTGGGGCATCGTCGAGCAGCTCGAAAGCGAGCCCCTGCAGGGACTCTCTGTCAATCAGGCCGAGTGGGCAGGATTCTACCAGCCCACCGTCATCCAGTATTCCACCATCCGCGAACGCGTCTTCAAACCCAAGATGGTGCTGCTGCCCATCCACCTTAGCGAACTCCGCAAGAACCCACTTCTCGACCAGAACCCGGGATGGGAAAAGTAAGATAAATGGAGAAGTGACAGTTGATGATTGATAATAAACTATAGACCTTATGAAACATAGTCATTCATTCATAATCAAAGCCATCGTTCTCACCGGCCTGGTGGTGACAGGAATGTCCATCGCCGGCTGCGAAGCCAAGTTCTACGACGAAGAGCAGTACCGCAAGGAGATATACATCGTCAGCGGCGTCAGCAACATCTTCGGCCAGGAATACACCTTCGGCGAAATCTCCGAGGGATGGCTCTCGATATACGCCGGCGGCACCACCCCCATCGACCGTGATGTGACGGTCGAGCTCGAGCACTGGCCAGAGGTGCTGCGTGCCTACAACCGCACCACCTATGGCGAGGCATACGCCAGCTATGCCCAGGAGCTCGATGCCAGGAACTACACCATCGACAACTATTCCATCCTGTTGCCCGCCTCAGGCAGCAAGCCGTACGTGAAGTTCCCTATCCGTGTCAACGTCAGCACCATCGGCCCCGACGACGTCTTTTACATCCCCCTGCGTATCAAGTCCGTGTCCGACTACATGATTTCGCCCGAGAAGCGCGAGGTGCTCTTCCGCATCTACCTGAAGAACGACTACGCCACCACCAAGCGCGCCACCTACTACACCATGGACGGCACCGAGCAGAACTTCCGCGAGGCCGACGGCGAGTTCACCGCAGCCGGCGATGCCTCGCTCATCAATGCCACTAAGTTGCTGGTGCCCACGGGCGAACACAGCGTCCGCATCCTGCCGGGCACGTCCTACAGCGTCGCCCCCGCCGTCATTAGCCAGCGCGGCATCGTCGTCACGGTCCATCCCGACCAGCTCATCGACATCCCCGTGCTTGTCGAAGGCGTGCCTACAGGCCAGTTTGTCAGGCATCAGAAGGTGACGATGACCACATGGGAGGTGTCCAGCCGCTCTGTCGAAGTGGGCGAGGTCGAGGGCAACCCCAGCTATTACGACCCCGAGACGAAGTGCTTCACGCTCAACTACCGCTACAAGCTGCCCTCCGAAACCATGTGGCACTTCGTCCACGAACAGATGCGCCCCCTTAGCATCACCGCCAACTGAAGAATTATTTAGTTAAGAGTTAAGATTTTTGAGTTTTCGTTTGACGTTTCATGTTTAACAATCTAGCGGCTGTACATTCGTCTGGACTCCTTAACTTCTATAACATCATCGATGAATTGAGAATTGTAAACTATGAATAATGAACTCTTAAAGCCTCTGGCCTGGATCCTTGGCCTTGGCCTCTTCGCCAGCTGCAACGACTACGATTCTGCTGCCATCGGCTACGACGATGCCCAGGACGACCCCATCCATGTCACCGTCGAGGAACCCGCCGTCGATGCTGCCTGGCAGCTCGCTCCCGTCATGAACGTCGGTCAGCACAGCGACAACGTGTTTCTCTATCGCGACGAACTCTACAATGCCCTCTTCAGCCGCACCCTCGGCTGGAACGGCGGCGATGTCGTCTCCTCCGCACCGCTCGCCGGCGGTCAGCTGCTGTGGCTCGCCCGCGACAGCTATTTCGGCGTTGTTGATGCCGACACCCGTGCCCGTCTCAGCGGCGCCACCGTGCGCAGCAGCATGCTTCTGCAGCGGGCAGGCTCCCTGACGTCACCCGTCGCTGCCGACCTGAGGGAACTCAATGCCTTCATTCAGACCTCCGACCCCTCGGCCGACGACTACTATCAGGCTGAGCCGCTTGCCTCGCCCGTATCGACGAAGAGCTATCTTGTGCCAGCGTTGGCGTCCCAGCGTGCTGACGGCAAGGTGCAGGTGCTCTATGGTTGTTACAAGAGCTCCAACTCACGCCGCGAGTCCACCTACTTAGCCACTTACGCCATCGGCGCCGACGGTACCCTTACCGAAGAATCACTCCAGCCCGATATGCTCACTAACATGATAGGCTACGACAGCTCGCTGCTTCGTGACGACGACGGTCACAACTACCTCTACTGCACCTATCTGCTGACTGGCATCAGCGGCGTTCTCGTCGCCCGCACCGCTACCTATGACCTCGCCTCTACGTGGGAATACTGTGTGCGCAACACCGACGGCGACATCGTCTGGTCCACCACGGCGCCCACCGTCGCCAGTGGCATCACCGCCGACGAGGTGGCCATGCGCTCCAGCATGCTGGTTGACAACGGTGCCTGTCAGCACCCGCAGGTGCTCAAGCTCGGCAATTACTACTACCTCGTCGGACAGTCTTATTCCAATGGGCAGGACGTGCTAATATGGCGTTCCACCACCCCCTATGGTCCTTTCACCGACGTCAAGACCCTCTGCGTCATCCCCTCGCGCATCGAGAAGAAAGGTCCGCAAACCTATAACGCCCTCACCCGCGTCACCCTTTTGCCCGCCCTCTCGCGTCAGGGCGAGCTGGTGCTCGCCACCTCGCAGACCGCGCCTGCCACGGCCGACAACTTCACCTATCCTGGTAGTGCCGACTACGTACGTCCCTACTTCTACCGCGTCTTCAACTGGGAGTCGCTTTGGGATTAAACGATAACGTTAATGTTTAACGACCATGCGGCCGGAAATTATTAAATCTTCAATCTTTCAATCTTGATAAAGGTTAGGCGCATACTGCTGGCTTTGTTGGCGGTCTGCCAGAGTGTCCTGCCGGGCTGCGGTCAGCAGGGGATGCTGACCGCGTGGTTTGTCGATGGCTACCACGGCGGCATCTATGGCCACTATCCCAAGGAGTGGTACACGGGTTTCATCTGCGACCAGCTGGAGCAGAACCCCGACTGGCGGGTGTGCCTCGAAATAGAGCCTGAGACGTGGGACACCATCGCAGTGATTGCCCCCGACGACCTGGCACGGCTGCGGCGGCTGGTGGGCGAGGGCAGGGTGGAGTTCACCAATCCCACGCTGTCGCAACCCTATCTGTGGAACATCAGCGGCGAGAGCATCATCCGTCAGTTCAGCGAGGGATGGGCTATCGTGAAGTCGCACTTTCCCGAAGCCACCTTCACCACCTATGCCGCCGAGGAACCCTGCCTGACGAGCTGTCTGCCTGCGGTGCTGACCGCGATGGGGGCGAAGTACGCCGTGCTGCGCTGCCCCGACACCTGCTGGGGCGGTTATCCGGCCAGCCACGGGGGCGAGCTGGTGAATATGGTAGGCCCTGACGGCACCGTCATCATCGCAGTGCCACGTCCTGACTGCGAGGGGCTCGAGGAGGGCTCGGTGTGGCAGACGGCATCGTGGCAGAACAGCGTCCGTTACTTGACTGCCTGCCGTCATGAAGGCATCGACCACCCCGTGGGCATGTGCTATCAGGATGCCGGATGGAAAAATGGCCCCTGGCTGGGGAACGGCGTGATTCGTCGCTCGAGGAACGGCGTCTGGCAGAACGTCTATACGACGTGGACGAACTATATAGAGAACGTCAGCACCGGCAACACCGACGATGACTGGCATTTCACGCAAGAGGACATCCGTCCCTGCCTGATGTGGGGCAGCTCGGTGCTGAACGGCATCGCCCGAAAAGTGCGCTGGGCCGAGAACGGACTCTTGCAGCAGGAGAAACTGGCAGCGATGGGAGGCGAGAGGTCTGCGCCAGATTCGCCTAACCCTAACCGCTTCCGCGAAGCCTGGCGCAACCTCGCTTTGGCCCAGCATCACGATGCCTGGATAGTGCCCTACAACGGTCTGCTGAAAAAGGGAATGACGTGGGCCGACTGGGTGGACGTGTGGACGAGGAGAGCGTATGACGTCCCGCTGCCCGCCATCCCCGCCTACGACGAGACGGACAAGCCGCTGCCGCCTGCAACGCCTATGGGCAGCGTCCGCATCTACAACACCACCGGTCATGCCCGCAGCGAGGTGGTTGAGGTGGAGGGACAGGCTTTTCCCGCACGTGTGCCCGCATTCGGCTATGCCGACTTCACGGCCGACGACAGACGGTGTGCCGCTGCCGACTGCGAGCCTTGTCGCGTGGTTAAGCACGACGAACACAGCCTGACGGTGGCGGGCGGCTGCCTGACGATAACCTTCGACCTCGACAGGGGTGGGGTGGTGACGAGCCTACAGGCGGGCAGCTCACGGACGGAGTATGTCTCTTCCCCATCTGAAAGCTCTGCAGAGAGCATGCTGGGCGAGCTGCGCGGTTTTTTCTATCGCGAGGGCAGGTGGCTCTCGTCGGCCGATGAACCGGTGCGCTGCTCCGTCAGCGGCGACGGCACGCCGCTGCTCACCGTCACGCTGTCAGGGCAGATAGGCCGTTCGCCCTTCGTCGTCCGCTACCGCATCAGCAGTGGCAGCCCCCTGATAGATTGTTCGCTCAGGATTGACTGGGAGGGTAACCCCGGCATCGGCGAATACCGTCAGTCGGCCAGAGACTGGCGACAGCCCCGACGTGCCTTCTGCGACGACCGATATAAGCTGAATATACTTTTCCCTGTCCGTCTGCACGAACCCCGGCTTTGGAAGGATGCTCCCTTCGATGTGTGCGAAAGTCGTCAGGACAGCACGTGGTATGGCTCGTGGACGGACATCCGCCACAACGTCGTTCTCCACTGGGTGGACATCTCCGAGGGCAGCGACGGCAAGGGGCTGGCGCTGCTGACCGACCATACGGGCAGCTACTCGTTCGGTCCCGGTTTTCCCCTTGCCCTGACGGCACAGTACAGCGGTGCGGGGTTGTGGGGTAGGATGTACAGCATCGAAGGTCCGCTGGAGATGCGCTATGCCCTGCTGCCGCACGAAGGGACATGGGACGAAGCAGGAGTGGCGCGCTGCTCGGCGGCGTGGAACGAACCGCTGATTGTCGTGCCTCATGAAGGGGCAGTATCAGCGGCACGGTCGTTGGTGGATGTGGGCGACACGGGCTACGAGCTGACTAGCTTCCGAAGCACCGACAAGGGCATCGAACTGCGTCTCTTCAACGTCGAGGGCGATGCCGACGCCCATGAAATCAAGGTGGGCGGCATGCCGCTTTCAGTCACCCTCCCCCGTATGGGCATAAAGACGATATTGGTTCAAAGTTCAGCCTTTGAATAATATGGGTTAGGGGTTAGGGGCTAGAGTTATTTACGAACATTCACGGATTATTTACGGACATTCACGTAGCGTCGCAGACAACAAAAAGATAAACATTAAACGTTAAACCAAAAATATGTATTTTAAATTAAAAAATCTCCTTTTCTTGTCACTTTCTGCGCTGCTATTGGCAGGGCAGCCTGTCCTTACGGCGGCAGGCACCGTCGACCTTGTTCACTACGCTCAGTCGCTGCAAGGCACCGATAGTCACTTCGGTCTCAGCCACGGTAACACCTACGCCACCGTGGGACAGCCCTTCGCCACCCATCTGTGGTCAGCACAGACTGGCCGCAACGGCGATGGCTGGAAATACACCTACGGCGCCACCACCATCCGCGGCTTCGGCCAGACGCACCAGTGCAGTCCCTGGGTGGGCGACTATGCGTGGTTCTCGTTCATGCCCGTCAGCGGCACGCTGCGGGTGGGCGAGGAGGAGAGGCAGGCATCGTTCAGCCACGACCATGAGACGGCACACCCCGACTATTACAGCGTGACGTTCGACAACGGCATGCGCGCCGAGATGACCTCCACCGAGCGCTGCGGACACCTGCGCTTCACCTTCCCGAAGGGCGAGGACGCCTGGCTCGTCATCGACGGATACACCGGCTCCAGCGGATGGACCATCGACGCCAAGAACCGTCAGATTGTCGGATGGGTCGATAACGGCACGTGGATTAACAACCGCGAGACCTTCCGCTGCCGCATCTTCATGCAGTTCGACCAGCCCTTCGTGGCCTACGGCACATGGAACAACCACGACGGAGGTTCGCCCCGCGAGGGCGAAAGCCATTGCGAAGGCAAAGGCGAGGGCGTATGGCTGAAGTTCAAGCCCGGCACGAAGGTGCAGGTACGCACCGCCTCGTCGTACATCAGCGACGAGCAGGCACGGCTGACATGGCAGCAGGAGGTGGGTGGCGACAAGACGCTCGAGCAGACGCGTCGCCGCGCTGCCGACAGCTGGAACAGGCTCTTCGGCCGGGTGCTCGTGGAGGGTGCCTCAGAGGCCGACATGGAGACGTTCTACAGCTGCCTCTTCCGCGCCAACCTCTTCTCGCGCAAGTTCTTCGAAATCCGTGCCGACGGCACTCCTTATTATTATAGCCCCTACGACGGCAAGATTCACGACGGATATATGTACACCGACAACGGGCTGTGGGACACCTTCCGTTCGCAGTTCCCGCTGACCAACCTGCTCCATCCCACGCAGCAGGGACAGTACATGCAGGCTATCCTGCAGGCCCAGCAGGAGTGTGGCTGGCTGCCGGCGTGGTCGTTCCCCGGCGAGTGTGGCGGCATGCTGGGCAACCACGCCATCTCGCTGCTGGCCGATGCCTGGGCAAAGGGCATCCGCACCTTCGACCCGGCCCAGGCCCTCGAGGCATACGCCCACGAGGCCATGAACAAAGGGCCCTGGGGAGGCGCCAACGGACGTGCCGGATGGAAAGAGTACTGGCAGCTGGGCTACGTGGCCTATCCCGAATCGTCGGGCAGCACGTCGCAGACGCAGGAGTATGCCTACGACGACTTCTGTGCCTGGCAGCTGGCCTGGGCCACCGGCAACACCTTCTACGAGGAGGTGTTCGGACGGGTGATGTTCAACTACCGCAACGTCTTTGACAAGAAGACGGGCTTCATGCGTGGCCGCGACATCAAAGGCCGTTGGACGGAGCCCTTCGACCCCCTTGCCTGGGGTGGCCCCTACTGCGAGGGTAACGCCTGGCATTACAACTGGAGTGTGTTCCACGATGTGCAGGGACTCATCGACCTCTATGGCTCGGACGAGGCGTTCATCGCCAAGCTCGACTCGGTATGGAGTATACCTAACGACGTGCATGTGGGCACCTATGGCATGATGATTCACGAGATGACGGAGATGCAGCTGGCCGGCATGGGTCAGTATGCCCACGGCAACCAGCCCATCCAGCACATGCCCTACCTCTACTGCTATGCCGGCCAGCCGTGGAAGACGCAGCAGCACGTCCGCGAGATCATGACGCGCCTCTACAACGCCACGCCGCAGGGCTATCCCGGCGATGAGGATCAGGGCGGCATGTCGTCGTGGTATGTCCTCAGCGCCCTTGGCCTCTATGCCGTCTGCCCGGGCACCGACCAGTATGTCATTGGCTCGCCGTTGTTCCCCAAGGTGACGCTGACGCTTGAGAACGGCAACCGCTTCGCCATTGTGGCTGAGAATAACAGCCCCGAGAACGTCTATATCCAGAGCGCCACACTCAACGGCCGTTCGCTCGACAAGAACTGGATAACGTATGACGACATCATGCAGGGCGGTGAGCTCCATTTCGTTATGGGCCCCACGCCCAACACCACCCGCTGCACCACCAAGATGGCCTCGCCTTACTCGGTTAGTGCCGAAGGTGCAATTGATAAATGATAATTTTCGTTTAACGTTTTATGTTTTTGGGTTTAACGATTAACGTTTAATGTTTAACGAACACTTCCTCAGAACTTTTTTTCTTAATTCTTAACTCTTAACTCTTAATTAACTAAACCTCGGCAAAGCCGAACTAAACCTATAAACCATTCCTAATTCCTAATTCCTAATTTTAAAAAGGTGAATCATAAGCTTGTTCTTTCCCTTTCTGCCCTGTTGCTGTGGGGTGGGGCGGACGCCGTGGCGGCCATCCGTACCATTTCTTTAAGTAGTGGCGACGGCATAGCCCAATGGCAGCTGATGCCTGCCGCCGAAGTAGATGCCAAGGGCCCTCAGGTGTCGGAAGTCGGTTTCCGCATGGCTGACCCTGTGCCGGGCGTGGTGCCGGGCGTAGTCTTCACCGCATACGTTGAGGCCGGACGGGAGGAGAATCCCGACGTGGCGGACAACATCTACCGCGTCGATGAGACGAAGTACAACCGTCCCTTCTGGTACCGCACCGAGTTCACCCTCCCCACGTCGTCGCCATCCGGCGGACGTGTGTGGCTCTGCTGCAACAACACCAACCGCTTTGCCGACTTCTGGCTGAACGGCGTGAAAATCTCCGGCACCGCCGACAGCGAAAAAGACGTCAACGGCCACATGCTTCGCTCGCGTTTCGACGTCACCGACGTTGTCCGCCGCGACGGCCCCAATGCGCTTGCCGTATTGATATGGGATGCCGACCAGAAGAAGACGCGCACCGACCCAGGGCCGTATGGCGTGGCGTGCAGCCCCAGCTATCTGGCCGGGGCAGGATGGGACTGGATACCCTATGTCCCTGGACGTCTGGCGGGCATCACGGGCAACATCTACCTCGACTTCACCGGCGAGGCCGTCATCCGTGACCCTTGGATGCGCAGCTACCTCCCCTCGAACGACAAGGCCGAGCTGACGCTCTCGGCCGACATCCTGAACACCGGTTCCGAGGACTGCAGCTTCGAGGTGCGCGGCATCGTCGAGCCCGCGGGCATCACCTTCAAGAAGACCATCCGTGTGCGCGGTTGGAACAAGGCTACCGTCCAGATTACCAAGGACGACGTCCCAGCCTTCGCCATCGACAACCCCCGCCTCTGGTGGCCCAACGGCTACGGCGACCCCAACCTCTACACCTGCCACATGGAGGTCATCCCAAGCAGCCTTCCCCCCGCCCCTCCTGAAGGAGGGGTGAACAGAAAGTCCTTCCCTTTAGGGGAGGATTTAGAAGAGGCTTCGGTTTCTGACTCTGTGTCTTTCCGCTTTGGCATCCGCCGCTACGACTACCGGATTGAGAAAAACCGCGTTGACTTCCCCGTGCTGAACATCTACTGCAACGGCCAGCGCATCTTCTGCCGTGGAGGCAACTGGGGCATGAGCGAGTATCTGCTCCGCTGTCACGGCAAGGACTACGAACCCAAGATTCGTCTGCACAAGGACATGAACTACAACATGATTCGTCTGTGGACGGGCTGCGTCACCGACGACGAGTTCTATGACTACTGCGACCAGTATGGCCTGATGGTGTGGGACGATTTCTGGCTCTACGTGGCCTACAACGATGTGGCCGACCACGAGGCGTTCAAGACCAATGCCCGCGACAAGGTGCGCCGTCTGCGCAATCACCCCTCCATAGCCGTTTGGTGCGGAGCCAACGAGACGCATCCCGTCCCCGACATCGACTCGGCTCTGCGCATGATTGTCATGGAGGAGGATGCAAACGACCGTCTCTACAAGTCGTGCTCCAATCAGGACGCCCTCTCTGGCAGCGGATGGTGGAAGGACCTCCCGCCCCGCCACCACTTCAGCACCTCGGGCAGCAACCTCGCCTTCAACACCCCCGCCTATCCCTACGGCATCGACTACGGCTACGGTTTCCGTTCCGAGATCGGCATGGCCACCTTCCCCACCTACGAGAGCACCTGCCTCTTCATCCCCAAGGAGAGCCGCTGGCCGCTGCCCACCGACGAGCAGCTGAAGAACGACGACGCGAACGTCTGGAACCGCCACTTCTTCGGCAAGGAAGCCTCCAACGCCGGACCTGCCGACTACCGCAAGTCGGTCGACGAGCGCTATGGTCCCTCGCAGTCGCTAGATGAGTTCTGCGAGAAGGCGCAGCTCGTCAACCTCGAGGACATGAAGGGCATGTACGAAGCGTGGAACGACAAGATGTGGGACGATGCCTCAGGCGTGCTCATCTGGATGAGCCATCCCGCCTATCCCTCGTTCGTCTGGCAGACCTACGACTACTACTACGACCCCACGGGCTGCTACTGGGGTGCCAAGAAAGCCTGTGAGCCCGTCCACATCCAGTGGAACTGCCTGACGGGCAGCGTGAAAGTTATCAACGCCACCTCCACCCCCCTCGTCGGCGTACGTGCAACAGCTCGCGTCTATGATATGGCCGGCAACGAACTCACCGACTACGCCCGCACGGCCATTGTCGATGTTCCTGCTTCCAACCGCACCGAAGCTTTCGTTCTGCCTGCGGAACTGGGCGACATCAAAGCAGCGAGCGGTAAAGCAGGAAATCCCGACATACAGTTCATCCGCCTTACCCTAACCCCTAACCCTTCATCCCCAATTCCTAACTCCTCATCCCCAATACCTAATTCCTCATCCCCAATTCCTAATTCTTCCCCCTCACCCCTCACCCCAATCTCCGAGAACTTCTACTGGCGCAACACCTCTGGCGAGCTCGACTACCGTGCCCTCCGTACCCTCCCCGCTGCCAAAGTGTCGTGTGCTGTCACAGATGTCACGACGTCGGGCAGCGAGACTACCGTCACGCTCTCCGTGCAGAACAACTCGCCTGCCGCTACCGCCTTTGCCCTCAGGCTGCGTCTTGTGAATGACCGCACGGGCAATCGCATCCTGCCGTCACTCTTCTCCGACAACTACCTGACGCTCTTCCCCGGCGAGTCGCGCACCATCACCGTCTCCGCCGATGCCGCCCTGTTCGATGGCGGTTTCCGCGTCCTCCTCAAGCCCTATGGTCAGAAAGAGCGCGTCGCCTGCAAGAGGAATTAATGTATGATTTAACTCCTAACCCCTCATTACATCAATTATGAATTGTTAATTGTGAATTAGAGAAGATTATTTTTCTCTCGTTTCTGTTTTTTTGTCCTAAAATGATGTACCTTTGCGGCGGATAAGAGATATAGAAAAGAACCAAATAGTATTAACCCATTAAAAGAAAAAAGCGTATGAAGAAAATTTTTACTTTCATGGCCGTGGTTGCCGCCTGCTGCATGAGCGCTAGCGCAACCCCGTACAAAGCCCTCTATGCGGAGGCCGAAGTAGTGCCGTCGGGTGCCGGCGTCATCTACATGAATGGCAAGAACGCCGAGGACGAAGCTTACATCTTCGACCAGCAGCCCAAGCAGACGGACGACTGGGACGAGTCGGCCTACATGATGTGGGTTGGCGGTGAGAACAGCGACGGTGCCGAATACCCCGGCTGCACCGGCGGCATCGGAATCTACGAGGTGAAGATCCAGGCCGAGATTAACGAAGGCTACGAGATTGTCTGCCTTGCCAACACCATCAAGGAGGACGGCATCTACACCGAGGCCGACTGCTACGCCGTCATCCACGGCGAGGGTGCCGCGACGGGCTTCACGTTCGACTTCGACTACTCGAACATCACCGAGATGGGCGTCAAGATTAGCGTCAACAACCCCGAGCATCCGCAGGACGGCCACTCCAACGACGGCCCCTCGCGCGACGAAGTTTTCGAGAACTTCGCCCAGTACGTCAGCGACACCCCCGATGCCTACGTCTATGTCATCTTCCGCAAGATTGGCGACGAGCTGCCTAAGTTCGTGGCCGACGGCGACCCTGACGGCATCCGTTCAGCATCCGCCGAGGGCGTCAAGGACGGCGCTACCTACAATCTTGTCGGCCAGAAGGTGGGTAAGGTGTACAAAGGCATCTTCATCCGCGACGGCAAGAAGCTCATCGTGAAGTAATTTGTAGATTGAAGATTGAAGATTGGAATAACGTTTAATGTTTAACGTTTAACGACCACTTCGCGCCTTTGGCGCAATTGACAATGGATAATTATCAATTATCAATCTTCAATCTTCAATTTTCAATTATCAATTGCGCTAAAGGCGCAAAACGTCTTTCGGCCCTCGTCGTTGCGCTGATATTTGCCCTCTCCGCTGCCTTCGGGCAGGGGGAGGGCACTTTTGTGCCGCCCGACGACCTCACGACCAGCCTCCTCATCTGTCAGCCGGGACGCACCTTCTACTCCGGCTTCGGCCATTGTGCGCTGAGGCTGCAATGCCCCTCGCAGGGACTTGACGTGACGTTCACCTATGCCCTCGACGACAACCTCGCCAACCGCATCGCCATGTTCCGCGGCAACGGCGCCGGACGCTATTCCTCCGTCAGGACGACTGCGTTCCTTCGTGAGTACGTCGAGCAGGGCCGAGGCGTCGTGGACTACCCGGTGAACATCAGCGTCGAGCAGACGCGCGCCCTCTGGCAGATTCTCGACGGCGAAAACGCCTCGCCACGTCATCGGCCGTATAATTTCCTCCACACCAACTGCTCGTCGATGTGCTTCTACGCCCTGAAACGGGTGATGAAAGGCGAGGAGATAGCGTGGAACGGTCTCACAGAGGGCTGCACGGGGACGTACCGTAACTTCGTCAGACACGTCAGTCAGGGACGTCCGTGGACGGGGCTCTTCTGGAGCAGCATCCTCGGCTCTACGGGCGAGACGAAGGGACAGCTCGAGGATAAGCTCGCCCCGATGCTCATCGAACCGTCGCTTGCCCAGGCCACCATCCGCACCCTCTCTGGTGCCGAGCCGCCGCGCCCCTTTCTGCAAGGCGCGCCGACACGTCTTGTCGAGCACACCTTGACCTATCCCCATAACCCGGTTACGCCCGTCGTGGCGTTCGCCCTGCTGCTCGCTGTGGCCCTGGCCGTCACCCTCTACGAACGGCTGAAGGGCTATGACGTTGTACCCCGTACGTTCGATGCCCTGCTGCTCGTCATGCAGACGCTTGTCGGGCTGTTCATCTTCTACCTCAGCTGTCTGTCGCACATGGTTGGCGCGGCTCACAATTGGAACCTCCTCGTGTTCAACCCGCTTCCCCTGCTGCTGTGGCTCTGCTTCCGTCGTAAGAGCTGGTGGTCTCGTGTCTATATCCTCTACGTCGCCGTCCTTCTGCTCTACATCGTCTCATGGGCCTGGAGTCCAGCCGTAGCCCTTCCTCACGTCCTGTTGTCAGCCACCTTCCTCCTCCGCTCCGCCGCCCACGCCCACGCCCCTCGCCCAAATTTAGACTTACAGACTATCAGACTAACAGACTAACAGATAATGCCTAAGCATCCCGTTTTACGTTGACTCAACAATTAAAAAAAACGGATAAGTTTCTGCTTCGCGGTTTTTGGGGAGTCTGCTTCGCAGAGAAATTTTTCAAAAATCTAATTCAAAATTTTACAAAATTAGTCGCCTGACGTTCGGCGTGCGAAGCCATCGCCGCAAGGAAAAATTAGCATAATTCGTAAAATTAGTAGTGAAAAAAAGTTATCCGATTGCCAGACATTTTTTCTTAACTCTTAACTCTTAACTCTTAACTAAATCCCATGTCCCGTAGTCTCGTAGCCCACATGTTTGTGACTCTCCTGTTCTGCTGTCTGTGTGCGGAATTCGCTGTGGCGCAGGAGTATTTCATGAATCCCGTCATTTGTGGCGATGTCGCCGACCCCACCATCATCCGTTGGGGCGACACCTATTATGCCGCCGGCACCTCGTCCGAGTGGGCACCCCACTACCCGTTGTACCGTTCGGCCGACTTGGTCAACTGGGAACAGGTGGGGCACATCTTCCAGCGCATGCCCGACTGGACCTCCTCCTCGTTCTGGGCCCCCGAGCTGTTCGTCCATCGCGGCAAGGTCTATTGCTACTATACCGCCCGCAGCCGCACCACCGGCCGCTCCTACGTCGGCGTAGCCGTCGCCGACACCCCTGAAGGCGAGTACGTCGATCACGGTCCGTTGGTCGATTTCGGCACCGAGGACATCGACGCCTTCGTCTATAACGACGACGGGCAGCTCTATATCACCTGGAAAGCCTACGGCCTCGACCCCCGTCCCATCGAGCTGCTCTGTCAGCCCCTCTCCGCCGACGGCCTCCATCTCGAAGGCAAAGCCATACCCCTGATGGTCGATAAGGAAAACATCGGCATGGAAGGCCAATGCATCTTCCGCCAGGACGGATGGTACTATCTGCTCTATTCCGCCCGCGGCTGCTGCGGTCCCCGCAGCGACTACGAGGTGCGTGTAGCCCGTTCGCGCACGCTCTATGCCTCCTTCGAGCCCTATGCCGATAACCCCATCCTGAAGGGCAGCACCGATGTTCTCTCCATCGGCCACGGCACCCTTGTCGATACGCCCGACGGACGACACTACTACCTCTGCCACGCCTATCTGCGCGGCGCCGGGTTCTACCGCGGACGCCAGCCCTTCCTGCAGGAGCTGTTTGTCGGCAGCGACGAGTGGCCTCATTTCAAGACAGGACGTCTGGCCTGTCTCCGTCAGCCCATGCCCTTTTCCGGAACAACCCAGCAGCCCCCTGCGGACTTCGAGGACGATTTCACCGGCGAGACGCTGGACCGCGCGTGGACATGGAACTACACCTATTGCGACGTCATCGCCCAGCTGAAGGGCGGCAGCCTGCTGCTGTCGGGCATGGGGAAGGGAGCAAGTCGGGGTGCTGCCCTCTGCCTGCGCCCATCCGCCACGGACTATGACTTCACTACCGTCCTCAGCTCCAGGACCGCCGAACTCGCCGGCCTGACCTTCTACGGCAACGACGACAGCCATGTCATCCTCGGCCGTCGGGGCAACCGCCTCCAGCTCGTCAGCAAGGTTGCCGGCAACGATTCCGTATGGCTCGACATCCCCTGCCGCAGCCGCAGCGTCCATCTGAAGGCGAGTGTCAGCGAAGGATGCCGCCTCTCCTTTGCCTATAGCGACGATGGCGTCACGTGGACAACGGTTGGAGCCGATGCCCCCGATGGCTCGCAAGTGCTGTCGTGGGATCGCATCTCGCGTCCAGGCCTCTACACCGATGCCCCCTCTGCCCATCCCGCTCGCTTCGACTCATTCCACATGCACCTCAAACCATAGCCAAGCCCGCATCAAAACCACCAGCGCCTAACCTTTTTTGCTGCAAAATTATTGAAACACCCTCAATTCTGCACCACAAAAAGTTTGTTTTTCTGCGTCGCGTGCGTCGCACCTTTGTAATCGATAGATTACGTGTGCAATAGGCGTGACGCAGAGTGTGACGGAGAGTGTGACGCACAAAAGTGCGTCACACCTCCTTTCCCCTCGAATCAAGTCATTCCTGCGCTATACTTCTTTCTTGGCCCCTTATCTTTCAGTACTTGCTGAAGAAACTATGGAATAAGGACTATAAACTGACATTCACCCTCTTATTCCTTATCAGATATTGATTATTTCTTTAGAACGCAGCTGTGTTTTAATTAAAACACAATCGGGTTCTAAATGAAACACAGCTGTGTTCTAAATAAAACACAATTGTGTTTTAAGAACTTTAGCTTGCGTCAGCACTCTTTGCAAGGTCCACGAAGACATCCCCATCTAACGTACAAACATCAAAGCCCCAAATCAGGGAGCGAAGCCATTTTTGCTCGGATTGAGTAGCGTAAACGACTGATAATTTGCATAAAGTAAAGTCTCCTACAGGAAAAAACCAGGTGTGACGCAAAAAGTGCGTCACACCTTGCGTCACACTCTGCGTCACGCCTATTGCACTTGTATTCTGCATCTTGCAAAGGTGTGACGCACGCGACGCAGAAAAACAAACTTTTGTGTGGGAAAATATCCATTATCTATCATTCCGTCATCCATCGTTCATTCCAGTCCCTCATGATTTGTGGACAGCTTTTCTGCTAGCTCTTTTTTAGTATCGTTTCATATTTTTCCTCTTTTTATTTGTATATTTCCGCACTTGTCCGTACCTTTGCGCTAATCATTGGCACGATGCCTTGGAGAAGGCGCCAATGTGACAGTGTGGGTAAATAATAACAAGCGTTTGCTGTTATTCGGAATACTTCTGAATCTAGCACATTCAAAAGAGTCCAATCCGAAAGAATAAGTTGCAAACGTCTGTGCGTTAAGCATGGACGTGACTTATCTGGATTGGTAGGCAAGTGCTAGAGCCGAGAAGTATGGATGAAGATCGTTCATGCTTTCTTGTGCTCAAAGCTAAGCCTGCTCCCCTCCGAAGATAAGCATACGCACAAAAATGCTTAGCGTATGGCCAATAATACGAATCTCGGCGCGGCGAAGGCGGCAAAGAACGACGAGTTCTACACGCAGTATGCCGACATTCAGAAGGAAATAAATGCCTATCTGGAGTATAACCCTGACACATTTCGTGACAAGGTGATTCTCCTACCATGCGATGATCCAGAGTGGAGCAACTTCACGCGTTTCTTCGCACAGAACTTTGAGCGGCTGGGATTGCGGCGGCTCATCAGTACCAGTTATGCCGTGGAAAGCAAGAAATACAAAAACTACCAGCCTACGCTTTTTGAGACAGAAAGCCCGTGGTTCGATATTGACAAGACACGCATTAAGGGTAAGATTTTCGAGCTTACCCGCGATACCAACGGCAATGGACGTATTGATATTGATGATTTGGAGTGGCACTACTTGGAAGGTGATGGCGATTTTCGTAGTAAGGAAGTCTGCCAACTACGAGATGAAGCAGATATTATTGTTACTAATCCTCCTTTCTCGTTGTTCAGGGAGTTCTTGAATTGGATTTTTGAAGCAAAAAAGCAGTTTCTAATAATAGGAAATATGAACGCTATTACAAACAAAGAAGTATTTCCACTTATCAGAGACAACAAACTGTGGTATGGTCCATCAATTACAAGCGGTGATAGAGAGTTTATGATTCCTGATGATTATCCTATTGAGGCTGCAGGTTGGCGAATTGATGAGAAAGGGAATAAATATATCAGAGTTAAAGGCGTACGCTGGTTTACCAATTTTGATCATGGACGTCGTCACGAGCCAATGCGTCTGATGACAATGAAAGACAACCTTAGATTTAGCAAGCATAAGGACTTTATTGAAAAAGGCTATCCAAATTATGACAACTACGAAGCCATAGAAGTTCCATATAGCGATGTTATACCAGGCGATTACGATGGTGCTATGGGAGTTCCCATTTCGTTCTTGGACAAGTATTGCCCTGACCAATTTGAGATTCTTGGGCTAACACAGATAAGTTGTCATGACGGTCTGCCTGACATAAAAAAATATAACGACTACAAGGAAATAGAACGTGAAACTGATCGTCCAACTGGCGCCTCGGGAGGAAAGACAAATGAAAATGCTGTGCTCAAAGGTAAAGGCAATAAAAAGACGTATTATCTTGGACCAAATGGAGAGAAGGTTTATTCTGAGTACAAAAGAATATTAATTAGGAGGAGATAATAATATGATAGCACGACTTGTAACCGACTGGACCATAGGTGACATCTGCAAAGGCTTCCAGTACAACGAATACGAAGGCAAAGGTCTATATGGCCTTTCAGGACGGTTGACTATTCAGCCAGAGTTCCAACGCCATTACCTATATGCTGAGAATGGTGGTAAGAAAGAAGTGGATGTGATTCAGTCAGTACGTAATGGCTATCCTCTGGGACTTATCTACTTCTCGAAAGTAGGTGAAGATCGCTATGAAGTGTTAGATGGGCAACAACGCATTACGTCACTTGGACGTTTCATCACGGAGAAGTTTGCATGGATTGATGCCGACGGCAGGCCTTGGTACTTCACGGCTCTGAACAAAGACGAACAGGAGAAGTTCCTAAGCACGAAGTTGCTCATCTATGTCTGCGAAGGTACTGAGAAAGAAATCAAGGATTGGTTTCGAACCATCAATATCGTAGGCATCCCGCTCAATACACAGGAGACGCTGAATGCTGTTTACTCAGGTCCTTTCGTCACCAAGGCCAAAGAAGAGTTCAGTAATTCCAACAACACCAATATCAATAAGTGGAGTTGTTTTATCCCAGGTTCTGCCAAGCGCCAGGACTATCTTGCTACTGCTCTCGATTGGGTAAGTCGCGGTAATGTGGAAGGCTACATGTCAGCCCATCGGTATGATACAAACATCAATGAACTGAAAGCCTATTTCACTTCCGTCATCGACTGGATTACTGCTGTATTCGACTTTAATCCAGAGAAAGAGATGTGTGGCCTGAAATGGGGAGAATTGTACGAGCGTTTCCACCATACGGCTTACAATCCTGCAGCTGTAGCAGAGAAAGTTCGTGAACTTTACGAGAGTTTCTACGTGAAGGAGAAGAAAGGTATCTACGAGTACATACTTGATGGCTGTCAGAATACTAAGCTTCTGAATGTACGCGTATTTGACGAGCCGACGAAAAAGGCGGTCTATGCCCAGCAGACGGCTGCGGCAAAAGAGAAGGGAGAATCCAATTGTCCGCTTTGTGCCATTGGCCACGATGCCAACCATAGTAAGATATGGGACATAAAGGACATGGATGCCGACCACGTAACAGCTTGGAGCAAGGGCGGAGCGACGGACATCGAAAACTGTCAGATGCTGTGCAAAACACATAACAGGGCAAAAGGAAATAGATAAATTATAAGGCCGCCAGCTACTGCTCAGGCCGCAGTTGTAACGGCTGGACGCATTGGATTAACGATGAGGGTCAGTCGTTGGATGAATTGTATAGGAGTGAGTGACTTGGTTTCAGTTTTTTTTGTACCTTTGCAGCACATAATTAAATATAGATTCCTATGAATACTGAAGAAAAGAACGAGGAAATTGACATTAACGAGGTCGCTATCACGCTGGAGGTGGATAGTGAGGTGATTGCCAAGGTTCGTAGTGGCGAGATTACGCACATCCTCTGGGATATCAATGAGGACAATCAGAACCTGATTTTAGAGACTATCGACGGGAATCTGGTGTTGGTGACTGACGAGACGCCAACCGCTTTTCACGGATGTTATCTGTATAATAATGGCGAGTTCCCTTACGCTATCAAAAACTCGCTTAGCTTCTTGGCCCTGAGTAGTGGTGATGGCGATTGCGTTACCCGCATCATCGACGTAGAAACAACGCCCGGCACTCGCTTTAACTACCAAGGTGCAGGCAAGCCTATTGTTGAGGATGCCGATGGTGACAGCTGCATCTGGGAAGTGAAATTTGAGGTGGTGCCAATGCCAGCAGAGGCAAAGATATACTTGATGCGCTGGAACCCCTCTATCAGTTCCTTTAAAGAGAAGGACTTCGAGGAATGTGTTGAGAATATGGTACACGGTATGTTCCGTATGAACTGGAGCATCTACGAGTGGGAAGAGGCTCGACGGGGCGACATGTTCTTAATGATGCGAGTGGGCGACGACAAGGCAGGTATTGTCTTCAGCGGACAGTTCATCTCTGATCCATATCCCTCTGATGATTGGGCTGGTTCTACCAAGAGGAGGATGTATGTGGATATGGTATGCACGAACCCGGTGGAACCAGGGGAGAAGCCTCGTCTCTCGGTCGAAAAACTACAAAATGCGATTCCTGAAGTCGATTGGTCGAAAGGACATTCAGGAGCACTTCTGTCAGAGGAAGTGGTTACGAAGGTGGAAGAACTGCTTGAAGAGGAATAATAGGAAAAGGATAGGATAATAAAGGATAAAGGATATAAGGATATAAAGGATAGTGGGGACAGGAACCTTCATATGTTCGAAGGTGTAACGAGGGGCTGGGGTGAAGATGGCATTTCTGGTTCATGGTTCATGGTTCATGGTTAATGAGGGGTGAGGGATGAAGTAAGACATATGAGGTATGGTGGATGATGGATGATGGATGATGTATGATGGATGAGGGATGATGTATGATGGATGATGGATGAGGGATGAGGGAAGGTGATTAAACTTGGTACACAAAAATGTGGTCCACAAATTTGTGTACTAATTTTTTTTTGCACTCGAAAAGAACTTATTCCTACGGATATAGGAGGCTGGTGTTTTTTTGCCTGCTCGGCTGACAGGGGGGCGGGGTTAGGACATTTCGCCTATGTGCATGACGGCGCGCTCGAAGTCGTCGGGGTTGAGGGCGTGGTGGCGGACACGATGACGATAGTTGTAGATGGTCTGGGTGGAGTAGTGGAGGAAGTTGGCTATCTGGGTGACGTCGGTCATGCCGAGACGGACAAGGGCGAAGATGCGCTGCTCGGTGCAGAGGACGCCGCCGGAGGGCGGATAGCGATGGGGCTCGGCAAGCAGGGCGTTGAGGTCGTCGATGAAGGTGGGGTAGAGGGCAAGGAAGGTCTTGTCGAACTGCTCAAAGACGGTGTCGAGGTCGCCCGGATGGGGACGGGAGGTCTGAGCAAGCAGATCGTCGTACTGGCGGGTCTTGAGCTTGCGGTTGACGGTCTTGCGGAACTCTTCGAGCTTGTTGGCGTAGGCTGAGATGGCGCTGATGAGGTAGGTGATGTAGTATTCGCGTATGCTGGCGGCGTCGGCAAGACGGCGGTTGGCTTCGCCGAGCTGGGCATTGGCGGCGCTGAGCTCGTGGCGGGCTGCGGAGAGCTTGCGATGGGCGCGGGTGAGCTGTCCCAAGCCGCAGAGCACCACGACGAGGGCTGCACCAAGGGCGAGAATGAGGCGGAGACGGAAACGCTCGTGGCGTCGCAGCTGCTGCAGATAGCTGTCCTTGATGACACGATAGATGCCCGTCACCTCGGTGAAACGGAAGCGCGAGCCGAGGCTCTCGGCGTCCTCGATGGCGGCGGTGGCGTAACGGTAGGCGCGGTTGTAGTTGCCCTCGGCGTACATCAGTTTCGACAAGGCGAGGAGGGACTCGTTTTCGCGGACGCCATAGCGGACGTCCATGTCGGCGCTGACGGCGAGGTTGAGGAGGGCCCGGGCGGTATCGCCCATGTCGAGATAGAGACGCGCGCGGCTCATGGCGTTGAGTCCGTAGAGGCGGGTGCCGGGCTCGTCGTCTTCGTAGAGGGGAAGGAGCAGGCGGAGGGCTTCGTCGTACTGCCCTTGTGCCTGGAGGCTGAAGGCACGCTCTTTCTGCCACAGGCCGCTGCCCTCGGGGAGAATTTGCATGAGGGTGTCGCGGTAGAGGAGGGTGAGGCGGCCCAGGCGGTCGGACTGCTCGGGGTTGCCGGCATAGTAGGCGCGCATGTGCTCGTAGAGGGTTATCATGGCCCAGCAGTAGGTGGCGCGATGGGCGGGGAGGCAGTCGCCGACGGAGCGCAGACCGACGAGGTGGGGAATCTCGGTGAACATGCCGGCATTGGAGCAGGCGCGGAGGATGCGGATGTCGGACTCCTGCAGCTGGTAGGTGTCGCCGGTGCGGATGGCGGTCTGACGGCTCTGGAGGGCGTAGGCGAGGGCCGAGTCGCATTGGAGCGTCATGTACTCGTCGGTAATCTGCAGGCTGAGGGCATAGCGGGCCGAGTCGGTGGTGGCGAGGCGGCAGGCGTGCTTCAGCGAATCGACGTAGTCGAGGCGGCGCTGGATGTACTCGGCGCGGTGGGTAAGGTCGTGGTCGAGGATAGTGAGCAGGCGCTCGCTCTCCGTGTCGTGCTGGGCGTGGCACGACGCGAAGAGCAACGCTATGAGGATTGAAAATTGAAAATTGATGATTGAGGATTTATCCATCGAAAAATGAGTTATAAACTAACAGACTTCAGATAATTGTTTCGCCGCTGATTCATTAGCAGATCATTCATCTGTTAGTCTGAATAGTCTGAAGTCTGCCAGTCAAGAAAAAAAGTTAGTCTGAAGTCAATCTTCCATTTATTATTTTCTTACCTTTATAGATATAGATGCCCTGTGGGGCGGGTTGGTGGATGCGCAGTCCGCTGACGGTATAGACGGGCAATGTCTCCTTGGCGGGCTCGGCTTTGGGCAGGCGTATGGCGTCGAGATCGCCGGCAGGGAAGGGGATGAAGAGGAAGAGGTCGGGGGTGACGTTGTCCGTCGTGCCGACGTAGTTGTACACCATGCTGCCGACGACCTCATCGACGGTCTGGTCGAGGTCGAGCCCGGCTTCGGCAAAGCCTTCCTTCAGCATGGGGGTGATGACGGCGGGGAGGGTGTTGAGTCCGTTCAGAAGGCCTTCGACGCCGGCATGGAACTCACCCAGCAGCCGTTCGGCCTGCTTAAGGTGTTCGTTGCCTTCGGCAAACGTGGTGAGCAGCTTGGTGAGCGGCGGGATGACGGTGGTGTTGATGAGGTCGGCCATCTGGCCCGGCTCGGTGGGGAGCACGAAGAAGTCGTTCTTGTTGAAGATGTCAACGTCGGGGTCATAGTCGAAGATGAAGTTCTTCTTGAGGAAGGCATCGATGAGCTCCCAGTTTTGGACGCAGAACGAATCGACGTATTCGGTGAGGCGGTACTTGGTGCGGTAGTAGGCATAGTCCTCGAACGTCATCCCTTCGCGGTCGGGCAGGTTGGTGGTGAGGCGGGTCTCGATGTTGAGCCCTTGGTCCGTGATGCCGATGAGACGCCAGGGGCAGTCGAAGGCGGTGGCGCCGCCGGTGGCTACCTGCCAGAGGGGACTGCCGTCGATGGTGTAGAGGCAGGCGACGTCGGTGGCGGCAAGGTCGCCGGTGAAGACGGCGCTGACGCCGCAGGCTGCGAGGGCGTCCTGTATGTCGTAGGTGTTAAGCTCGTAATAGGGTTCCTCGGCGACGACGGTGGTGTCGCCCAGGATGCTGCCCAGCAGCCCTGTGTCGTCGGGTTTGTTGACAAGGGTGCCGAGGGCGTCGTAGCCGTTGAAGGGGGCTCCGACGAGGTGGTACATGAGGGCGACGACATGACGGCCTGTGGCATGGGCGGCGGACGCGGCCTGCTGCATCCATCCTACCGTCTGGGGGGTGAGGAATCCTTCGTGGGTGTCGAGGGCGAGGAGGGCAAGCTGGTCGGTGAGGTAGGTGAGGTAGGAGAGGGTGCTGTCGTCGCGCGTCACGGCATCGGCATAGCCGAGCGCGGCGTAGATGGAGGTGAACTCGTCGGGTGTGACGGAGGGGACGGGGACGGACTCGTCGCCGTCAGGGAAGCGGCAGGCGTCGGGGTTGTCGATGTCTTGCTCGCCGGGGACAACGCAGACCTTGATGCCGGCGTCGGTAAGGGGCTTGAGGAGCGTGGCAAGCAGCTCGTGGCCCTCTTTCTCGCCGCTCTTTGTCAGTCCGCCGGCAACGAGCAGGGCGGCGGGACGGTAGGCAAGGGCTGAATCGACGATGGCCTTTAGGATCTCGGCCGACTCCATGAAGAGCGATGCCGTCAGCCCGCGCGAGGCCTCGTAAGCCTTGCCAGCAATGTTGGCGGGGGCAGGTGCCAGCAGCGCCGGGCTGCTGATGACCATCAGCCGCGACGGGGCGGCGAGGGCGAGGTTTGTATAGTCGCTGACGGTGAACACGGCTTCGGGGCAGCCGGCGACGGGCAGGCCGTTCGAGCGGAGCGCACGGACGTGGTAGCAGCCGGGCTCGTAGGGGGGATAGCCGTGGGTGCGGCAGAGCTCGCCCACCTCGAAGGTGCCGCTGTTGTAACGGCTTTCGCCCTCGACGGCGTGGCTCTCGAGCATGGGCAGCAGGGCGGCCTGCTTGTAGATTTCGATGACGGAGCCTCGCGGCAGGTTGGCGTACTTCACCCTGACGGCCTCGCCCGAGCTGACGACGGGTGCTGAGACGGCCAGCAACGGGTCGTGGGTGAGGGGTGTGCCGCCCTCGGGCACCACGACGGTGGTCTTGAACTCGGGCGCCACGGTGTTGAACGTGCCTTTGCCTACCTTCACCTGCTCGGTGCTGACGCGGAAGAGGTCGCTGCCCTCGGCATCGTCGAGACGGCCGGCATAGTCGTCGATGGCGGCGGGATTGTCAACGTCCGACTCGATGGAGCCGATGGCGTAGTCGAGTTCGTAGCTGCCCGCCACGCCGTCGTTGAGCACGGTGAAGCGGAAGGCGATGGAGTCGCAGCCGTCCTCGCCGCCCTGTATGCTGCGGCGGTTGACATGGGCGGTGCGGAACGCCAGCCATTCAAAGCCATCCTTGGGGTTGGCCTCGTTGTATAGCTCCGAGAGCACGTGGCTATAGACCATCTGCGCGGCCATGTTGCACTCCTCGCCGAGCGAGTTCTTCAGCCCCTCGCGGGCATACTGCTGGTAGGCGCTGTCGCCCACGGTGACGTCCCAGTTGCGGGGCACGCGGATGGCGAAGACGGAGTACCCCGTCTGCTCGCCGTTGTTGCCGTCGTTGACGCAGACGATGCGGCCTTCGTATGGGGTGTTGGGGGCGACCTCCTTAGGGGCATAGATGCGGGCAAACTTGTAGCACGAGACTACGCTCAGCGAGATAATCATGGCAGCAATGAACCATGAGCCTTTGAATTGTCTTACTCGTTTCATATCTTATCTGTTTTTTTGGGGGGTATATCTGTCTTTCACAATCGCAGCAGGCATCCGTCATACGCAGACGGCTTAAACCTTGATTATAACGCCCGGATATGGCTCTCCCACTATGGGGATTCGGCTTTTTTGCAAAGATATACGCTTTCTGTCTGATTTCAAAAAAAAGTGCGTTTTTTCTTTTGCCTTCTTCGTTTTTAATCCGTACTTTTGCACGAAAAACATACTGGATATGAAAAACCGTTTATCCCTCTTCGTGATGGCTGCGCTCTGTGCCGTTGGCATGAATGCCCGCATAGTCCTTCCCCCAGCCTATAGCAGTAACATGGTGCTGCAGCAGAAAACGACGTTCACGCTCACGGGCCGTGCGGCTTCTGAGGGGGCTGTCACCGTCCGTGTGGGCTGGTCGAAGGCCTCGCTGACGGCCTTGGCCGACAAGGACGGGAGGTGGAGCGTCACCCTCACCACGCCCAAGGCTGGCGGACCCTATACGCTCACCTTCTCCGACAGGGACGGCGAGCTGACGCTCACCAACGTGCTGTGCGGCGAGGTGTGGTTCTGCTCGGGACAGAGCAACATGGAGATGCCCGTCCTCGGATGGGGTCACGTGCTGAACTGCGACGAGGAGGCCGCCGCTGCTAACTATCCCAAGATCCGCCTCTATCAGGTGAAACGCAACACCCCGCTCAGGCCTACCGCCGAGGCCGAATCGAACCTGGGTGGATGGCAGGAGTGCTCGCCCGCGACAGTCTCGAACTTCTCGGCTCTGGCCTACTTCTATGCTCGCGAGCTGTGGCAGCATCTGGGCATCCCCATTGGCGTCATCGACTCGTCGTGGGGTGGCACGTCCGCCGAGGCATGGATTAGCGCCGAGGCGATGGAGGGCGTCGTGGACTTCGGCGACCACATGCAGATGATGCGTGAGAACGGCTACGACGCCGACCGCCTGATGGCCCGCTACGAACAGCAGCAGGAGGCATTTCAGCACGCTTTCGACAACGCCGACCCCGGGCTCGACCCCGACAGCAAGCCGTGGTTTGCCGAGGACCTCGACGACTCGAAGTGGAAGCCCATCACCGTGCCCGGACTCTGGGCAGGTAAGCTGGGCACCTTCGACGGCACGCTGTGGATGCGCCGCGAGGTGACTGTCGCTGCCGATCAGGCCGGCAAGGACCTGAACGTCGATATGGGCGTCATCGACGACAACGACATCTGCTGGTGGAACGGCGTCTGCATCGGGAAGACCGAAGGATGGATGGCACACAGCACGTACGTTGTGCCCGGCAACCTCGTCCGCGAAGGCCGGAACCTGCTCGTCTGCCGCATTGAGGACACCGGTTCCGACGGCGGCATCCGAGGTGACGTCACCTTCCCCGGCGAATGGAAGTACCGCATCGGCTACGACCGTGCCGAACTGGCTCCTCAGCGCATACCCATGCAGCGCCCCGTGAACGACCCCAACTACCCGACGGTGCTCTATAACGGCATGGTGGCCCCCTTCGTCCATTTCCCCATCCAGGGCTGTATCTGGTATCAGGGCTGCAACAATGTTGGCCGTGCTGCGCAGTACGAGAGCCTCCTGCAGACGCTCATCAGCGATTGGCGTGCCCAGTGGGGCAAGCCGCAGATGCCTTTCTACGTCGTCCAGCTCGCCAACTACCTGAAGCACTATCCCCTGCAGCCCGACAGCGAATGGGCGCTGCTGCGTGAGGCGCAGTCGCAGGCACTCCATCTGACGAATGTCGGCATGGCCACCATCATCGACATCGGCGATGCCGACGACATCCACCCGAAGAACAAGCAGGAGGTGGGCCGGCGCATGGCTGCGATGGCGCTGCACGACGTGTATGGCAAGAAGAAGCTCCCCTGCAGGGCACCCGTCTATGCCTCTTACGAGGTGTCGGGCGGCGCGATGCGGATTCGCTTCGACCGTCCCGCCGGCAGCAAACCCTTCGTGCAGGATGCCGACCTCCCCGGTTTCATCATTGCCGGAGCCGACAAGGTATGGCACGTGGCCAAGGCCCACACCGAGGGCGACGAGGTGGTCGTCTCCTCGCCCGACGTCGCCGTCCCCCTTGCCGTGCGCTATGGCTGGGCCGATAATCCCCAGTGTACCCTCCACACCGCCTCAGGCTTCCCCGTTACCCCCTTCCGAACGGACAACTGGTAAAAAAAACTGTTCATTGTTAACTAAAAATTGTTTACTCTTAAAAAAACTAAGTAATATGAAACAGAAAAAAGCTTTCATCGTTATTTCATTGTTGGTTCCTGCGCTGCTGGTGGCATGCAACGATCGTCCGCTGAACTTCGGATGCGACGGCGACAGCATCACCTCGGGCGACCAGTGGTCGGCAACCGTTGTGGAGGACTTGGGCTGTGCTACGCACCACAACGTGGGCGTCGGCACGGCTACATGGGGCGCATACGACGATACGCAGGAGTATGGCTCGGAAACCTTCATCGGCATCTCGGCCGGCTGGCTTCCCACCACCGACTCGCTCGAAATCCGTAAACGCCACAACAACTGCGCTCCCGTCCACATCCAGAAGTTCATCGCCGAGGTGGATGCCGGACAGTATCCCGCTCCCGACCTCTTCGGCTTTGCTATGGGCACCAACGACAACAACCTCGACGCGATGGTTGCCGGTGCCGAGTACTCCATCGGAGCCATCAAGACGCGGTTCCCGAAGTGTAAGGTCTTTGTCTGCACACCCATCCAGACGGGCAGCGCCGGACATAACGCCTTCAACCGACGGAAGATTGAGCTGCTGAAGGACGTCTGTGACCGCCTCGACGTTCCTCTCATCGACTGTTACAACGGCGTCGGCATCCGCGAGGAAGACGAGAATCCCTCCGGTCGCGGCAAGTACCTCCGCGACGGACTGCATCCCGACAAACCCGGTCAGGAGCTGATGGGGCACTACATCGCCTCGGAGGTCAAGCGCATTTTTAAGATAAAATAACAGAATACGACTTGATTTTTCAGGATAAGCGCCGTACCTTTGCGGCGCAAATAGCGTAACCCTTGGGGCTGACCGGTTTTGACAGCGGGCAGAAGAGGTATGCAAGCATGCAGTGCGTTGACAGGTAGCACTTAAATCTCATCGGTCGACAATTAATTGGCGAATACAACTACGCTCTCGCTGCTTGATTGAAGTATAGTAGATCACTCGCTTAATCTCGGCACAAGGTGCTGAGACGAGACATCACCCGGAAGCTCTCGTCCCGAAGCTCGTCGATACGGTGGTGCAGGAAAATCGGGAATCGCCCGCGGGGGCCTCGCCCCAACGGTTAAACACCCAGAGGATAAGGCATAGGTTGGCTGCTCTGCGCCTGCCGCTGCTCGAAAACCAATGCAGAGATAAGCATGTAGAAAACATATGGCTTCCTCGTTTGGACGAGGGTTCGACTCCCTCCAGCTCCACAAAATGGTTTAACGTTTCTTCGTTTAACGTTTAACGTTTAAGGCTTAACGAACACGTCCGGCGCCTTCGGCGCAATTGATAATTGAAAATTGATAATTATCCATTGTCCATTGTCCATTAATGAAGTTATCATGGTCGTTAAACGTTAAACCTTAAACGTTAAACGATAGATACTCTTCCTTCTTCATCTCACGGCCCATTTGATGCCTCGCTTCATGATTTCCATGGCTTCGGGCACATCGAAGTCGGCGGCGTCGTGGCAGAGCGACGAGTAGAAGACACGGCCTTTGCCGTACGACTTCTTCCAGACAACCGGCATCTCCACCCCTTTTATCCAGGGCGCCCCGCCCTCGCCGCTGAAGACGGTGGTGGCCAGCACCTTCACACCGGGATCAACGTGCATGTAATACTGCTCGGAGTGCATGTGGAACTTCTTCAGCCCTTTTGTTACAGGGTCTTTCTTGTCCTTGATGATGACGTCGTAGTGCACCTTGCCGCCGGGATGGGCTACCCACTGGCCGCCTACCATGAACTGGTATTCGGTGTTTCCGCGGAAGGCATCGCCCAGGCCGCCGTGCCATCCTGCCAGTCCTGCGCCGTTCCGAACGGCCTCCAGCAGTCCGCGTTCCTGCTCTCCGCTGAGGTTGCCCATTGTCCACGTCTGAATCACCAGGTCTATGGACTCCATCAGCTCTTTGTCGGTGTAGGCATCCAGGTCGTCGCGGTAATAGACGATGGCCCCTTCGCTCTCCAGCCAGGGTTTAAGCTTCTCCATCGTCTGCCGGGGTTCATGACCTTCCCATCCGCCATAGACGAACAGAATCTTCTTCCCTTTCAGGACACTCTCTCCAGCATCAGCCGGGCTGGCAGTACACAGAAACGGCACAAGCGCCAGCAGCGAAAGAAACACTTTTGTCATTTTTTAGTGGTTTGTCGTTTAACGTTTTATGCTTGCTAAAACCAAAGTTAAAAGCGCGTTGTTGATAATTCCGTCTGCAAAGAAACAAAACTTCCCGCAAACAGGCAAACGTCAAGCGGATAAAATGGTGACTTTCCGCGGGAATACATTTTTTTATGATTATCCGCTGGTCATCCGACAGACGGCCTGAAAGGCCAAAAGATTATAGCCCAGGGCAACGCCCTGGGTATATTTGAACACACTTCATCCCACGCCCTGAAAGGGCAAAAGCTCTTGATAATAATGCTTTTGCCCTTTCAGGGCGAGAGTTA
>JAILEU010000069.1 GCA_024697785.1 Bacteroidaceae bacterium | reverse complement strand
TCAAACTCTTCATTGTAATATGTAATGTTTTGTTCTGTTCCTTCTCGTGATGACCTATCCTTTCTTTATCTTCCTTATTAAAGGAATCACTTGACGGTTCGTTCTTTTCCTTTGTTCTTGGACTTTTCTCTTCACTGCCGAACCCGACTTCCCTGACTCACCGGAAATCCGGAATCGGGGACGACAAGGAACGGCTGCTCTTGTACTACTTCGTCTGTATGGAAATGCTTTCAAAGATCGCTCTCTTTTCCGCAATTTTTAGCGGAAAGCGGGTACAAAGGTAAGGCAAGATTTATTACCCACCAAACATTTTTGCTTTTTTTTTCAAAAAAACATGAAAAAAGAAAGATTTTGGGTTGAAAAAGCCTGAATTGGCACCCAAAGAAGGAAAAAACGGTCTATCTATGGCGGTTTAAGCAAGCGTCAGCGAGATGCCTTTTTCGTCAGCCATGCGGCGCATGTTGATTAGCGCATAGCGCATACGTCCCAGGGCGGTATTGATGCTGACGCCTGTGATGTCGGCAATCTCGCGAAAACTGAGGTCCTGATAGAATCGCATGTAAACGACTTCGCGCTGGGGGCGAGGAAGCGCGCCGACAAGACGTCGCACGTCCGAGAGCACCTGGGCGTTCACAAGCTTTGTCTCGACGTCGTCGTCGGAGAGATCGGCATCATTAAAGAGGTCCACCTCTGTCTCGTCGTTTGAAACGACGTTATCGCCTTTGTCCTGACGGAAATAATCGATGATGAGATTGTGGGCAATACGCGTAAGCCATGCTCCGAACCGGCCTGATTCGGCATAGGAACCCTGACGAATGGTAGTGATAACCTTCATAAAGGTCTCCTGAAAGAGATCCTCAGCCAAGGTGACATTCCGGACGATGAAGAGAATATAGCTGTAGAGTTTACTCTGATAGCGTGTGAGCAACTCGTCGAATGCCTTGTCATTACCCTTTGAATACATTTCAACCAACTCATAGTCGGCCAATGATTTCAAACTGTTCATAAACTTCCTTATTTTACTTTATTAGAGTAAGGATGTTTCGATAGGCAATAGCAATTTATTCGTTATACATTTGTTTCCGGACGGCAAAGGAAAGACAAAAAAAACAATCCGCCAAATTTTTTTCAGGAAAAATGCAATTTTTCACCAACTTTATCGTTTTTCTATGTTAATGAGTACGGTTTTCCCCATTTTTTCGTCATAATAATCCGCAAGGGAACCCATACTATCTTGTTTGCCAGAGTTTGATTCTAATTTGCCAGCGTTTGATTCTAATTTATTAGCGTTTGATTCTATTTTGTTAGCGTTTGATTCTATTTTGACAGCGTTAAATTCTTTGTCCGGAGCGTTTGACGTTTTTCAGTCTATTGCATACAGAAGGCGTCCAACTGGGAGTGGCCGCGTAGGAAATCAGCTACAGACATCCGTTTTTTGCCAGCAAGCTGCAGGGAGACGAGCGAAACAATCCCTTCGCACGTACCTATATGTATATAGCTTTTGCCGTCTGTTTCAATCTCGCCCGGAGAGAGGGTGCCCTCCTCTACCCTACTCTCAAAAAGCTTAAGGCCGGTTGCCGTACCGTCTGGAGCGACGAGTGTGGTCCAAGCTGCCGGATAGGGAGAGAGGCCACGAATGAAATTATGTATATAGGCAGCCGGCTGTTGCCAGTCGACCTGCGTATTCTCGCGAAAGAGTTTTGGGGCCGGCTTTAAGGAAGGCACTTGGAGGGTGTCCTGGGATATGGGATGAACGGCGTCGGCAATAATATCATCGACGGTACGCATCACCAGCGTCGAGCCCATCTCCATCAGCTTGTCGTGGATGACCTCGGCATTTTCTTCGGCCCCAATAGAGAGACGCTCCTGATGGATGATGGCGCCTGTGTCAATCTCGTGCTGAAGGAAGAACGTGGTGACGCCCGTCTCGGTCTCGCCATTGATGATGGCCCAGTTGATGGGAGCCGCGCCACGGTATTGCGGCAACAGGGAGGCATGGAGGTTAAACGTTCCACGCGGAGGCATATTCCACACCACTTCGGGCAGCATGCGGAAGGCCACCACAATCTGCAGATCGGCGTGGAATGAGCGCAGGGTCTCGAGGAACGCCTCGTCCTTCAACTTATCGGGCTGAAGCACAGGGAGGCCGACGGAGAGAGCATATTGCTTGACTGCGCTGGGTTGAAGCACGCTACCGTGACGCCCCATCGGCTTGTCGGGCATAGTGACGACGGCAACGACATTATAGTGGTTTTCGACAAGAGCTTTCAACGAGGCTACGGCAAAGTCGGGCGTGCCCATGAAAATGATGCGAAGGGAGTTTTTTGGCATGATGGGGAAAGGGGAATTATGGGGAGGATGGGACTTATGAGAAGGACGGGATTATTGGGGAATTATGGGGGGGACGGGTTACTCGTCGGAGAAATCAACGAGAAGTTTGCGGTATTCGCCGAAGATTTTTGAGCGGGAGACGAAGCCGAGGTAAGTGCCGTCCTCATCCTCAACGGGAAGGTTCCAGGCCTTGGTCTCATCGAATTTATGCATCACGACATCCATCGAATCAGTATTGATGATGCGCGTGGGAGGTAAGGTCATCAGGTTCTCAACGGTATAACGATGGTAAAGTTCCGTGCGGAACATGATTTTCCGGATATTGTCGAGAGTAACGATGCCCACCAGCTTTCTGTCGGCACCAAGCACGGGAAACAGATTACGGCTTGAGCGAGAGACTATGCCCGTCAACTTACCCAGATCCATGTCGGGCGACACAGCAAGGAAATCGTTTTCAATAACATTCTCAGTTTTCATCAGGGTAAGGACGGAATGGTCCTTATGGTGGGTAAGCAGTTCACCTTTTCGTGCCAGACGCATGCTGTAGATGCTGTGAGGCTGGAATATGCGGATGGTCAGATAGGAAACGGCAGACACGATCATCAACGGGAGGAACAAGCCATAGCCTCCTGTCAGCTCAGCAATCAGGAAGATGCCGGTCAACGGCGCATGCATGACGCCCGACATCAAGCCCGCCATGCCAAACAAGGCAAAGTTCTGTTCAGGCATATAGACGCCGGCATGCAGCAGATTGAACAGGTGCGAAAAAATAAAGCCTGTTATACATCCAAGGAACAAGCTGGGCGCAAAGATTCCGCCACAGCCTCCGCCGATATTGGTTGCCACGGTAGCAAAGACTTTCATCAGCAGGATAAGTCCGAGATAGACCAGCAACATCCCCGACTTGCCATAGAAGAACGAGTTGTGGAGAACACTTTCCCACGGAACGGACGCGTTGTCAGAAAGCAAGATGTTGATGGTATCGTACCCTTCGCCGTAAAGCGAAGGCAGGAGGAAGATGAGCAGGCTCAACGTCGCGGCGCCAATCAGGAAACGGACATAATGGTTCGTGATGCGACGGAACTTTTCCTCAATCCAGTTCATGGTTTCGGAGAAATAGAGCGAGACCAATCCGCAGATGACGCCGAGCAGAATGACGTAGGGAATGCGTTGTAGAAGAAACTCATTCTCAAGCGTGAAGCTGAACATCGGGTTCAGTCCTGAGGCGATGTAGGACAAGGTGGCAGCCGTGACGCTTGAAATCAGCAAGGGCAGTAGGGACGACATGGTGAGGTCGAACATCAGCACCTCGAGCGTAAAGACCACGCCCGCTATCGGCGCCTTGAAGATGCCCGCCACAGCTCCTGCCGCGCCACAGCCCACTAGCAGCATCATGCTGCGCTGGTCGAGGCGGAACAGGCTACCCAGATTGGAACCAATGGCAGAACCGGTCAGCACAATAGGAGCCTCGGCACCTACCGAACCGCCGAAGCCGATGGTAATGGAGCTGGCGACGAGCGACGACCACATGTTGTGCCGACGAATCTTGGACTGGCGACGCGAAACGGCATAAAGGATGCGCGTCACGCCGTGGCTGATATCATCACGGACCACCCTACGGATGAATACCCCGGAAAGGAAGATGCCGACAACAGGGAAAATCAGATAGAGATAGTTTGCCTCGGTCGTATTAAATCCCCTCGTCAGCCCATGTTCGATAAGCCGGATGAGGAACTTCAGCAGAAGCGCAGCACAGGCAGAGAACAAGCCGACGAACACGCTCAGTATCAACAAGAATGTCCGGTCGCTAATATGCTTCTGACGCCAGCGGAGAATGCGCGGCAGAGAGACGTGGGCATCGGAGATGGTGTGGCTCATTCGCGAATGATTTGTATGTTTCCCTTCACATCCATCTTTATAATAGAGGAGGGCTTAGCGCTCCCCTTCTCCCGTTGCCGATAGCTGACGACGTAGTCCACCGCGCTCTTAATCTCCTCGCTTATTTCGCTGAAAGACTTGGGGGTAGGCTCGCCGCTGATATTGGCCGAAGTGGAAACGATTGCTTTGCGGAAACGGAAACAGAGCTGCTTGGAGAACTCTTCAGCCGTGACCCTTATACCAATGCTCCCATCCGGGGCCACGAGGTTCTCCGCCAGATTCTTTGCCCCGTCGTAGATAATCGTAAGCGGCTTTGTCGTCAGCTCAATCAAGTCCCATGCGACCGCAGGGACCTCCTTGACGTACAGGTCCACCTTTGCATCAGAATCAACAAGGACGAGCATGGACTTGGTATCCTCGCGCCGTTTGATTTCATAGACGCGGCGGACGGCCTCGGGATTCGTGGCATCGCAGCCAATCCCCCATACCGTATCGGTAGGATAGAGTATCACTCCACCTGCCCGCATGACTTCACATGCTTTCTTGATATCGTCGTTAAAATTCACTTGTAAAATGGAATCGGATATGTTTGAAATCAATCTGCGCCATCTGAAGGACATAGCCGCTATCGGCCAGGAAGACGTCGCGTCCCTCCTTGTCCTTAGCCATGAACTGGTACTTACGTTTTTTGAACGCCTCCAGTTCCGCTTCGTCGTCACTCTCTATCCAGCAGGCTTTATAGAGGCTGACCGGTTCCCAACGGCATTTGGCATTATACTCATTCTCAAGCCGATATTGGATAACCTCAAACTGAAGTTGTCCGACGGTACCGATGAGTTTGCGGCCGTTCCATTGGTTGACGAACAACTGCGCGACGCCCTCGCCCATCAGCTGGTCGATGCCCTTCGCCAATTGTTTAGTCTTCATCGGGTCGTCGTTCTCGATGTACTTGAACATCTCGGGCGAAAAGCTGGGAAGACCCTTGAAGTGGAGCATCTCCCCTTCCGTCAGGGTATCGCCAATCTTGAAGTTACCCGTATCGGGCAAGCCGATGATATCGCCAGGATATGCCTCGTCAATCGTACTTTTCCGCTGCGCCATGAACTGCGTAGGCGACGAAAAGCGCATCACCTTGCCGGAACGGATGTGCAGATAAGGCGCGCCGCGCAGGAACTTGCCGCTACAAACCTTACAGAAAGCCACGCAAGAACGGTGGTTCGGGTCGATGTTGGCGGTTATCTTGAAGATGAATCCTGTGAACTTTTCCTCTGAGGGCGAGACCTCGCGTTCCACAGCCTGCACGGGGCGTGGACTGGGGGCAATCTTCACAAAACAATCCAGCAACTCCTTGACGCCGAAGTTATTCAACGCCGAGCCGAAGAACACAGGAGCGATGTCGGCAGCCAGGTAGCTTTCCACATCAAACTCAGGATAGACGCCTTCGATGAGTTCCAGGTCGGCACGCAATTGTTCAGCCTGACGTTCACCAATATGCTCCTCGAGAGCATGGCTGTTCACGTCCACCTCGACCTTCTCCGTCACCACCTGTTTACTGGGCTGATAAAGGTCGAGGCGTTGCTCGTAGCGGTTATAGACGCCCTTGAAACGCGGCCCCTGCTCGATGGGCCAGCTGAGAGGCAGCACACGGATATGAAGCTCCTCCTCCAGTTCGTCCAACAGCTCAAAGGGGTCCTTGCCTTCGCGGTCCATCTTGTTGGCAAAGATGATGACGGGGGTCTTGCGCATGCGGCAGACCTCCATGAGCTTGCGCGTCTGCGCCTCGACACCTTTTGCCGAATCGATAACGATGATAACGCTATCGACGGCGGTAAGTGTGCGGAAGGTATCCTCGGCAAAGTCCTGGTGGCCAGGGGTGTCGAGGATGTTGATTTTGTAGCCCTCGTAGTCGAACTCCATCACAGAAGTGGTGACGGAGATGCCACGTTGTTTCTCTATCTCCATCCAGTCCGAGGTGGCTGTCTTGCGGATCTTGTTCGACTTGACAGCACCCGCCACCTGAATCTGCCCACCGAAGAGCAGGAGTTTTTCCGTCAACGTGGTTTTACCGGCGTCGGGATGAGACACAATGGCGAACGTCCGTCGGCGGGCTATTTCGTTATCGTTATTCATAAATCTCTTCTATTTTTGTTCTTTATTCATTAGTTCCTCGACACATTCCTTCAGGCTTGTTGTCCAATGGGGGACCTCCACGCCATAGGTGAGCTTTATCTTTGTCTTGTCGAGCACGGAGTACGGCGGCCGTCGCGCAGGCGTAGGATAGTCGGCCGTATGGAGGGGACGGACGTTGCATCGGCCGCTGATGCCCGCATCGTCAAAGACGGCAAGGGCGAAGTCGTACCACGAGCAGACGCCCTCGTTCGTATAATGATAGATGCCCGGCACCCACGCCACACAATGGATGATGCGGTCGATGGCCAGAGCGAGGTCGCGGGCATAGGTGGGCGTACCAATCTGGTCGAATACGACGCCGACGGAGGGCCGTTCACGACCCATCTTCAGCATGGTCTTCACGAAGTTATTTCCGAACGAGCTGTAGAGCCATGCCGTGCGGATGATGATGGCCTGCGGATGAATGGCCAATACCGCCTTCTCGCCCTCCCACTTCGTCGATCCATAGACCGAATCGGGGCAGGGCTCATCCTCCTCCGTATAAGGGAGGAAATGGTTCCCGTTGAAGACGTAGTCGGTCGAGATATGCACCAGACGGCAGAATGCCTTCGTGGCGACGCGGGCCAGGATGCCCGGAGCAAGGTGGTTGAGCTTGTCGCAAAGGGCGACATTCGACTCTGCTCCGTTCACGTTCGTATAGGCGGCGCAGTTGACGATAAGCTCCACATCGTTCGTCTTCACGAACAGCTCTACGGCAGCCTCGTCGGTAATGTCGAGCTCCTCGACGTCGGTAAAGAGCCATGTGTCACATTGTTTTGACCCAGAGGCTATTCTGCGCAGCTCGCTACCTAATTGTCCGTTGGCACCTGTTACCAATATATTCATATGTCACTCAAATTTCAGTTCTCCTGCGTTGTCTTTCTGATAATAGTCGCTCAGCATCCCGAGGAAGGTGCTGATGTCCTGCATGGCACCTGAGGTTTCCTTGCTCAGCGGACGATGTTGCAGTTTCAGCATCCACACGCCATAGAGCGCGTCGAAACAGTTCTCAATCTCCGTCTCGTCGTGCGTCCCGCTCTTGGAACGAAGCTCCACGATGGCGGGCAGCACCTTGTAGTATGCCGCCTGATAGTAGGGAAACTTGGTGGAATGCATCAGGCGGGAGTGAAGGTCGTTCAGCTGGATGATGACGTTTTTGTTGATCTGAAGATGTCCCTCCTTCTCCACGCCCTCGTGGCGCATCATCTCCAGCAGGTTTTCGTACCACTCCACCAGCTCGGCCCGCTGGGCGTCGTCCAGATGATATTGGCTGACCACCTGTTCCGTCAGGGCGTCGATATCCAGCTTATGGGCACGCAGCAAATCCTCGACCTGCCACATGTAGAGCAGGTATTCGGCTATATTCGTCTTCCTCAGGTTACGGGCTATGAACATCTTTTTTAGGCGTACAGGATATCGACATGCTCATTCGTCAGTCTCGCTAATCTCTATGGTCTCTTTGGCTGCCTGGCGGGCAAGACGTTTTTCCTTCGAGCGATGGGCAGCAAAGATGGAGAGGGCCACGAAGTCGCCCAAGGCGCTCACGATGCAGCCCAGACCGATGAAGAGGAGCGGTAGGGCGGCTGCCTTCGTGGGGTTCCAGAGGGCAAAGGCGCCAAACATAAGCGCCAGTATGGGCGCGAGGAACATGGAATTGGGGAACCTCACCTCACGATGGATGTTAATCATCGCGACGAGCTGCCAGATGGCGACAAGGATCAGCATGCCGCCCATGACGTACATGAAGAAACGGAGGAAGCTGCCCGAAGCGACGAGGAGGACGAGGCCGAACAGCACGCCCCCGACGGCAAGCAGGGGGAAGGGTCCCGTAGGCTTGCCCCGGTTCTTGCGGAGCATATAATTAATAAAGGTCACAAGACCGACAACGAAGAAGAGTGCGCCGGTAAGGATGACAATCCATTGGGTGGTCTGCTCACGGCAGGCGACAAGCAGAATGCCGACGACCAGGAGGCAGATGGCGCGGAGAATGGGGGAAAGAAGTGCTTTCATATTAAACGTTATCTGATTTCACGGCGAATAAGCCGAAGAGCTCGGCATCAATCTGGTCGGTAATGGACTGGAAGTCGCGCGGGTTGTTCTGGAAGTCGAGGTTGTCGCCGTCCACTACCAACAGGCGGCCTTCGTAGCTGGCGATCCAGTTCTCGTAGCGCTCGTTCAGGCCGTTGAGGTAGTCGATGCGGATGCCCTGCTCATAGTCGCGTCCGCGCTTCTGGATCTGCGCGATAAGGTGCGGGATGCTGGCGCGGATGTAGATGAGGAGGTCGGGCTTGCCCACGAGGCTCATCATCAGGTCGAAGAGCTCGCTATAGTTCGCAAAGTCGCGGTCGCTCATCAGGCCCATGTCGTGGAGGTTGGGCGCGAAGATGCGGGCGTCCTCGAAGATGGTTCGGTCCTGCACGATGGTGTCCTTGCAACGCGATATCTCCACCACATCCTGAAAGCGCTTGTTGAGGAAGTAGATCTGGAGGTTGAACGACCATCGGGCCATGTCCTCGTAATAGTCGGCCAGATAGGGATTGTTCTCGACGGACTCGAAGCGAGGCGTCCAGCCGTAACGCTTGGCAAGCATGTTGGTCAGGGTGGTCTTGCCGCAACCGATATTTCCTGCGATGGCTATGTGCATGATAAAGAAGAGGTATTAGGGATTAGGAATGGGTATATCTATCTGCCAGTCTGACGTCTGGCTGTCGGAAGTCTCGGGGAACAGTCCGAACAATTGTGCGTTGATTTTATCGACGATGGAGGCGAAGTCCTGCGGCCGATGTTCGAAGTCGAGGTTGTCCTTGTCGATGACCAGCACGCGGCCCGGATATTTGTGGAAGATGAAGTCGTCGTAGCTGTCGTTGAGGTTCTTCAGGTAGTCGAGCTGGATGCTCTGTTCGTAGTCGCGCCCGCGCTTCTGGATCTGCATGACGAGGTGGGGGACGGAGGAACGTAGGTAGATCATCAGGTCGGGCGTGCCCACGAGCGACGTCATCAGGTGGAAGAGGTCCATATAGGTCTGGAAGTCGCGCTCCGTCAGGTTGCCCATCGCGTAGTTGTTGGCGGCGAAGATATAGACGCCCTCGAAGATGCTGCGGTCCTGGATGACGGTCTCCGTCGAGCGGCGAATGGCCAGCGCATCCTTGAAACGCTGGGTGAGGAAGAACACCTCCAGGTTGAACGACCAGCGGCGGATATCGGCGTAATAATCTTCTAAATAAGGATTATGGGCGACAGCCTCGAACTTGGGTGTCCACCCGAAATGGCGGGCCAGCATGTTCGTAAGCGTCGTCTTCCCAGAACCGATATTTCCTGCTATAGCGATGTGCATTCTCGTATTTTTCCGCAAAGATAGTACAAAAATGCGATTATGCGAGGGTAAAGGGAAAAAATTTTTTCGTTTTGGCGGGCGTGAGCATTTTTCAGGCGTTGGATATTTCCACGCATTATGCCGACCACTCCCTAACGGCAAAAAATATTTTTCACGTTTCTCTCGCTTATTCGCATTTTTATCATTACTTTTGCGGCGCTAAAAATATAATAAGGTAATATCATCATATCAAAACCCAATGGAAAAGGAGATTAAATTCAGTCTGGTCTATCGCGACATGTTCCAGTCGTCAGGTAAGTACCAGCCTCGTGCCGACCAGTTGGCACGTATTGCACCTGTCATCGTCGAAATGGGCTGCTTTGCCCGCGTGGAGACCAACGGAGGCGCTTTCGAGCAAGTGAACCTGCTGTATGGCGAGAACCCGAACAAGGCCGTCCGCACCTTTACCGCCCCCCTGCACAAGGCGGGCATCCAGACCCACATGCTTGACCGCGGCCTTAACGCCCTCCGCATGAACCCCGTTCCTGCCGACGTCCGCCGCCTGATGTACAAGGTGAAGAAAGCCCAGGGGACGGACATCACCCGCATCTTCTGCGGCCTGAACGACGTGCGCAACATCATCCCCAGCATCCACTACGCCAAGGAGGCTGGCATGATTCCGCAGGCCACACTCTGCATCACCTACTCGCCCGTCCACACGGTCGAGTACTACTCCGCCATCGCCGACCAGCTCATCGAGGCCGGAGCACCCGAAATCTGCCTCAAGGACATGGCGGGCATCGGACGCCCCCACTTCCTGGGCCTGCTGGTGAAGAACATCAAGGCCAAGCATCCCGACATCATCATCCAGTACCACGGCCATAGCGGCCCGGGCCTCTCGATGGCCAGCATCCTGGAGGTCTGCAAGGCGGGTGCCGACATCATCGATACCGCCATCGAACCCCTCTCGTGGGGCAAGGTGCATCCCGACGTCATCTCCGTACAGGCCATGCTGCGCGACGCAGGCTTCCAGGTGGCCGACATCAACATGGATGCCTACATGCAGGCTCGCAAGCTGACGCAGGAGTTCATCGACGACTTCCTGGGCTACTTCATGAACCCCGGCAACAAGCTGATGAGCTCGCTCTTGCTGGGCTGCGGCCTGCCGGGAGGCATGATGGGCTCGATGATGGCCGACCTCACGGGCGTCATGCAAGCCATCAACATGAACCGCAAGAACAAGGGGCTCGAGCCCTTCACCGAGGACCAGCTGCTCGTGAAGCTCTTCAACGAGGTGGCCTACGTGTGGCCCAAGGTGGGCTATCCCCCACTCGTCACCCCCTTCAGCCAATACACGAAGAACATCGCCCTTATGAACCTGCTGGCCGAGTCGATGGGCAAGCCGCGCTACTCGATGATGGACGACGCCATCTGGGGCATGATCCTGGGCAAGAGCGGCAAGCTGCCCGGCACGGTAGCTCCCGAAATCGTCGCCCTCGCCAAGGAGCAGGGACGCGAGTTCACGACTGCCGACCCGCAGAGCTACTATCCCGACGAGCTGCCCAAATTCCGCCAGATTATGAAGGACGAGGGCTGGGACGAAGGCGAGGACCAGGAGGAGCTCTTCGAACTGGCCATGCACGAGCGCCAGTACCGCGACTACCGTAGCGGCATCGCCAAGGAGCGCTTCGAGGCCGACCTGCAGAAAGCCAAAGACGAGGCCATGGCCGGCAAGGGCATGAGCGTCGAGGAAGTCCTGGCCATCAAGCACGCCAAGGCCGACCCGATGCCCGCCCCCGAGAACGGACAGGTCATCTGGGAGGTCTCCGTCGTCGGTCCCTCTACCGAGCCCGCCGTCGGTAAGCGCTACAAGGAGGGCGACCTCGTCTGCCACATCACCACGCCGTGGGGCGAGATTGCTCCCGTCCATGCCACCATCAGCGGCAAGGTCGTCGAAATCTGCGCCAAGCAGGGCGCCACGCTCCGCAAGGGCGACCCCATTGTCTATATCGAACGCGACGCTGAATGATAGAAAAGCACATCGTCCTCGAAGATATCGACCCCGTAGTGTTCTACGGGACGGGTAACGCCCACATGCAGATGATCAAGGCGCTCTACCCGAAACTCCGCATCATCGCCCGCGACAACGTCATCAAGGTGATGGGCGAGGAGGAGGAGCTGGAGGGCTTCGAACGCTTCATCGGTACCGTCCAGGCCCATTGCAGCAAGTACAACCGCCTGACGGACGAGGCCATCCTCGACCTCTTCAACGGCAACCGCCCCATCGTCGAGAAAGAGAACGACGTCATCGTCTTCAGCATCAGCGGACGCCCCATCTCGCCCCGTACCGCCAACCAGCTGCGGCTCGTGAAGGAGTACGAGCAGAACGACATGGTCTTTACCGTAGGTCCTGCCGGCTCAGGCAAGACCTACACGGCCATCGCCCTTGCCGTACGGGCGTTGAAGAACAAGGAGGTGAAGAAAATCGTCCTCTGCCGCCCCGCCGTCGAGGCCGGCGAGAAGCTTGGTTTCCTCCCGGGCGACATGCGCGAAAAGATTGACCCCTACCTCCAGCCGCTCTACGACGCCCTCGAGGACATGATTCCCGCCGTCAAGCTGAAGGAGTACATGGAGCTGGGCATCATCCAGATTGCCCCGCTCGCCTTCATGCGCGGACGCACGCTCAACGACGCCATCGTCATCCTCGACGAGGCACAGAACACTACCGTACCCCAAATCAAGATGTTCCTCACTCGCATGGGCTGGAACACCAAGATGATTATCACGGGCGACCTCACGCAGATCGACCTCCCAGCTTCGCAACGCTCAGGCCTTTCTCACGCACTTGGTCTGCTGCGCGGCATCGAAGGCATCGGCATCGTGGAGATGACGAAAAAAGACATCATCCGCCACAAGCTCGTCACACGCATCGTGGAGGCCTACGAGCACGAACACGACGCGCCCGACCTCTTTCCTAAAGACTCACCCCAACCGTAACAACCCTTTAAGACATCCATTTTTCCTATGTCCCTCACAACAACCGATTTCCACTTCCCCGGACAACAAAGCGTCTATCACGGCAAAGTCCGCGACGTATATGACATCAACAACGACCTGATGGTCATGGTCGCTACCGACCGCATCTCGGCCTTCGACGTCATCCTCCCCAAGGGCATCCCCTTCAAAGGGCAGGTGCTCAACCAGATTGCCGCCAAGTTCCTCGACGACACGGCCGACATCGTCCCCAACTGGAAGCTCGCCACCCCCGACCCGATGGTTACCGTCGGCCTCAAGTGCGAAGGCTTCCGCGTGGAGATGATCATCCGCGGCTACCTCACGGGTAGCGCCTGGCGCGAATACAAGAACGGCGCCCGCACCCTCTGTGGCGTACCCCTGCCCGAGGGCATGAAGGAGAACCAGCGGTTCCCCGAACCCATCATCACCCCCACGACCAAGGCCGAGGCGGGACACGACGAGAACATCTCGCGCGACGAAATCATCGCCCAGGGTATCGTCAGCCGCGAGGACTACGAGCAGATGGAGCGCTACACCCGCGCCCTCTTCCAACGCGGCACGGAGATTGCCGCCCGACGCGGACTCATCCTCGTCGATACGAAGTACGAGTTCGGCAAGCGCGACGGCAAGGTCTATCTGATTGACGAAATCCACACCCCCGATTCGTCGCGCTACTTCTATGCCGAAGGCTACGAGGAGAAGTTCGCCAAGGGCGAGCCCCAGCGCCAGCTCTCGAAGGAGTTCGTGCGCCAATGGCTCATCGACCGCGGCTTCATGGGACAGGCCGGACAGCAGGTGCCCGAGATGACCGACGAGTTCGTCGGAAGCGTCACAGACCGCTACATCGAGCTCTACGAGCACATCGTGGGCGAACGGTTCGTCAAGGACGAGACCCCCGACCTCGCCGCCCGCATCGAAAAGAACGTAACCAGCTATCTGGCAACACTCTAGGATAGTTTCTATAGTTCCTATAGTTCCTATAGCTCCTATAGTCCCTATAGCTCCTATAAAACCCCCTCCCATGGAACGCTACGGCATCATCGGCAAGCCCCTCGGGCACTCCTTCTCGCAGAAAAACTTCACGGAGTTTTTCCGGCGGACGGGGCGCGACGCGGTCTATGAGCCCTTCGTGCTCGACAGCATCGAGGCGTTTCCTGCCCTCGTTGCCGCTCACCCCGATTTTGTCGGGCTGAACGTCACCATCCCCTACAAGCAGGCCGTCATGCCCTTCCTGGACGCCATCGCGCCCGAAGCCGCGGCTATCGGCGCCGTAAACGTCATCAAGGTAAGGCATTCCGGCGCCAGGGCCGTCCTCACGGGCTACAATACCGACGTCGTCGGCTTCACCCGCTCCATCCGTCCCTTGCTGAAGGCACACCACACCCGCGCCCTCATCCTCGGCACGGGTGGCGCCTCCAAAGCCGTCGTGAACGGCCTCCGTCAGCTGGGCCTCGACACGCTCTTCGTGTCGCGTACGCCACGCGAGGGCGCCCTTGGCTACGACGACCTCACGCCGGACGTCATGGAGCGCTATACCGTCGTCGTGAACGCCACACCCCTCGGCACCTACCCCGACGTGGACCGTTGTCCCGACATCCCCTACCCGCTCCTGACCGACGCCCACCTCTGCTACGACCTTGTCTATAACCCCGACAAGACGCTCTTCCTCCAGAAGGCAGAAGCCCAGGGTGCCGCCATCAAGAACGGACTCGAAATGTTACACATCCAGGCCGACGAAGCCTGGAAGATTTGGACTGAAGAATAAACAACGTGAAAAAAAACCATCTCCTTCTTTTAGTCTTTATGCTCGTCACGCTCGGCACGAGCGCGACGGTCTGGACGCCTAAGACGGTACCCATCATCCATCTGCAGGACTCCACCCGCTACGTCTGCAACCCCGAGGGCATCCTCTCGCAGTCAGCCTGCGACGAGATTGACGCCATCTTCCGCGCCGTCGAGGATAGCACGGGCGTACAGGCCCTCGTGGCCGTGCTCTCGGGCATCGACCCCGACGACTGCCACGAATTCTCGCGTCTGCTGGGCGAGACGGTCGGCGTGGGCGTCGAGGGACGGGACAACGGCATAGTGGTCGTCCTCAGCACCACCGAGCGCGACATCAGCTTCTCGACGGGCTACGGCCTGGAGGGCGTCATGACCGATGCCCTCAGCAAGCGCATCCAGGTGAACCACATGGTGCCCTACTTCCGCGATAACAACTGGGACGAGGGCATGGTGGAGGGCATGCGCGAACTGGGCAAATACCTAATGGACCCCGAGCTGAAGGCTCGTGATGCGAATGAGAAACGGGAAGACCGGTTCATGCTGCTCTTTCTCTGTTTGTTTATAATTTGTGCTCCGTTCGCCCTCATCTACCTGGCCCTCCGGCTCTCCAAGAAATGTCCCCATTGTGGGAAGTACAAGCTGAAGCTCACCCATACCGAGACGCTCTATAAGAACGCCCGAGGGAAGAAAGTCCGCTATACCTACACCTGCAAGAACTGCCATCATCAGGTCGTCAAGGACCGCTATACGGACTATGGCAGTTCGTCCGGCAGCAGCTCTTCGGGCGGCGGAACCATCTTCGGCGGAGGAAGCTTCGGCGGAGGCGGCTTCGGCGGAGGACACTACGGCGGAGGACACTTCGGCGGAGGTGGCGCTCACACCAAATTCTGAATAAAAGAAAATTAACCAATAATCATTCATTACAATCCTAATCAACAAAACCTATGAAAAAGAGTAGATCTGCTTTGATTCTCATCCTCGTCGTTGCTCTCGTCGCCCTGTGGGGCGTGAAAGCCTACAACAACATGGTCAGCCAGGAAGAGGGCGTCTCAACCGCCTGGGCAAACGTCGAAAGCCAGTACCAGCGTCGTGCCGACCTCATCCCCAACCTCGTCAATACCGTCAAGGGCTATGCCGCTCACGAGAGCGAGACCCTTCAGGCCGTCGTTAACGCCCGCACCAAGGCCACGTCCATCAATATCGATGCCGAGAACATGACGGCCGAGCAACTGCAGGAGTTCCAGAAGGCCCAGAGCGAAGTGGGCGGAGCGCTGGGACGCCTCATAGCCGTTGCCGAGAACTACCCCGACCTGAAGGCCAACCAGAACTTCCTTGAGCTGCAGGCCCAGCTCGAAGGCACGGAGAACCGCATAGCCGTCGAGCGCAAGAACTTCAACGAAGCCGCCAAGAAGTACAACACCTACATCCGCAAGTTCCCCCAGAGCCTCCTCTCGGGCATGTTCGGATTTGACAAGAAGCCCTACTTCGAAGCTGAGGAAGGCTCCCAGAAAGCCCCCACAGTCCAGTTCTAACCCCCTCCGGAACCTCCGGAAAACCCGGAATATCCGGAATATCCGGAAAACCCGGAATCTCCGGAACCTCCGGAATCTCCGGACAAGCCGGAACTAAACCCCTAAACCACCCCCCAATGAACGACAACCAGCGCTACATGATGCGAGGCGTTTCCGCCGCGAAGGAAGACGTCCACAACGCCATCAGGAACATCGACAAAGGCCTCTATCCGAAAGCCTTCTGCAAGATCATCCCTGACCTGCTGGGCGGCGACCCAGACTATTGCAACATCATGCACGCCGACGGAGCGGGTACGAAGTCGTCCCTCGCCTACCTCTACTGGAAGGAGACGGGCGACCTGAGCGTCTGGAAGGGCATCGCCCAGGACGCCCTCATCATGAACATCGACGACCTGCTCTGCGTAGGCGCCACGACGGGCATCCTCGTCTCGTCCACCATCGGGCGCAACAAGATGCTCATCCCGGGCGAGGTCATAAGCGCCATCATCAACGGCACGGACGAGCTGCTGGCCGAGCTCCGCGCGATGGGCGTGGGCGTCTATGGCACGGGCGGCGAGACGGCCGACGTGGGCGACCTCGTGCGTACCATCATCGTCGACAGTACCGTCACGTGCCGCATGCGCCGTAGCGACATCATCGATAACGCCCACATCTCCGCAGGCGACGTCATCGTGGGCCTCTCCTCGACGGGTCAGGCCACCTACGAGCGCCAGTACAACGGCGGCATGGGCAGCAACGGGCTCACCAGCGCCCGCCACGACGTCTTCGCCAAATACCTGGCCGAGAAGTACCCCGAGAGCTACGACCATGCCGTTCCCCACGAGCTGGTCTATTCGGGCCGTCTGCGCCTGACCGACCCTGTCAAGGGCACCTCGCTCAACGCCGGCCAGCTCGTGCTTTCGCCCACGCGCACCTACGCCCCCGTCATCAGCCGTCTGCTGGACGAGATGCGGCCCCGCGTGCACGGCATGATCCATTGTACGGGTGGCGCCCAGACCAAGATACTCCATTTCGTTGACGGGCTGCGTATCGTCAAGGACAACTTGTTCCCCATCCCCCCGCTCTTCCACACCATCCAGGCGCAGAGCGGTACCGACTGGGCCGAGATGTACAAGGTGTTCAACATGGGCCACCGCATGGAGATCTACCTCGCGCCCGACGACGCCCAGCAGGTTATCGACATCGCCCGCACGTTCCACATCGACGCCCAGGTCGTCGGCCATGTGGAGGCGCTCCCCGCCTCGTCGGGCAAGCCGCGCGAGCTGGTCATCCGTTCCGAATACGGCGAATACATCTATTAAACCCCCCGTTTTTCATCCATTCAAAAACACTCAAAAAATTATCTGACAACATGGAAGATTACAAAAAGACATGCCTTTACGACAAGCACGTGGCCTTGGGCGCCAAGATGAGTCCGTTCGGCGGATTCGACATGCCCATCGAGTACTCCACCATCAAGGACGAGCACATGGCCGTCCGCACGGCCTGCGGCATCTTCGACGTCAGCCACATGGGCGAAATCTTCGTCTGCGGCCCCGACGCCCAGAAGTTCGTCAACCACATCTTCACCAACGACATCACGGACGCCCCCTACGGCAAGATCTACTACGGCATCATGTGCTACCCCGACGGCGGTAGCGTGGATGACCTGCTGGTCTATAAGATGCAGGGCGACCTCTACCTGCTGGTGGTGAATGCCGCCAACATCGACAAGGACGACGCCTGGATCCGCGAGCAGGCTGCGGGCTACGACGTCGTCGTCGACAACAAGTCCGACGTCTATGGCCAGGTGGCCGTGCAGGGTCCTCAGGCCGAGGAGAAGGTGGAGCGCCTGCTGGGCCTCGCCGTCAAGGACCTCGCCTTCTATACGTTCAAGGAGATTGACGTCGATGGCGAGACCATCATCGCCAGCCGCACGGGCTACACGGGCGAGGACGGTTTCGAGCTCTACGGCTCGCACGCGTATATTAATAAGGTATGGGACGTGCTCGTGGGCTCGGGCGAGGTAGCCCCCTGCGGCCTGGGCTGCCGCGACACGCTCCGCTTCGAGGTCGCCCTGCCGCTCTACGGCCACGAGCTCAGCCCCGAGATCTCGCCCCTCATGGCAGGCCTCGGCATGTTCGTCAAGCTCGACAAGCCCGAGTTCATCGGCAAGGAAGCCCTGGCCGAGCAGAAGGCTAACGGCGTGAAGCAGAAGGTCGTAGGCATCGAGCTGCACGACAAGGCCATCCCCCGCAACGGCTATCCCGTCGAGGTCAACGGCGAGCAGGTCGGCGTCGTCACGACGGGCTACCACGGCCTCTCCGTCGACAAGAGCATCTGCATGGCGCTCGTCGACGCCCGCTATGCCGCCCTCGACACCCCCGTCGAAATCCGCATCCGCAAAAAGACCTTCCCGGGTACCGTCGTCAAGAAGAAATTCTTCAACAAGAGCTACAAGAAGTAGTTTAGAGTTAATAGATTATAGTTTATAGATTATAGATTATAGTTTAGAGTTTTAGAGTTATCGCAAAAAATAATTATCAATTACCAATTACCAATTATCAATTTTTATAAGGTTATGGCAAAAGTAGAAACCGGCCTCAAGTATGCCGAAACACACGAGTGGGTAAAAGTAGAAGGTGAATTTGCATTCATCGGAATTAGCGACTACGCGCAGCACGAGCTGGGCGACGTGGTCTATGTGGACCTCCCTGGCGAGGGCGAGTACATCACGAAGGGCGAGGACTTCGGCGCCGTGGAGAGCACCAAGGCCGCCAGCGACCTCATCGCTCCCGTCAGCGGATGCGTCGAGGAGGTCAACACGGCCCTCGACGACACCCCCGAGCTGCTCAACGAAGATCCCTACGCCAACTGGATGCTCAAGGTGAAGCTGGCCGACGCCTCCGAGCTCGACAGCCTCATGGACGCCCCCGCATACGAAGATTTCACGAAATAAGAGTTTTTTACTAGTTAAGAGTTAAGAGTTAAGAAAAATAGTTCTGGGCGCGGACTACATTTTCACTACGAATTTTACGAATTATACGAATTTTTGGAGCAGCGAGAGCAAAAGATCTTGCTCATTTTGCCAAGTCGCGAAGGAGGAAGGCCAAAGGCCAAATGGTTCAAAATTAATTTCAAAATTTCACAAAATTTCAGGTAACAACATTTTGAATAATTTTGATTATGATTATCCGCAAAAATACCCCTAACACGCCATGTGCGCCCCGAAGGGGCAACGGACGGAGCAGCGAGAGCCATCAAGCTTGCTTGAATGGCCGAGTCGTGACGGACGAAGGCGAAGCCAACGAGCACATAGCCCAGGGCAACGCCCTGGGTACAAGCAGCAAAGGCAACTCTCGCCCTGAAGGGGCAAAAGAATTAATTTTGAATGCTTTTGCCCTTTCAGGGCGCGGAATGATGGATGCCCGAGTTTACCCAGGGCGTTGCCCTGGGCTGGGTGCTTTTGGCCTTTCAGGCCGTTAGATATGTTTGCGAATAGCCCCTAATTTTGAATATTTTTGAATCAAATTTTGAATAATTTCTCTGCGAAGCAGACTCCATTTTCTCTGCGAAGCAGACTCCCCAAAAACCGCGAAGCGGTAAACAATTCGTATAATTCGTGTATTTCATGGTGAAGAATATCAAGTGCAAAGCATTTTTTCTTAACTCTTAATTCTTAACTCTTAACTAAAAAATTTTTCATAAAATTTTTTCATAATGCACCCTTACATTCCCCACACTCCGGATGATATCCGCAAGATGCTGGACACGGTGGGTATGAAGTCGCTCGACGACCTCTATGCCGACGTGCCGCAGGAATACATCTACAAGGGCGACTACGACCTGCCCGACGCCATGAGCGAGGACGAGATCCGACGCTTCTTCGAGGACCTTGCCGCCCGCAACGTCAAGATGACCTGCTTCGCCGGACAGGGCTGGTACGACCATTGCACCCCCTCCGTCATCCCCTACCTCACCCAGCGTAGCGAGTTCCTAACCGCCTACACCCCCTATCAGCCCGAGATCAGCCAGGGCACGCTCCGCTACATCTTCGAGTTCCAGAGCATGATCTGCGCCCTCACGGGGCTCGAGGTTAGCAACGCCTCCATGTACGACGGTCCCACGGCAGCTGCCGAGGCCGTGCGCATGGCCGTGGCCTCCACACGCAAGAAGGACGTCGTCCTCGTCGCCTCCACCCTGCTGCCGCAGGTGAAGGAGGTGGTCCGCACCTACGCCTCCTACTCCGGTACCGTCATCGAGGAGCTTGCCGCATCCGACGGCCAGACGTCCCTCGACGCCCTCACGGCAGCCCTCGCCAGCGGACGCGTGGCAGGCGTGCTCGTGCCGAACGTCAACGCCTACGGCATCATCGAGGACCACACGGGCTTTGCCGAGGCCGTCCACGCCGCCGGAGCCCTGCTGATTGAGTACTGCGACCCCTCCACCCTGGCCGTCCTGAAGAGCCCGGCCGAATGGGGTGCCGACGTGGCCGTGGGCGACGGACAGAGCCTGGGCATACCCCTCTGCTACGGCGGTCCCACGCTCGGCTTCATGGCCTGCCGGAAGGACTACCTGCGCAAGCTGCCCGGACGTATCGTGGGCGCCACGACCGACCGCGACGGCAAACGTTGTTTCGTCCTCACCCTCCAGGCCCGCGAGCAGCACATCCGCCGCGACAAGGCAACCAGCAACATCTGCTCCAACCAGTCGCTCATGGCGCTCTGGGTCACCATCTACCTCTCGCTCCTCGGCCCGAAGGGGCTGGCGGAGGTCAACGAGCGCTCGAGCGCCTCTGCCCATTACCTCTGCGACCAGCTCGTCGCCACGGGACGCTTCACCCCCGTCAGCAGCCGTCCCTTCCTGAAGGAGTTTGCGCTCGACTACCAGGGCGACGCCCGTGTCCTCCACAAGGCGCTGGCCGACAAGGGTATCCTGGCAGGCGTCGTCACAGGCGACCATCGCATCTGCTTTGCCGTTACCGAGAAGCGCACGCGCGACGAAATCGATTGTCTGATTAACTATGTAAAGGAGGCTGCCTTATGAGATACTACGACCACCTGATATTCCACTATTCCAAGCCCGGCCGTTGCGGCTACACCCTGCCCAAGGCTGCCGCTCCCGAGGTCTCCACGGCCGTTCCTGAAGGCCTCCGCCGCACGTCGGCTCCCGCCCTGCCCGAGGTGAGCGAGGTGGACGTCGTCCGCCACTACACCAACCTCTCGCAGATGAACTTCGGCGTCGATACCGGCTTCTACCCCCTGGGCAGCTGCACGATGAAGTACAACCCGAAGATCAACGAGGAGATTGCTGCCCTGCCCGCCTTCGCCGCCATCCATCCCCTGCAGCCCGTCGCGACCGTCCAGGGCGTGCAGGCCGTCTATCGCGGCATGGAGCAGATGCTCTCGGCCATCACAGGCATGGCTTACTTCACCTTCAACCCCTGCGCGGGCGCCCACGGCGAGCTCACAGGCCTGATGATCATGCGCGCCTACCATCGCAGCCGGGGCGACATCGCCCGCACGAAGGTCATCGTCCCCGATAGCGCCCACGGCACCAACCCCGCCTCGGCAGCCGTCTGCGGACTGGATGTCGTCGTCGTCAAGTCGAATGCCGACGGCCTCGTCGATGTCGAGGACCTCAAGCCCCTGCTGGGCCCCGACCTCGCCGGCATCATGATGACCAACCCCAACACCCTGGGCCTCTTCGAGCGCGACATCAAGCAGATTGCCGCCCTCGTGCACGAGGCTGGCGGACTGCTCTACTACGACGGAGCCAACATGAACCCCCTCATCGGCAAGGTCCGCCCGGGCGACATGGGCTTCGACATCATGCACCTCAACCTCCACAAGTCGTTCTCCACGCCCCACGGCGGCGGCGGACCCGGCAGCGGACCCGTCGGCGTCGCAGCCTTCCTGAAGGACTGCCTGCCCTACCCGCATACCGACGTCCAGCCTCATGACGACCTCTGCCTCGTGACGCCCGCGAAGACCGCCGGCCGCGTGAGTGCCCACATGGGCAACTTCGGCGTCATCCTACGCGCCTACGCCTGGCTGCTCACCATCGGCCGTCAGCACGTCCGCGAGGTGGGTCCCATCGCCACGCTCAACGCCAACTATGTCAAAGAGCTCCTGCGCGACGCCTATAAGCTGCCCATCCCAAGCGTCTGCAAGCACGAGTTCGTCTTCGACGGACTCATCAACGACGGCTCGCGCGAGGGCAAGGAGGGTGCCACGACGCTCGACGTGGCCAAGCGCCTGCTCGACTTCGGCTTCCATGCCCCGACGATCTACTTCCCTCTCCTCTTCCACCAGGCCCTGATGATCGAGCCCACGGAGACCGAGAGCAAGGAGACGCTGGATGCCTTCATCAGCATCATGCATCGCATAGCCGCCGAAGCCGCCGAGGATCCCGACATCCTCCACGCCGCGCCCCACGCCTGCCCCATCAGCCGTCCCGACGACACCACAGCCGCCAAGCACCCCGTCATCAACTGGTCCGACCTGCAGGCGGAATAAGCAAGCTGAATCCGACTGATACCAAGGAGTCGGATTCTTCCATTTTTGTATCGCCGTTATTTATTGTGGTTCCACCGCATGAGAATAACGGCGATTTTTTCTTGTTTACGTCTATGATGTTATATTTTGCGACATAAAAGATGTTTTTTGCCACAAAAACGAAATCGAAACGCTAACGTGACGTCTATTGGTGTTATCTTTGCCGACGAAAGCCAAGAAGAAGTGTTATCAAAGCCCAAGAGACTATGAAAAGTTTACGCCGAATTATCCCTATTCTATGCTTGCTGTTTGTGGCAGGCTACTTTTCGTCGTGCAGCAATAAAGGTATTCACAAAACCCTTCTTCGAGTAGAAGCCCTCATGGACTCTGACCCACAAGCCGCCCGTGACGTACTCGACAGCCTTGCCAGGGCGACATCGTCCTGGAAATCAGGAATTAGGAATGCGGACGAAAACCATGCTCAGCCCGCAATTCCTCATTCCTCATTCCTCATTCCTGGTTTCACCCGTAAGGGGGACAAAGCCCTTTACGCTTGGCTGAGCACGATAGTCGATTATGAATGCGGCATTCCGCTTACCACCGACTCCCTTGCTCGCATCGCCACTATCTATTATGGCATTCCTCGCCACCCAGATCATCATGCCGCTATGGCATGGTACACGCTGGGTTGTGTCTATAGGGAAACGGCCGATGACTCAAACAGCACGGATGCGTTCCTGACAGCCAAAAGCCTCTTTCCCGACACCGTCAATCGCTACTACGCCCTAAGCGAACAGAACATTGGTTTAAGTTATATGAACCGCTCAATGACAGAAGAAGCCATTCAAGAACTTCTGCATGCCAAAAAGCTTTTCCTCTGGTTAGAGGATAGCGTAACAGTTGCCCTTTTGGATCTGCGATTGGCACAATGCTATCTTTGTCAAGACGAAATTGCTTCTGCCGAAACAAGGTTAAATCGTATTCTCATCAATCCCCATGCTCCCGACGATGTAATAAGGGATACATACATGGAGTTAGCAAAATTGGAAGTAAACAATTCGGGTTTTTATTCAAAAGCACATAGATACGCCGACCGCAGCATCCGGTATGCATCAGACAAGGAAAAACTTGCTGCCACTTACAGCCAGAAGGCTAACATCTTTCAGGAACAAGGTCAGATAGACTCCGCTTGGCACTACTACCACCGATCGCTTTCCTGCCAGCCCGATTTTCCCTCCTTTGCCTTAAACTACTCGCAGATGGCTTCCTTAGCCACTCAAGTGGGCAAGAGTGATTCCATCCCATACTTCATCAAGCAACACGACCACTTTATCGACACCCTCTACGCGCTCAGCAACCAACAAGCTATTCGTCAGGTAGTGAACGACCATCGCGTGGAAATGGAGCAACAACGGTTAGCGAATGCCCACCGCCGTCTTCTATGGATGCTCGGCCTGACAGGACTTTTACTGACTATCATTGTGTTGGTTATCATCGTATGGTCGTTGAACCTCAGCAATCGCAGAAAGCAGCAGTACATCAGCCTTTCCGACCAACTGAAGAAAGCGCAGATGGAGGAAGAGCGAAGACGAATAGAGCTGGCGCAGATGACGCAGCAAAACCAGAAATTTCAGGACGATTATCGCGAAGCATGTGGGCGTATTGAGGCATTGGAAAGCATGCGCGATAAAAACGAACCGTTCTCTTCTGAACGTACTGACGCCTCATCCGCAAAACGTGTTCTCTGCCTGACGGACTACGAGAGGCGCATCCGAATATGTGTCACTCAATTCAGAAAAAGCCCGACGTGGGCTCTAGTACAAAAGTACTTGCATGGAAGTGCGTTCTTCCTTACAAAAGACGAACGTGCCGCCATTTGCCACGACCTTGATGTCTGCTTCAACGACTTCTTCGACATCCTTCACGATGAAGGGCGCAAAGTCATTTCAAGCGAGAAGAAAGTTGCGGCTTGCTACATCCTCGGCTTCACGAGCGAAGTCACAGAGGAAATACTGGGCATCAACGACAGCACCGTCCGCGGGAAAAAACATAATATGAAGGAAAAACTGCCCGAAGATCTCTACAAAATCATTTTCAATAGGAAAAACAATTAAAAAAATGGAAAAGAAAACTACGACTATTCTATCGCTCCTCGTCAGCTTGAGCACGTCGATTGTTTCATGCCATAACGAACGGCACGAATTTGTGGATATGGGGCTTCCCAGCGGAACGCTTTGGGCTACGTGCAACGTAGGTGCATCTGCCCCCGAAGAAGCAGGAGACTATTTTGCATGGGGAGAAACAAGCGCAAAAGAAAACTATGATTACACGACATACAAACATTGTAATGGTACGTATAAAACCATAACCAAATACAATTATAACAGCGAATACGGAACGGTTGACGACAAGGACGTGCTCGACCTTGAGGATGATGCGGCCTACGTGAACTGGGGCAAGAGATGGCGAATGCCAACCTATAATGAATGGAAAGAACTTTGCGACTCCAATTACTGTACGTTGCAAACGATAAATCTACGTGGCGTTCCAGGCATTAAGGTAACCAGCGTGAAAAATGGAAACACCCTCTTCTTTCCTTTTGCCGGTTCCCGTTACAGGACAGGGTTCTGGCCGAGCGAAGGAGTTGGGAACTACTGGTCATCAACACGTGATCCCCGAGACCATGATGGGAACATCTCGCGTTGTATGGGTTTTCAAGAAAGGGTAAAAAAGGGGTTATACGGCATTGGTAATCGGAGCGATGGCTATAGCGTCCGCCCTGTGCGACGTCAAAGGTAAATAGCTCTAATTGGCTTCGGAAGACATGGTTTTACCCATTCTCCATTATCCATTTAGGAAGGATTGGGCCCAAGTGGTTTAGTTTCGTTTCGCCGAGCTTAATTATCAATTACCAATTGTCAATTATCAATTAGAAAGGATTGAGCCCAAGTGATTTAGTTTCGTTTCGCCGAGCTTAATTATCAATTACCAATTGTCAATTATCAATTAGAAAGGATTGAGCCATCGAGGCTCAATCCTTTCTGTACCCTTGCCCGAAGGCGTTGTAGCGGAGGATCTGCCGGCGGTTGGTGCTGCCCTCGGGGCGCAGGCCGACGTGGAAGAACGTGGGGTAGATGATGAGCTGGTCGAAGGGCGGGGCGTCGTCGCGGCGGAACCACGCCTCCACGCGCTCCCGGTCGTCGTCGTGCAGGGGGCGGAAGTCGGCCGCCAGGCCCATCAGGTGCTGGCTCGTCGGCGAGCCCCCCACGTCGCGGTTCAGGTCGCGGCAGCGGTAGCCGCTGGTGATGATGACGGGCGTGCCCAGCGCCTCCCGCAGCGGGTCCATAACGGTATCGACGAGGTATTCGATGTTCCTCTGCGCCTCGCGCGGAGCCTCGTTGTCATACCCCTTCAAGGCCGCCGTCACGCTCCGCTCAAACTCAGATAACGTAAAAATTTTCATTTCTTCGAATAAGAATTAAGAATTAATCATTTTTGCCTTTTACACTAATTTTGAGAAATTTAAACACTAATTTTGATAAATTTAATTCACTAATTATGGGAAATTTATTCACTAATTAAGGGAAATATAATCCACTAATTATGAGAAATTTATTCACTAATTTTGGGAAATATAATTCACTAATTATGAAAAATATTTATCTCAATTAGTGAAATAATTTATCACAATTCGTGAAAAGCATTTATCACAATTCGTGAAAAACAATTTATCTCAATTCGTGAAATAATTTATCCCAATTCGTGAAAAGTATTTATCCCAATTCGTGAAAAATAATTTATCACAATTCGTGAAAAACAATTTATCTCAATTTGTGAAAAGGAGTAGCATTCCCTCACCCGATGAGCGCGAGGGCTGCAAGCGCGAGGGCAAGCGTCACAGGCAGCTTTGTACGGAGAGCGTGCCGATGATGGCCGTCAGGATGGCCACGACGATTTCGAGGACTTTTTTCCATGAGATGGCTTTCATAATGAATGGATTGGTTTATTTTTTGTAAAACAAAAGGTTTAGTTCGGCTTGCAGCCGAGGTTTAGTTCCGGCTGCGCCGGAGGTTTAGGACGTTCAGCAGGCTTGGCGATAAACCCTTGCGGCGAGCCGCAAGACTAAACCTTCGCGAAGCGAAACTAAACCTTGGCCAAAGGCCGAACTAAACCTCCGGCTGCGCCGGAACATCAGCTCATCAGAGCCGAGGGGACTCGCTTGAGCGAGCGGTTGGTGCGGACGTACTTGAGGAGGTCGGCGTCGGCGCGGAAACGGATGCCCACACCCCTGATGAACGAGGAGGGGTCGAAGCTGTCCGAGGGGATGACGGACTGCGCGAAGCACTTCGAGTTGAGGTTCGCCTGGAGGGCGCCGATCTCGGAGAGGACGATGCGCTGGCCCTGGAGCAGGTGCGTCTTGATGAACTCCT
>JAILEU010000106.1 GCA_024697785.1 Bacteroidaceae bacterium | reverse complement strand
TGCCCGTGCTCTGCACCTCGATGCCGGAGGGGATGTTGAATGTTCCCTTGGGCATGCCCTTGGCGCTGTTGAGGCAGAATCGTCCGTCGGCAGCCACGCCGGCAGGCTTGATGGTCCCTTCGAAGGCCGACCAGTCGCCATCGAAAGCGGCGCGGGTGGCATACCAGTCGTTGCCCTTCACCAGCGGATAGTAGATGGTGAGCGTGCCCGCACCCGTCAGGCGGTTGTTGTATGTGCCGCGGTCGGCATTACAGTTCACCGCAGCCGACTTGCCTTCGGCGATGTACACGGGCAGCTGCGAATCCTGATTGAGGTTGAGTGTACCTATCTGCATCTCCACTGACGTGGCGGGGGTGGCACACGAGACGTCCACCGTGCCGCCGGCGACAACCAGCTTGCTGAGCGTGGTGCTGTTGGCTTTCAGTTTCAGCCATCCGTTACCTTTCTTTGTCAGCACCGTGCCGGCGAAGGCTTTGTCCATGACGAAGTCGGCACTGTTGTTGATGATGCCTCCCTCGTCGCCTTGCACGCGGATGGGGCTGCCCATCTCGACAGCAGCTGTCGTCTGCAGCGTGGCGCCGTTTTCGATGACGAAGCTGTTTGTGTTGGTGGTGATGCCGCCCAGGTTGCCTGTCTCGCTGTAGGGGTTCGAGAGTTTGCTGACGCGGACGGTGCCGCCGCTGATGCGTGTGCCGCCGGTGTAGCTGTTCTCGCCGCTGACGGAGAGCGTACCGCTGCCCCGCTTGACGAGCACCGACGTCCCTGCCAGAGTGCCGCTGCCACCGAGGGTGTAGGCCTGGGTGTGGTCGAACAGCACGGTGTCGGCGATGATTTCGCCGGTGAGGTTGACGGTGTAGTTCTGTGCCTCGTCGGTGAAGTGCACATTGTCGCCTGCCACAAAGACATCCGACGCGCCGTCGAGCATGAAGTTGGCCGTACGGGCGAAGTCCCACGTGCTGCCCTCGGCGCCTGTCCACTCGATGGTGGCGGCTTCGCGGACGCCGCTGACCACCAGCGCGAGCACGCCGTCGGCATACTCCAGCCTGGCATTGGCTCCGCTGAGTCCTTTCAGCTTGATGGACTGAATGTCTCCCTCAATCTGCGGCACGCGGACAAGGGGATAGCGGCCGGGAGCGAGCTTCGACGGAGGGATTTCCTCGAACTCGCCCAGCGTGACGAAACTGAAGACAGGGGTGGTGTAGGCAGGGGCTGCGGGGTTGTTGGTTGTCTTCAAGGTCAGCGCCTGGCGTATGGTGAGGCCGTCGCTCGTCTGTGTGGCCGAGAAGAGGCGGAACTGCACCCTTGCGCCGAAGGCTAGCGTCAGGCTGTCCATCGTCATGTGGGCGGGGCAGATGCACTTGACGTAATCGTTACGGGGAATGAGCGTCGAGCCGTATTCCATCGTCACGCTCTTGCCGAAATCGACGTCGCCCACCAGGGTGGCGAAGCGGTTCACCCACACGCGGCTGTCGGGCATCGTGCCCACCACGTTGAGGGTGCCTGCCCAGACGTCGGTGCCCGCGCTGTGGGTGTGGTCGCCCATGCTCAGGTAGAGGGTGCCGTCGCCTTGCTTCACCAGCCGCGTCTGTCCGGAGAGCTTCCCCGAGAGGGTATGGGAATATGTTTTGCGGGTGATGTTGTTATTGTCGTTGTTTCCCTGCACCCAGGTGGGGGCGTTGTCGGTGATGATGGCCGGCTGGGCGCCATCGTCGAGGGTGACGGCCATGTCGCCAGTCTCGCAGAGGATGACGTGCTGCCCGTCGTATTCCTTCCCGATGGTGCCTCCGCTGGGAATCTCTGTGCGGCCGGTCATGGTGAGTGGTGGCGGGGCAAGGGTGATGCCCTCCAGCTGACCGAGGAAGTAGCTGGCGTGGGGCGGCTGGTTGTAGCCGCACATCTGCCACACCATGGCCTGGCGGTACTGGTGGTCGTGCCACAGGGTGTAGTTGCGCCAGGGGGTATAGTCGGTGGTGGTGTAGATGCGGAGTGCCTTGTTATCCGTCGTGCGTAGGACGAGCTCCTCGCGCCAGTCGCCCAGGATGTCGCCCTGTGCCGAGGGGGTGTTCTTCGTCCAGTTGCAAAGCTTCGTGCCCGACGTGGAGAAGATGGATCCGCGGCCGTACTTCCAGATGACGGCGTTGCCCTCGGTGGCGTCGCCGTCGAGCGACTCCTCGCAGAGGTCGCCGTCCCAGTAGATGCGGAAGTTCTGGGTGATGCCGCCCTTGTTGGTGTTGACGATGGCGTCGGCGGTGAGGCTGATGACGCCGGCCGAATGGCCGCTGACGCCCTGCGAGCCGAGCCACTGGTTGGAGAAGTTACCCGCCATGGCACGGCCGTCGTCGCGGCTGCTCACCTCGCGGAAATAGATTTTCGACGTTGTGGCGTCGCGGTAGTTGTTGTTGGGGCTGGTTTCGTTGCAGGCGAAGATCTCCTGTCCGTGGCGGTAGGGGTCGAGGTCGCTGCAGTGTATGGCATCGCCGTGGCCGAGGCCGGTGGTCGAGAGTCCCTTGCCGTTGTCGTCGATGACCATGCTGCCATAGACGATCTCGTCGCGGCCGTCCCAGTCGACGTCGGCCACCATGTAGTTATGGTTGCCCTGCCCATACCAGCTGCCCGGCAGGCCGTCGCTCTTCCACTCCCAGCGCTTCGTCAGCTTGTGGGTCTCGGGGTTGACATCGAAGGCGGCGAAGTGGTGCTTGGTATAGATGCCGCGTGCCAGGAAGATGCTGGCATGACGTCCGTCGAGGAAGGGTGCGCCGAAGAAGTATTTCGACGAGCGGTGGCCGTAGCCGTCGCCCCAGTCGGAGGCGTTGCCGCGCGGCAGCGGATAGTCAATGTAGGGACGGCTGTCGTTCGTGCCGATGGGATAGGGTTTGCCCGTGGCGCCCTCTATATATATAAGGTACTCGGCGCCCTCGTGGGTATAGGCCATGTTGCCGTCGTCATGGTTGACCGAGCCGCGGCTGTTGTAGGTGGCGCTGCCGATGAGCTGCTGGTGCATCTCGCCGTCGTCACCGCGGTAGTGGATGATCATGTTGTCGGCGCCGCGCAGCAGCACCTCGGCCTTTCCGTCACCATCCCAGTCGAAGGCCACGAAGTTGATTTCCACGCTGCTGCCGCTGACCATGTTGGGCCCGACGTCGATGTACCAGAGGCGTGTGCCGTCCAGCCGGTAGGATTCGAGCATGGTGTAGTTCGTGCCGCTGACGGGGTAGCCGGCGTTGGCGTCGGCTTGGTTGATGCGCTTGAGGAGGAGTTCTGAGACGCCGTCGCCGTCGAGGTCGCCCAGCGAGACGTCGTTTGCCGTGTACTCGGCGGTGACGTCCGTGCCACTGCGGCTCATCACGGGCTGCAGCGCCACCTCCCAGTACTGCCGCTGCCAGGGGGTGACGGCTGCCGAGGGTTCCTGCTCGACGCCGTTCACCACCGCCGCCACCGTGTAGCGGCTGTCGAGGGTGCCCGAGCCGTCCACGTAGTTGCTCACCGTGAGCGGCGTGTCGTTGAGCTTCACGCCGTCGCGGTAGAGGTTGTATGTCACGTCGTAGTATTCTTCGCCGAAGATACGCCACGAGGCGAACACGCCGCCCGACGTCTTCACCGCCACCAGTCCGCGGTCCAGCTTGTCCGAAGGGCGCTGCGCCCAGACCGTCGGCATAGCCACCACTTGGCAGACCACAGCCACAATCAGCGTACGGATGATATAACTTTTTCTCATGATTATCAGCTTTCTAAAATTATAAAATTAGGAATTAGGAATTAGAAATTAACGTTTAATGTTTAACGACTTTTCTTTTCCACAAATCGGGAGAAATTATTCTCACAAATTGAGATAAAAAATTTCTTGCGGGACAGAGATGATAGACTTTTTATCGTTATTAGTGAGACAAAATTTATCACAATTAGTGATATATATATATCATTATTAGTGAAAAGCTACATTGGACAGGACATTTATTCAGGTGAGAGGTGAGAGGTGAGAGGTGAGAGGTGAGATAATTTTCAATTATCAATTTTCAATTGCGCCGAAGGCGCCACGTGTTCGTTAAACGTTAAACCTTAAACGTTAAACCAATCTTCATTCTTCTACGTCATCTCGTCGAGCATCGATTGCAGCTCGTCGCGGACGCGTTTGAGCCGTTCCACGATTTCCGACGACTCCACCACCACCTCTTTCGAACTTTTCAGCCGTTGGCGGGCGGAGGCGATGGTGAGCCCTTTGTCCTTGAGCAGGTGGTTGATGAGTTTGATCAGTTCGATGTCGTCGCGGGTGTATTGTCGTGCCCCGCGAGGTGTCTTCCGGGGATTCAGTTCGCGGAACTGCTTCTCCCAGTAGCGCAAGGCCGTGTCCGGCACCCCTGTCAGTTCCGACACCTCGCGAATGCTATAATAGAGTTTCAAATCCTTTTCCAACAGCGTTTTTTTAGTTAAGAATTAAGAACTTTTTTTAGTTAAGAGTTAAGAATTAAGAATTAAGAAAAATAGTTCTGAGGACGTGTTCGTTAAACGTTAAACCAAAATTACCAATTATCAATTTTCAATTGCGCCAAAGGCGCCACGTGTTCGCTAAAAACGATAACGATAACGTTAACGTTAACTCGTTAAACTTGAAACTTGAAACCTCAAAACCATAGGACGTGTTCGTTAAACCTTAAACGTTAAACGTTAAACCAAAATTACCAATTACCAATTACCAATTATCAATTATAATTTATAAAGGTATAAATTATCTTCAGTCCAGCATCCTGCCGTGGTTATCGGCGAGGTTGACAATCTGCTCATAGTGTTCGGCGTCGAGGTCCATGAAGTAGAAGTTCACGGGGTTCACCTTCTGTCCGCGCTGCACCACTTCGTAGTGTACGTGCGGTCCGGTGCTCTTGCCCGTGCTGCCCGAGAGGGCGATGAGGTCGCCGCGCTTCACCGTCTGTCCGGGGCGTGAGCGGTAGGCGCTCAGGTGGCAGTAGCGGGTGCGGTAGCCGTAGCCGTGGTCAATCTCCACCGTCATGCCGTAGCCCTGCTCCCAGCCGGTGCTGGCGATGCGGCCGTCGGCCGTGGCAAACACCGGCGTGCCGATGTCGCAGGTGAAGTCCATGCCGTAGTGGAAGCGCACCGTGCCATACACCGGGTCGATGCGCGAGCCGTAGCCCGACGCCGTGTGCTTGAGGTCGTTGTTCGAGATGGGCTGGATGGCCGGCAGGTGGGCGAGCATGTCCTCGTGGTTCTTGAAGAACCCCACCACCTGGTTGAACGACTCCGACTGGATGTAGAGCTGGCGCGTCAGGAGGTCCATCTTCTGCGTCACGTTCACCACCAGCGCCGCGTCGTCCAGCGACTCCAGCGCCTCGTAGCGGTTCGTGCTGGCATAGCTGGCGCTCCTCACATGCTCCGACACCGGGTCGGCCATCAGCAGCACACGGTAGAGGTTGTCGTCACGCTGCTGGATGTCGCTCATCACGTCCAGCGCATCGTCAAGCCTGTGCGAGAGGATGTTATACTGTGTCAGCAACGCCGTGTTCTCACGACGCAGACGCCTGATGGTGCGCGATGTGCCAAACGACAGATACGTTACGCCCGCCGCTGCCGCCATCAGCAACAACGTCAGCAGCACGCGCAGCACAATCGCCCTGAAACCTCCTTTTTTTTGCATTTTTTCCACAATTATCGGACAAAATTACAGAAACCTCACTATCTTTGCAAACTTTTTCAGAATAAATAAGAAAAAATCGTAAATTAAACAGCAAATCGTCCAATCGTCAAATCGTAAATAGTAAATCGTCCAATCGTAAATAAATAGTAAATTGTAAATCGTCAAATCGTAAATAAATATATGTTGTCAGCAAACGAAATCCGCGAATCATTCAAGAACTTCTTCGCCTCGAAGGGCCATCAGATTGTGCCCTCAGCTCCCATGGTCATCAAGGACGACCCCACCCTGCTCTTCACCAACGCAGGCATGAACCAGTTTAAGGACATCATCCTCGGCAACGTCGAGCCGCAGCACCGCCGCGTCGCCGACTCACAGAAGTGCCTGCGCGCCAGTGGCAAGCACAACGACCTCGAGGAGGTCGGACACGACACCTACCACCACACCATGTTCGAGATGCTCGGCAACTGGTCCTTCGGCGACTACTTCAAGCACGAGGCCATCGACTGGGCATGGGAGTACCTCGTCGATGTCCTCCACCTCGACCCCGCCGACCTCTATGCCACCGTCTTCGAGGGCAGCCCCGCCGAGGGCATCGGCCGCGACGACGAGGCCGCAGCCTTCTGGCAGCGCCACCTCCCCGCCGACCATATC
>JAILEU010000080.1 GCA_024697785.1 Bacteroidaceae bacterium | reverse complement strand
CGCGAGGCTGGGAAACTCGGCTTCCGCGACATGCTCATCCCTGCCTCGAACGCCGAACAGCTGAAATCGCTCCATGCCTCCCTTCCCGACGGCATCACCTTGCACCCCGTCCGCAAAGTCGAAGAAGCCTTCAGCGCCTTGCTTGGATAGGTTTTTCATTCAAAAGCGACATAAAAAACCCTTAAATGGGGATTTTCGAAGGCCGGCCTGTTAAAAAAGTTTAACAAAAAGCACATTTTTAGAAAAAACAGAAAGAAGTAAGGAAAGAATAACTTACCTTTGTGGTCATAAAGCTGTCGTGAGACAGTGAGAGTATAGTTATTTAAGTCTAGTTTAGTTTTTGTGTTGGTCTGAAGGGCGAGTATCTCGCCCTTCAGATTTTTAAATAAAAGGAGGGGATAGGAGCTTTAGGAACTATAGGAACTATAGAAACTATAGAAACTATAGGAACTATAGGAACTATAGAAACTATAGGAACTAGATGTTTTGCGGGGGATATCACAGCCCCCGCAAAACACCTATAAAACTGAAAAGACGGCCAGTTAAAGGCTGAAGAAGGTGGTGAAAGCGCGGCAGACGTAGTCCTGGTCATCTGCGGAGGCGGTTTCGCGCACGGAGTGCATGCCCCACATGGGGTTGCCCATATCGACACCACGCATGGGCAGCTGGGACGTCAGGATGTTACCCAGCGTGCTGCCGCCAGCGCTGTCGGAGTGGTTCACAAAGTACTGGCAGGGCACACCGGCCAAACGGCACACCTCGGCAAACACAGCCGCCGACTCGGCATCGGTGATGTACTTCTGGTTGGCATTGATTTTGATGACCGGTCCTCCGCCCATCACAGGATGGTTCGTCGGGTCGTGTTTCTCGGGGTAATTGGGATGGATGGCATGGGCCATGTCGGCACTAATCATGAACGAACGTTCTACGGCACGGTAGAGCGCCTCACCACCACCGGCCACACGCTCCAGCAGATTCCTCAGCACGGGCGATGCTGCACCTTGCTTGGTGCCGCTGCCCGTCTCCTCGTTGTCAAACACAGCCAGCACCTGAGTCATCTCTGTGGCAGAGCTATGCAGCATGGCGTGAAGGCCGGCGTGCACCATCGCCAGGTCATCGAGCCGACCGGAAGAGATGAACTCCTCGTGAAGTCCCGTCAGCATGGCCTGCTGCACATCATAGAGGCTAAGGTCGAAGTCGAGAATCTCCTCTTTTGCCACGCCAAGTTCCTCAGACAACACATTCAGCAGCAGGCTACCGGCCTCCAGCTGATCATTCACAATACCCAGCACAGGCAGCATGTCCTTCTGCTTACTCAGGGGGTTGCCGTCGTTCACTTGACGATTGAAGTGGATAGCGAGATGAGGGATGACCAGCAGAGGACGCTTCACACAAATGCGCCGAACGACGGGATGCAGGGGGTCGGCAGAACGCAGTAGCACACGCCCCGCCACACTCAGCGGGCGGTCGAACCACGTATAGAGTATAGCGCCGCCATAGACCTCAGTGTTGAGTTTCACGACTCCACCCTCGCAACGCATCTCGGCACGAGGCTTGATGCGGAAGCCCGGGCTGTCGCTATGGGCACAAATGAGTTTAAACCCCGCCTCGGCAGGGGCTTTCGTCCCCACGCGGAAGGCAAACACGGCTGTGCCGTTCTTGGTGATGAAATACTCGTCGCCCGCATGCAAGGCAGGCAAGGGTTCGGCAGCATCGAGGCGGCGGAAGCCATGTGCCTCCAACTGATTCTCCACATACGCCGCAGCAAGGAAATTCACAGGCGATGCATTCAGCAACGCCAACAGTTCCGATGTAGTCTCTTTCATAGTCATGCTATTTATTAACCGTCTGCAAAGATAACCAAACTCCTTGTTATCGGCAAATAAACAAAGGAAAAAATCCAACAATAATCATGGGCAACATCGGTTCTGGCTTCAGAAAAACACATTTTTTTGAAAAAAAAGTTCAATTTTGTTTGTGGGTTCATAAAAATGCCTTACCTTTGCAACCGCTTTTGGAAAAGAGCTGAGTTCTTTGAATGGCTTAATTGTTTTGTGCGGCAATAGCTCAGTTGGTAGAGCACGACCTTGCCAAGGTCGGGGTCGCGAGTTCGAGTCTCGTTTGCCGCTCGTCAGTAGTCAAATGCCCAGGTGGCGGAATGGTAGACGCGCTCGTTTCAGGTGCGAGTGTTGAACAGACGTGCAGGTTCGAGTCCTGTTCTGGGCACTTCTACAACGGCTGACGAAACGAATAGAATATGGAGAGATGGCGGAATTGGTAGACGCGCTACTTTGAGGGGGTAGTGACAGTTATGTCGTGTGAGTTCGAGTCTCATTCTCTTCACCATAGCCACAACGCACAAAGCAGAGGAGATAGCTCAGTAGAGCTTTTCTCCATGTCTGCGGCAATAGCTCAGTTGGTAGAGCACGACCTTGCCAAGGTCGGGGTCGCGAGTTCGAGTCTCGTTTGCCGCTCTTGCAGGGAAATCACTTCGATGTGGTCTCCTTTTTTTATTTCTAACACATATGTCGATATGAAACGAATCCCCTTCATCATTGCCATTCATGCCCTGTCGATGCTTTTATTAAGTCTGACAGGTTGTAACACTATGCCCAAGCCCGACCTGAAGCTGTGGTACGAGCAGCCCGCCAGCCGCTGGGAGGAGGCACTTCCCCTCGGCAACGGCCATCTGGGCGCCATGTGGTACGCCGACCCACAGCACGATGAGCTGCAGTTGAACGACGAGACCGTCTGGGGCGGCTCACCTCACAATAACGTCAACCCGCTTGCAGCCGAGCACCTCGACGAAATCCGCCAGCTCATCTTCGACGGAAAGAACGAACAGGCTGAGGCTCTGTGCGGACAGTACGTCTCTGCCCAGCAGGCTAACGGCATGCCCTACCAGACCGTGGGTTCCCTGCGTCTCGACTTCGGCTTGCCCAAGGGCACCGAGCAGCAGGGCGACACCATCGGTTACACCGACTACACCCGCGAGCTGAACATCAGCAAGGCTGTGGCCAAGTGTACGTTCGAAGCCGGTGGCGTACGATTCACCCGAGAGGTGTTCACTTCGTTCACAGACGATGCCGTCATAGTCCGCCTGAGTGCCAACAAGAAGCACAGCATCACCTTCACCGCCACCTACACCACCCCCATGCGTGGCACCACCTGCACCGCTGATGCCGACGCTGCCACCCTGACCCTGCGCGGCAAGGGCAGCAGCCACGAAGGCGTGGAGGGAAAGATCCGTTTCACCGCCATCAGCCGCATCGTTGCCCGCGGAGCCTCCGTCACGGCCGACGGCGACGACAAACTCGCTGTCAACAAGGCCGACGAGGTCTACATCATCATCTCCTCCGGCACCAACTTCAAGAACTACCGCGACGTAACGGCCAACGCCGACAGCATGGCCGAGGCTCCGCTCATCGGGCTGCGGACTTTTGCTGCCCACCCTGCCCTATATTATAAAAAGGTATTGCAGGCTCACAGCAACTATTACGCCAGCCTCTTCAGCCGCGTCAACCTTTTCCTCGGCATCAACCGCCGCGTATTCCTGCCCACCGACCAGCGCATCCGCGAGTTTGCCGCCAACGACGACCCGCAGCTTGTCGAACTCTACTTCCAGTTCGGGCGCTATCTGCTCATCAGCTGCTCACAGCCTGGCGGACAGGCTGCCAACCTGCAGGGAATCTGGAACCACCAGCCCTTTGCCCCTTGGGACGGCAAGTACACCTCGAACATCAACCTTGAGATGAACTACTGGCCCGCCGAGGTCACCGCCCTGCCCGAGCTCCACGAACCGATGCTACGGCTCATCCGCGAGGTAAGCGAAACCGGACGTGAAAGCGCGGCCATGTATGGCTGCCGCGGCTGGACCCTCCACCACAACACCGACATCTGGCGCAGCACCGGCGCCGTCGACGGCCCCTCGAACGGTATCTGGCCCACCTGCAACGCCTGGCTCTGCCAGCACCTCTACGAACATTATCTCTATAGCGGCGATACCGATTATCTGGCCTCTGTCTGGCCCATCATGCGAGGCGCCTGCGAATTCTTCATCGACTTCCTCGTTCCCGAGCCCACCCACGGCTGGATGGTCGTCAGCCCCTCCTTCTCGCCCGAAAACCGTCCCCCGCTGCCCGGCCGTCCGACATTCTCCGTCGTAGCCGGTGCCACCATGGACAACCAGCTCGTCCACGACCTTTTCACCAACAGCATCCACACCGCCGAACTGCTGGGCGAGGATGCCCTTTTCATCGACACCCTACGCACCCTGCGCAGCCAGCTTGCTCCCATGCAGATAGGCCATTGGGGACAGCTGCAGGAGTGGATGGACGACTGGGACAACCCGCGCGACCACCATCGTCACGTCTCGCATCTCTGGGGTCTCTACCCGGGCAATCAGATTACCTCTGGCGGCACCCCCGACCTCTTCGAGGCAGCCAAGACAAGTCTTGTGGCACGCGGCGACGCGTCCACCGGCTGGTCGATGGGCTGGAAGGTTTGCCTCTGGGCACGACTGCTTGATGGCGACCACGCCATGACGCTCATCCGTGAACAAATCAAACCCGCCATTCTGCCCAACGGACGCCAACAGGGTGGCACCTATCCCAACCTCTTCGACTCCCATCCCCCCTTCCAGATTGACGGAAACTTCGGCTGCACAGCCGGCATCGCCGAGATGCTTGTGCAGAGCCACGAAGGCTTTGTCCGCCTCCTCCCTGCCCTGCCCTCCGACTGGAAACGGGGCAAGGTGAGCGGTCTGCGTCTGCGCGGAGGCTTTGAGATTCAAGAGCTCTCGTGGGCCGACGGCGAGGTCACGCGCTGCACCATCATCTCGCACCTCGGTGGGCCGCTGCGTGTCATGACCGAAGCCGGCATCCTCGACATCAATACCCGCAAAGGCGAGAAAGTCATGGTGAAGTGACTTCTATCCTTCATCGGAGAAGGATAAACGTCAGTTCATCGTTTGAACTATAAAATATCAATGGACAGCCCGAGGCTGAAACTGCGCCCCAACGTATAGGGAGAATTATAAAGATAGGTACGCGGGCGATAGTCCCAAAGATTGTCAACGCCAAGCGTCATCGTTGCTCTTTTGCCAAACGTCTGCATAATCAACAGTTTCCACAGCGTATAGCTGGGCGAAGTCATCGGTTCGAAACTCTCATAGTCACTGCCCGCAAGGGTATAGAAGCGAGCCTCTGACAGATAGCGGCCATTCAGCACAACCGTCAGTTGTCCTGGCTTCCATGAACATTTGTAGTCCACCTGTGCTGTCAACGCATGGGGGCGGGTATCGGCTGTATTAACGGCACCTGGCAACGGGAACTCGCGGAAAAAAGCGTAGCTTACCTTGCCGCTGAAACCCGTGTCGAAGCGTGCTGCGCCTGTCACCTCCACGCTGACCAGACGAGTGCCGGGGATGTTGGTGTAGCGCATGGCGCCTCTCCCTCCGTCAAGCGAGCGATCCCAGAGCGTGGTTATTTCATCCGAAATGGCGTTGTACAGTCCTGTCACCGTCAGGCTGAAATTGTTTTTCACGTATTCCCCAGACAGCGTATAGCTGTGGCTTTTCTCTGCCTTCAGCGCTTCGCCTCCGCCGTAGATATTGAAGATGTTGGCCATGTTGAAGTCCATGTACATCTCCTTCAGCGTAGGAGCGCGGAAACCTTGGGCGTAACCCGCCCTGAGCCTCCAGCAGCCCGTTCGGAAGAGCACCGCAAGCTTGGGCGTGAGCACACTACCGTAGTGCGAAAGCCAGTCGGTACGCACCCCCGCCACAATGTCCCACTGCGGATGAGGCAGCCAGTCGGCTTGCACGAACGCATCGGCTGTCAGCTGGCTATGCGTTCCCCCTTCGGCAAACTGATACGTCATCAGAAAGTCGCTCATCGCATCCCCGCCCATCGTCAGCGTCAGGCTGTCGGCCAAGCCGAGACGCAGCAGGCCGCGGACACCATGCTGCACATTTTTATAGTCTAAATAGTCTTTGTCTGTCAGAGGATAATAGTCGCTCTTGTCGTATCGGTCGGCCGTATAGGACAGCTCAAAGGCACCCTCTTCGCCCACTGTTCTGGTGTAACGAAGCCCTCCGCTGAAGTCGCGTGCCCTGTCTCGTTGACGGTCGTCGAAGCTGCGCCGCTCATGGAAATAATAGCCCCCGCGGGCCGTCAACTGTCCGCCGGACGGAGTGTGGAGCATCAGTTTCTCCTTGACGTTCCACTGACGGTTGCCATAGACCGGAAACCCTGCGGTGTCGCCAAGGTTAAAGACATGGTAAGGATTCTGCTTGTCGTACTGCACGTTCAGCAGGCTCGTCACCTTGCCTTTATGGATGCCGAGCTTTCCCCCATGGCGCTGCTCGCCATAGCGGCTTCCCCAACGGGTGTTCATGCCCACATCCAAGGGGTTGCAACTGCTTTTGGTGATGATGTTCACCACTGCACCCACGGCGTTACTGCCATAGAGAGCCGATGCCGCTCCCTTGACAATCTCTATGCGCTCTACGTCGGCCATGTTCAGACGCAAGTAGTCGGTGTTGTCCAGCGTTTCTCCCGCCAGCCTCTCGCCATCCACAAGGATGAGCACAGCCATGCCCCCCAGTCCCTGCATGCTCATGGTCAGCTGCTGGTTCATGGCATAGGTGAACTCTACGCCGGGCAGCTCAGCCAGCAGCACATCGCGAATGTTGGTGGCATCGGCCTTGCGGATATCCTCGGCCGTGACGACGCGCGTCACAACGGGTGTGTTGTCGAGCGTTTTCGGAGTACGCGTGGCCGTCACCGTCACGGTGCTCAGGTAGTAGTCCTTCATTGTCTGCGCAGTATCCGTCTCCTCCGTCACCGCCAGACACACCATCGGCATAGTCCCTAACAACAGGGTTGTCAGGCAATGGAGCCACGTTTTTCCTGCCGTTACCATGAAATGCCCTCCACATCGAACGACACATATCCCTTTGCTCCGTACGCATTGGGGTTGGTGAAGCCCGTGAACCGTATGGCCACACACGAGCTGTCAGCCAAAAGCACCAGATACACTTGTTCCGACATCGTATAGAGAGGCGGCATGCTGCGCATATCCACGTTCACCCAGTGGCTCAACGCCGGATTGCGGTGCGAGGGAGCATAGACGAGGTAGCCGTCCATCATGTGCGACATATCCACCACGATGCTGTCTTCGACGTCGCGCACCCAGTCATCGGCAGCGGGACGGACGAACGTCCCTTCGTCGACAGCCTGCTTCAGTTCGTCCAGCGAGAGGTAGGGCGTCTCCATCCCTGCCCCGCTGCGTGTCTTGATGTCGTAGCGATGCAAAGCGATGTCCCAATCCTCAGGCGGAAGGTCATTGCTGACGCTCACCGATGTCGTGTCGCCCTTCTGCAGGTTCACATAGACCCAATGGGTGTAGCGGCTGGCATTGATGTTCCGGAAATGATGACCATCCGTCAGCGGCTCCGCTTCACGCTCGTCGTAGATGCTGTCGCAGGCACAGAGCAGCAGAATGACCACCGGAAGAAAACGACGAAGCATATATATAATTAGAAATTAGGAATTAGAAATTAGGAATTAGAAATTGGATATTGGATATTGGCTATTGGGCGCAGCTAATTGCGAACTATGAACTTTAATCTATAATCTATAAACTATAATCTATAAACTATAATCTATAAACTTTAAACTACATCTCCCCTTCCTTGAACGTCAGGGTTGTGCCACCCATGACGGCCGGAGCGGAAATCACGAATTCGTACGTTTTCTTGTCCTTGCTGATTACACCCTGCTTCAGTATGGCCGCATACTCCTTGGGAGCTGCCCCACCGCCATGTGGTGAGCCACCCAGCGAGATGGCTATCGTGCCTTCCGCCTCCTGGAACACATACGCCTCCTCCGATTCGCTTACCGCCACGCTGCTGAACGTTGCCGTTCCCCATGAGGTGGAATGGTAGTCCACTTTGACCACCCCGTCCTTCACGGCCGTGACGGCTATCGAGTCGCCGTCGTTCGCCATTCCGTCGGGGAAGTACGCCGCTGTGGCATTCGTCCATCCAGCATAAACGCCCTGGGCAGCCTGCTCCACGGGCACGAGTTCTTCGGGTTTCTCACACGCTGCCAGCACGATGCCGGCCAGCAATCCTAAAAAAACACTTTTTTTCATAAAGGCTAATACATTATAAAAAGTTATACACTTACGTTTGTCATTCGCACCGCAAAGGTACGTGCTGAAGCCCATTTGCGCAATACCCAAAACTTGGTAAAAACGCCTCGTCGGCATCTGCACCTTTCCGACACGTCGCAAAGGTACGGTGTTCCGCAGAGAATTATCTTAAGAATAGCTTAAGATTAGCCCATGACCCATCGTAGTCCATTAAGAAAACAAACTCCCTGAGATGGGCGAGGCTCATTTCAGGGAGTTTGTCGGGAAAAAAGGTTGAGCTTGGGGAACGAGAGCGGGCTACATCTGCTCTTCCTCGGCCCAGCGCTCTATTTCGCTGCGTGACATGCGTCCCTCAAGGCTGACGAGGGTGACGGTTTCTTCGTCGAGGGTGACGATGGCGAGCTCGGTGACGTCGTCATCGTTGCCGTTGATATACATCATCATCTTCTGCCCGTCGGAGCTGGACTCCATCAGCGACTCTAGATCGCCCTTGCGGATAATCTTGCGGATGTCGGCGCCAAGAGCAGCACGGGTGTCGGGGGTTTGGGCGGTGATGATGTATAGCCCCTTGAGCGAGCGGGCGAACTTGCTGAAGTCCTTGCCGTCGAGATCGACGGTGGCAGCGCGTCCGGCGGTGCGGAGCAGGAAGCCCGAGATGTGGACGGTCTCCATGCCTTCGTTGTCGAAGTACTTTTTGTAGAGTTGCTTGCCGCTCTGGGCGGACATGCTGACGGCCATCATGGCGGTCAACGCGAGGAGTGCGAATTTCTTCATTGTTCTTTTGTTTTTAGGATTTACACCCGTTAGACGGAACAACACGGCAAAAGGTTGCAAAGAAAGAATTTTTAATGAAGAATGAAGAATGAAAAATGAAGAATGAAAAATGAAAAATGAAGAATATATTAATACTGGTATCGCTTGCGGAAGCGGATGAGCAGCGAAGTCGTCAAAAGAAAAGCCAGAAACTCTGCCACATCCACCGCCATCCAGATGCCGTCGATGCCCATCAGCATGGGAAGGACGAAGACTGCGGCAAGCTCAAACACCAGCGTGCGTGTAAAGGAGGCTACGGCTGAGATGACGCCGTTGCCCAGCCCCGTGAACCAGGCAGAGACAAAGATGTTGAATCCGCAAAGCACCAGGCTGATCATGTAAAGACGGATAGCGCGCGTGGTGAGGGCGAGCAGCGACGGGTCGTAGCTGACGAACACCCGTGCCAGCCCTTCGGCACCTGCCTCGCAGACGACGGCCATCAACGCCCCTGCCACAAGCGTCAGCACCGCGCTGTGACGAAGCAAGCTGCGCAGCTCGCCGGTGTTCTGTGCCCCGTAGTTGAAGCCGACGACCGGGCCTACGGTAAAATTGTAGCCGAAGAACACAGCGCCGAAGATGAAGCCTATGTACATGAGTATGCCGTAGGCAGCCACGCCGTCCTCGCCCAGCAGGCGCATCAGCTGCAGGTTGTAGCAGATGCCCACGACGTTGAAGGCGATGTTGCCGACGTATTCCGAGAGGCCGTTGGTGCAAGCACGGCGGATGACATTCCGCATGTCGGCCATCTTCGTCAGGAGGTTGAGGCGGAGACGGCTGTCGTTGCGCCGCGACGAGAACCACCACAGCGGGTAGAAGCCTCCCACGGCACAGGCTATCATGGAGGCGGCAGCAGCACCAGCCAGTCCCCAGCCGAAGACGAGGATGAACAAGGCATCGAGCCCCATGTTGGTGACGCCGCAGAGGATGCTGAGCTTCGTGCCCATCTGCGGACGCTCGGCCGTCATGAAGAATGCCTGGAAAGCCATCTGCAGCATGTAACCCGGGAGCCCGATGGCACAGATGTTGCCATAGGCCACCGCCTCGTCCACCATCGCACCCTCGGCACCCAGGGCAATGGCTATGGGCCTCATCAGCAACAGCAGGGGCACGGCAAGCACCAGCGCCATGATGAGCGTAAAGCGGATGAGCACGGAGAAGATGCGCGACGCTCGGGGATAGTCGTTCTGCCCCATCGTCATGGAGACGAGAGCGCTGCCGCCCGTGCCCACCATCAGGCCGAGGGCACCCACCACAGCCAGCGCTGGCCAGATGAGGTTGAGCGCGGCAAACGCCGTAGTGCCCACGAAGTTCGAGACAAACAGCCCATCGACAATCGAATAGACCGACATGACAATCATCATGGTCACGGCGGGAACCGACGAGCGCAGCAAGCGCCCATAGCCCCAATGTCCTGCCAACTCAATCTTCATGCGAAAAACGTGTCGATTTTTTAGTTAAGAATTAAGAGTTAAGAGTTTAAGGTTTAACGTTTAACGTTTACCGTTTAACGACCATGCGGCAGGATTATGAAAATGAAAAATGAAGAATGAAGAATGAAAAATAAATAGTTATGCCAGCGGAGATGCCGACAGAGGAAAGGAGATTTCGTTTTCGGAGCATTTTATTCTTCATTCTTCATTTTTCATTAACGAAGTTATCAGAGGACGTGTTCGTTAAACATTAAACATTAAACGTTAAACGAAAACCCATAAACCCATAAACTTCTTTAGTACCAGTCGGCGTTGCGGCTGGCTGAGCTGCGCTGGTCGTACTTGAGTGCGTCGGCCAGCATGGAGCTGTTGGCACGGAAGCTGAAGTTGTAGCTCATGTAGGGGCTGAGCACGACGCCGCACGACATGCTGAAGCAATGCAGGTCGCGGCTGATGTTCATCGTCGTTGTCGTAAACTCGTGGTCGATGAAGTCCCAGCCGGAGCTGAAGTTCATGTTCCATTTGTTCGACAGCTTCACGTTGCCCGAGATGTTGAGGTTCTGCGTAATCTTGTAGCCATACCATCCGGTGCCGTCGGGACGTTCGTGGAACGAGCTGGGGTTGATGTCCTCGCGTAGCGTCACGCCATACGACAGCGACAGCGACCATGGTATGCTGAAGGGCACGTATCCGTCCTCGTCCACCTCGGCGCCCTTGCTGCTTGTGCGGCTGCGGCCTTTATCGGCAGGCAGGTTCTTGGGTTTGGTGTCGGCGGCGGCAGCGCCGTCATCCTCGCCGTTCTCTTCGTCCTCGTCCTGCTTGCCGTGGAGCAGGGTGTTCAGTTTTTCCTTTATCGTGTCCCACGACTGGTTGTTGAACGTGTAGCTGAGGTTCTGGCTCATGCCGGGGAAGTGTGGCAGGTGGAGTCCGCGTCCGGTGGCGGCATCGGTTTCCCAGAAGGGGCGGTCGTCGCCGCTGATGGTACGGCGGCCGCTGTCGTCGTAGCTATAGACATAGCCATACGAGGGCCACGTGGTGTTGAGGCTGAACGTGTAGTTCTTGGTGAGCTTCATGCGCAGGCGGGTGGTGAGGTTGCTCCAGGGGCGTGTGGTGGCGGCCATGTTGTACGAGAGGCTGGCGCCGAGCTCGTCGAGCAGGCTGATCTTGCGGACGCCCGTCGAGTCGCGGTCGGACTTCACCTTCATCTCCACGTTGTTCGAGACGTCGATGCTCAGCGTACCCGAGCGTCCCTTGCTGACGGTGCCGTAGAGCGAGCCGGTGTAAGGCGAATAGTCCACGGTGTGCACCTCGCCGTCGGCGTCGGTATAGGTGTATGACTTCCAGAAGCCGTAGCGCGAGTCGCTGAAGTCGGGGGCCAGGCTATAGCTGACGCTGGGGGTGAAGACGTGGCGTATCATCTTCACTTTGTCGCCCAAGAAGGGCAGCGGCTGATAGAAGCCATAGAGCTTCGTGTTGGCCGAGACGGAGAGGTTGTAGTTATAGACGCGGTTGAAGCCGTACACGGTGTCGCGCACAGCCTTCTGGGTGTCGTCGTCCCAGTGCTGGTCGATGCGGTAGGTGTACCAGCGGCTGGTGTAGTTGAACGAGGGGGTGATGTTGATGTACTTGAATGCCGTGAACGAGGCGCTGATGGGGATGGAGTGCTTCATGCCGTTGCGCCAGTCGCGGGTGAGGCTGGTGTGGAGAATTTGGTCCTCTTTCGACGTGACGCTGTTTGAGAGGGCGCCGCTGTAGGTGAGGGCAATTTTCTCGTACCACCGTTCGTTGCCGGCTGACTTTTTGCGTTTGAAGGGGTAGATGCGGCTCAGCGATACGTTCAGCGAGGGCAGCGTCAGCGACAGCGTGCTGTCGCGCATGTTCTGTGCGATGTTCATCGAGGTGCTGATGTTGAGCTTCCAGTCGGGGATGGTGCGGCTGTAGCTCACCGACGACGTACGCTGGCTCTGCGAGTTGAGTGCGGGGTTATAGACCGAGCTGAGGTTCTTGCGTTCGTAGTTGGTGGTGGCGTAGTTGACCGACGCGCTGAAGTTGCTGTTGGGGTTGGCCTTGGCGTCCTGGCGATGGCTCCACACGACCTTGAAGTTCTTCGACACCGAGTAGTCGGGCATGTTCTTCTCGCCCGTCTTGGTGACGAGATAGTTGACGTTGACGTTGCCCGAGTACTTGTAGCGCCGCCGGTAGTTGGTGGCGCCGGTGATGCCCCACGAGCCCTTGGTGAAGATTTCGCCCGTCACCTTCAGGTCGAGGTAGTCGCTGAAGGCGAAGTAGTAGCCGCCGTCCTTGAGATAGAAGCCGCGCTCCAGCTCGTCGCCGTACGACGGCATGATGAAGCCGCTCGAGAACTCCTGCGTGAAGGGGAAGAAGCCGAAGGGCACGGCCAGCGGCAGGGGCACGTCGCATACCACCAGGTAGGCCGGTCCGAACACCACGTCGTGCTCGGGACGCACTTTGCCGCGCGTCATGTTCAGGTAGAAATGTGGCGCCTCGTGGTCTTCGCACGTGGTGTACTTGCCGTTCTGCACGAAGAACTCGCCCTCCGAGCCCTTCTTGGCGTCGCGGCCTATCATGTAGCCGTCGCCCTGCTCGGTCACCACGTTGCGGATGAAGCCCTTCTTGGTCTTGAAGTTATAGCTCATGGTCTCAGACTCGTAGGGTGTCTGTCCCTCCTTGAAGACAGGCCTTCCCGTGGCCTCGCCGGTCGAGTCGCGCACCCCTTCGGCATAGACCTCGCTCTTCTCGATGTTGACGGTGATGCGCTCAGCCGTGAGCTCGATGTTCTGGTAGTTCACCTTGCAGCTGCCGTAGAGGTAGGCGTTGCCGCCCTTCGTCCACACCATGCTGTCCTTCGACTCGTAGGTCACGGGGGCGTCGATGACCTCCTTGCGTGCCTCCCCCACCGTGTCGGCAGCCAGCGTGTCGGCGGCCAACTCGCTCGACAGGGTGCCGAACGCAGCCAGCGAGTCCCTGCGTGCTGCCGCCAGCGAGTCAGCGCTGGCCGTAGCACCGTCCGGGCGCACGTCCTGTGCCCCAGCCGTCAGCAGGGACAGCACCGCCAAAAACGTACATATATATCGTTTCATCGCGCTCATCAGCGCCTTTTTTCCACGTTTATCGTGCAAAATTAGTATATGGCGCGCGAAGAGCCAAAAAAATTAGATTTATTTTAGCTTTTTCGGAAAAAGTCACTACCTTCGCAGCGGAAAAAGAGAATTGAAAATGGTTTATGGGTTTAGTTCGGCTTGCGGAGCAAAACTAAACCAATACCTTAAAACGTTAAACGTAAAACATTAATCATTAAACCCAATATTATTATGAGAAGTAAAACGATTCAAGTATTTCATTTCGCTGCCCTTTCGTTGCTCCTGCTGTCGGCAGGCTGCAACGGCGGCGGCAAAGTCACCGAAACCAGTGGCAACCCCCTCTGGGAGGGCTGGTATGCCGACCCTGAGGGCGTCGTGATGAACGGCGAGTGCTGGATCTACCCCACCACCTCAGCCCGCTACCGCCAGCAGCGCTGGCTCGACGCTTTCTCGTCGCGCGACCTCGTCCACTGGACCAAGCACGAGCGCGTGCTCATCGCCGACAGCATCAGCTGGTTCCGTCAGGCTCTGTGGGCACCAGCCATGGTGAAGCGCGGCGACACCTACTACCTCTACTTCGCGGCCAACGACGTCCACGAGGGTGAGGTGGGCGGCATCGGCGTCGCCACCGCCAAGAATCCCGCAGGCCCCTTCAGCGATGCCCTGGGCAAGCCGCTCATCAACGACATCGTGGGCGGCGCACAGCCCATCGACCAGTTCGTCTTCCGCGACGACGACGGCGAATACTACATGTACTATGGCGGCTGGGGCCACTGCAACGTCGTCCGCATGGGCGAGGACCTCTCCAGCATCCGCCCCTTCCCCGACGGCACGATGTTCCGCGAAATCACCCCCGAGAACTACGTCGAAGGCCCCTTCATGCTGAAGCGTAACGGCACCTACTACTTCATGTGGAGCGAAGGCGGCTGGACAGGCCCCTCGTACCACGTCGCCTACGCCATGGCCGACAACCCCTTCGGCCCTTTCCGTCGCGTGGGCACCATCCTCGAGTCCGACCCTGACGTCGCCACCGGCGCCGGCCACCACTCCGTCATCAAGGCACGCGGCAAGGACGAATACTACATCATCTACCACCGCCGTCCCCTCGGCGAGACCGACGGCAACCACCGCGTCACCTGCATCGACCGTCTCGTCTTCGAAAAAGACGGTACCATCCGCCCCGTCAAAATCACCTTCGAGGGCGTGGCCAAAACCAGGCTGAAGTAGCCGTCCGGCGATCCACAGCTACCCCCCAAGCGGGCTGGGGTTTATCTGCCCATGAAAGCGGGATGGAGCAACTGCTCCATCCCGTTTCACTTTTTCAATCTTCAACCCAAATTGGTCGTTAGGATTTATGTCAGATTAGAACAACAGTCGACCTAATGACCGATTTGGGTTCAACCTTCTATCTTCTTGAGGAAATCGACTTCAACGATGCGGAGCTCTCCGCGGGCGTCGTCGCTGCCGGGGGTCTTGAAGAGGTCGAGCTCGCCGGTGGTGGGGGCGACGACTTCGATGATCTGCCCGAACCCTTCGCCCTCGGTGGCCTGCCCTATCTGACGGATGGTGTAGGTGCGGGCGCTGACGGGATGGGGTATCGTCAGATGGACGTAGCCGAGCGACTTGGGCGTCCGCCCGCGCCAGACGACGCTGTCGCCGGCCAGCACCTCGAGCGGATAGCTGCGCATGCGCCAGCCGGTGAGCTTGAGCGAGACGATGTCGATAGGGGCTGCCTCGGCCAGGGTGTAGGTGATGGAGGCGGTGGCAAGGCGGCCGTCGTTGCGCCACTCGCTGAGCTCGTTGTCGTCGAAGCTCTTGGCGGCGTCCGCCGCGTTTGCCGCAGCCTCGGCCCCGACGACCGAGACGGTGCCAAGCTTGTCGGCATAGGAGGGGGTGAGGGGTGTCTCGCCGCGCGTCAGCAGGCAGGGCTGGGCATCGGCAGCGAAGTGGGTGGCGAGCCCGCCCTGCACGGCGACCGGCTGCGTCGTCCAGCGGATGGTCTGCGGCGGCAGTCCCTTACAGGTGGCTGTCAGCACAATCTCGCCGGCACGGGTGAGCGAACGGACAAGGACACGTCCCACGCCTGCCTCGACGGGAAGCTCGGTGTCAAGGATATGGTTGTCGCCATTCGGGCTGCGGGCGATGCCTCCGCGCCACTCCCCTGCCCCGCCGAGCGTCCAGCGGACGAGGCGGTTGTCGAGGGGCAGGCGGTGTCCGGCGGCATCGGTCACCTCAACCTCCACAAGCGCCAGGTCGGCACCGTCGGCCAGCATGGGACGGCCGTCGTCGATGCGCGTCAGCCGCAACGCGGCGGCGGGGCCTACGGTGGCGAGCGTGTGTTCCGACTCTACCGTCACGCCGTCGGCTGCCAGCCCCACGGCACGCAGCGTGCCGGGCTCCCACGCCACATCGTCGAACGTGTGGAGAAAGTCGTACTCACGGCGGTCGGCCACGTCGAGCAGACGGTCGTCGAGGTAGAGCTGTACGACGGGCGAGGTGGAAACCACGCGCACCGCGCGGCGGATGCCGGGCTCGTAGTTCCAGTGGCCGAGGATACGGGTGGCGCTATGCTCGATGTCCACCCAGCTGCCCCACATGACCTGATGGGCATAGAAGGCATCCTTCGGGATGCGCATGGCATCAACCACGCCGCTGACGCGGTAGTTGTACTCGGAACGTCCGTGGGTGTTGGTGTCGCTGAAGATGATTTTCACGCCGCCTGAGCTGACGCGACGTCCCATGCCCGCGCGGACACACCAGTAGTCGTACCAGCGGCGGATGAGCTCGACGGCGAAGTCGTCCTGATTGCGGTTGTAATCGGTGGCGGGCTGCCCCTTGACGAGCGGGCCGTTGCCGCTGTGGTGCCAGGGGTACGACTGCTCGTCCCAGTACATGCGGTAGGCCTCGTCGCGGCAGTACTCCATGGCCCAGACGGGTTTGCCGGCGCTCTTGTTGATGTAGAGCATCTCGCCGCCGTACTCGGCCTCGTCGATGTCGAGCATCTCGCGGCTGCCGATGGCACGGCCTCCGTGGGGGTCGTAGGTGTCGCGGATGGCCGCCATCTCGGCCATGTGGACGGCGCTGATGCTCTCGTTGCCGCTCTCGTAGAACAGGATGGAGGGGTTGTTGCGGTTATAGATGATGGCGTCGCGCATCAGCTCCTTGCGCTGCTCCCACTGACGGCCCGTGCAGTCTTTCTCGGCATCGCCTGCCGGCATGGCCTGGATGAGACCGACGCGGTCGCACGACTCCACATCCTGTTTCCAGGGGGTGACGTGCATCCAGCGCACGACGTTGGCGCCCGACTCTACCATGAGGCTGTTCGAGTAATCGCTCATCCAGGGCGGCACGCTCATGCCCACGGCGGGCCACTCGTTGCTGGTGCGCTGGGCATAGCCGTGCACCATCAGCACACGGCCGTTGAGGCGGATGAGACCGTCGGCAAACGACGTCTGGCGGAAGCCCGTACGGGTGACGACCTCATCGACGACATTGCCGCCACCGACGACACGGGTGGCGACGGAGTACAGGTAGCCGTAGCCCCAGCTCCAGAAGTGGAGGCCACCGAGGCGCTTGGCGGCGGAGAGCGTGACGGTGTCGCCGGCAGCCACCGTCACGGGACGGCCGTCCCAGCAGGCCACGCGATGCCCTTCGACATCCTTCACCTCCACCTGAAGGTGCAGCCTGCAGGGACGGCCGGAGGCATTGACAATCTGCGACTCGGCATGCACGGTGGCCTTGCGGCGGGCGACGTCGTAGTCGGTGCCATAGACATAGACACCGGTGGTGCCGAGGGTGCTGAAGAGGGGCAGCGTCTGATAGACGTCGCCGGTGACGTGCAGCACGACGTTCTTGGGTATGCCGCCGTAGTTAGCGTTGAAGTTACGGTTGTTCCATTGGAACGGGGTGCCGGTGGCGCGCTCGCGATAGTGCCACGAAGGGTCGATGCGCAGGGCCATCTCGTTGACGCCCTCTTTTAAATAAGGGGTCAACTCGTAGCCGAAGGCCATGACGCCGTTCTCGTGCAGCCCGAGGTGGTGACCGTTCAGAAAGACGTCGGCCCCCTGCCGCACGCCCTCGAACTCCACAAAGACGTGGCGGCCGGCAAGTGCGAAGGGCAGGGAGAACGTCTTGACGTACCACACCACACTGTCGGTGAGCGAGGCGATGCCGCGGGCAAAGGCCTCGTCCTCGTTGGCGGCATGAGGCAGCGTGACGGCGTGCACGCCTCTCTTCGCCGTGAGCGGCGTGGCAAAAAACGCCCCAGCCGGCGCGTCGCTGACCACGTAGTGCCAGTCAGCATTGAAATTGTACTTCGCCCGCTGCCCCAGAACAGGCAGCGACGGCAACGCAATCGCCATAGCCAGCAGCAGCGTCTGGCAGCGGAGGAGGAGGGCTTTCATTACATCGGCTTTTTTTTTCGAGGGCAAAAGTAGTGCAAAACCGCCAAACATGCAAAACCTTAAGCAAAATACTTGGATGAAATCCAACGCAGAAGTAGCTCCGTTTGTTTCTGAAGTCACGCAGAAAGGGCTGATAGACGCCGTTATTAAAGCTGCATCTTCCCGTCTTCCGTCCAGCAAAACCTCTCCGCACATTTGTGCGACCATGCGACCGTGCAACGCTGGCGATATGAACCCAAAATTGTGCCTACATTCCAGACGCACGTCCGAACCAAGTTTTGGGGATTTTCTGTGGCGATGCAAGAATATTCCCACACTTTTTTTATGCCTGGGCTGGGGGGGTGACGGAAAAACGGCACCATTTTTTTGCGATTTTGCGGTTTTGAGTGTCAAAAACGGGGCAAAAATCGGGGTTCTGACGTTGCTTTACGCTCCAAAAAAAGTGCTTTATTTGGTAGTCAAAGGGGGTCTAAAATCCGTCGACTGGGGGGGTGCTTACCATCAATTGTGTTTTTTGGGGGGTGAAAAGGCGACTTTTTTGGCGACGACGAAGATCAAAAAACGGGGTGATGCGACCATTTTTCGGGGTGGAAGTAGCCGCGAAGGTTTGGCGAAAATTCGGGGCGACGTACGCGTAGGAAGGGGATTTCTCTGACGGGAAAGGCCCTTTCTGCGCGAGGAAAAGAGCGTAGCATTGTAGCATTGTAGCATTGTAGCACAACCTTTCCGGCGTGCGCGCGAATTTTAATATATATGGAAATATAATATATAAATATAATATATAATAAATATCACTAGTGTCTATTAATATATGTTAATCGCATATAAATTCAATTTCAAGCTGCGGATCATCGGGTTCTTCCTCATCTTCAGACAGGGTGAAAAGTTCCATGATGTCATCCTTGGTGAGCAGGGAGCTGCCCAGGATTCGC
>JAILEU010000188.1 GCA_024697785.1 Bacteroidaceae bacterium | reverse complement strand
GAATGTTGCGACGAAAATGGTCGCACGAGTTTTGAACCTGAATGTTTGCTCATTCTCAAAGAGCACGGTCGATTCAATACGAATAAGATCGTGGCCACCCTGAGAGGCAAACAAGCCTTGCACCTTTTCAAAGAAGGTGAGCTTGTTTTGGCAAGCCTGATTTTTACGGTAGAAGATAGTTTCTTCGGCTTGCAAAACAAGATTTATGTGAGTGATATTAAATTAATTAAAAACATTAATGATGTTATGCTTTATGAGCAATTTCATTTTTCAAACTAATCAGTATGGGGGAGCCTTGCTCCCCTGTACACTGGCTGATTTCAACCAGATTGTTGACAGCCAGGACGTCAGCTGGCGCATCAGCATGCGTCAGTCAGTAGAGAACGCCATCAAAGACGGCAAGTCTGTAGACGAATTTTTGAAAGACAGGCTCTTCCAGCAGTTCTGCAGCAAACACTCCAGCGAGGAGGCTTTTCAGAAGCTCACCCCTGCGGACAAGCTCCGCCGCTGGACTAACGACCTGAAGACGGGGCTGACGTGCTTCATCTTCGCTGCCAAAGCGTTCAAAGGCAGCAAGCGCAGGCAGGAGGACGTCGTCCTCGGTCCGCTCTTCATGTTCGACGCAGACCATCTGGCCTGTGACCCGCGGGAGGTCTTTGCCCGCACGCAGGTTGAGGGCTTCCCCTGGCAGATAGCCCTGGGGCACAACACCTCATCAGGCATGGGGCTCAGGCTGGTCGCTATGGCACGCCCTGAACTGGGCAACATTGCCGACAACCAGATCTGCCTTGCCCGCGACCTCGGGATACTTGACATGATGGGAACCACAGGCAATCCTGTGGTTGACAGAAGTTGTATCGATGCCTCGCGCATCAGTTATGCCCCTCGCCGAGAGGACATCCTCTATATAGATGAGGAGCTGCTGTTCGGAAATGACGATGAGGACAAAGATGTGGATTCGCCCATGGAGCGGCTCTATGGAGAAGCTTACCGCAAAGGCAGCAGCGACCCCATCCATGCTGAAAACCGTTTTCATGAGGACACCCCTGCCGTCAGCCTTGTGGCTGGAGCGAAAGAGGTCAGCCCCCAGCCTCAGGGGGACGGGGATTTCCCGCTGGTGTTCGGTCATCAGCCCGTGGAGTATGTCAAAGCCATGTACCCAAACGGCGTCACCGTCAACAGCCGACATAAGACCACCCTCTCACTGGCCAACAGCCTCATCATCCTGCGCGACGGCAGTGTGGATGCTGTCCGTCATGACCTCCTCCAGCTGGGCTTTGTCCAGGAAATCATCAAGGAGCGAGGACAGACGGAGGTTGAAAACATCATCAAGAGCGCCAAAGCGCTGATGGAGAAGCGTGAATCCACGTATTACACGCCCCCCAAGCCCTCAGCCTTCATGCAACGCGCCATCCAAAAGGTGACAGGTCGAAGCTACAGCAGCCTTGTGGCTGAGCAGCAACGCCAGATGATGGGCGGACAGGCGTCCTCACCCGACGAGGACATGAGAAAGTTCCTTCTGCGTCTGGCAGAGAAGATCAAAAAGCAGATGCCCCGCTATCCCCTGATGGAGCTGGTCTGTAAGGGGCGTGAGCTGAAACACTACGTGGCAGCCATGTTCATCGGTGGTGCCTTTGGCATGAACCTGATGACCCGATGCTGGTACAGCCTCTATGGGTCGAAAAAAAAGCAAAACCGTCTGAACTGCATCCTTGAAATCATAGGGCGCATGGGCGGCGGCAAACAGATGCTTGTTGACCTTTATCGAATCATGACGATCCCCATAAAGGAAGCCGACAAGAAACAAGAGGATGCACTGAACAAGTGGAACAAAGAGCATGAGCAGAAGAACGGCTCAGCCAAGAACTCCACTGTCCGCCCAACGGGCATTTACCGAAGCCTGCCCTCCGAAAGCACAGCGGCTGCTATCCGCGAGGCCATGTTCAACAACGTGGAGGAAATTGACGGAGAAAAAGTCCGCCTCCATGTCAGCATCGTGGACAGTGAGCTGGATATCTCACTTACGAACATGCGGAAAGAATATATGAACATTGCTTCACTTCATCTGAAGGCATTCCATAACGAGCCCCAAGGAGCCTTCCAGAAGAACACGTCCACCTCGGTGGGCGAGGTGGACGTGGCTGCCAACTTCATGTACTCAGGCACGGAATATGCCCTGAAGAAACAGATCACAGCCGAGAACTACGGCTCAGGCCTCGTTACACGCCTCACCGTGGTCCCCACAGGTGAAACCGGCTACGAAATGATGCCTAATCAACAAATCACCGCTGAGGATGAGCAACGCAATAGGATGCTCACCTTGTGGTCAGAGAAGCTTGACCGCACCCGCGGTGAGCTTCCCATCAAGCCCATCAACGATGCCCTCTACAACTGGACAAAACAGCGAATGGAGGAAGCTCGTGAGAACCAGTCCAAGACAGAGGAAGACCTGTTGAAGCGTGTCTGCTGGCACGCCGTCAACTTCAGCCTCCCCTTCATCGTCACCCGACATTGGGATCAGATGAGGCAGGACGAACACGGCTACTGGCTATGCGACGACTGCTTCAAAGTCGATAAATACGATATTCAGTTGGCCCTGATGATAGCCGATGCCCAGTTATCATTCCAGCACTACTACTTCAAGGCCATCGGCGAGAAATATTACGCCAAACTTTATGGCATACAGAACGAAGCCGTCACCATGCAGAGCCACACCCAGCTGGCCTACAGCAACCTGCCCGACATCTTCACCCGCGAGGACATTGACCGTTGTTATGGCTACGAAGGTAACCGGAACAGCATCAACAGCTGCATCAAGCGCCTTCACGACAATGGCAAAGCCCAGCGCATCCGTGCTGGAGAACACAAAGGGAAGTACCGCAAGATATCATAACGTGGGGTACGACAAGAAAACGCTTCAGCAGAAAACACAACCGAGCAACCCCCCACTTTTTTTGGGGGGGACACAAACCGAAAACGCTTTTCAAAAAAGGTGCAAAGGTGCAATTGCAAACGGTTTTAAGAAGCTGAACCACATTAAAGAGAGAAGGGGGCGCGCCGCGTCCCCCTCTCTCGTTTTCACCCTGCAAGTGGATTACAAGACCAACTGAACGAATTTTCTTTATCTGTTGAAAAGTTACAACCTACCCTGTAAGAATAGGTTAAGGTTAATCGTATCTAATAGGCTCTTTTCCTTCAGCAACACGTTGCTCATTTATTTTTTGCCAAGCCTTATCCCGCCTGCGGTTTTTTAATCTTCTTATTGGCCGCCTCAGGACTGCTTTGATAATTGAGACAATGAGTATAACCTCGATAATAAATAAAAAAGCTTTAATCATAATAGTAGTCATTTGGGTCTTTTCCTTCAGCTATTAATTGTTGAACTTTCTTTTCAATAGCCTTATCCCGCCTATAATTCTTCAAAAGACGCCTAGGACGCAGTATAATCATTTTGATAGTGTACAGAACTTTTTTCATTAAGTATTTGTATTAAGGGTTATATAAATGAGATATTGGCAGGTATGTATTCGTAAGATGCTGTTTATAATCTTTTATAAAACCTTTGGACGGATTTGCAATCCAACAGTTTTGAATAGAGGAATTTAGAATCCCTCTCCATTTGTTCTGTCTTTAGCTGGGGATTACAAATCCCATTCTCATTACACCTGGACAACAAATACGTCTGAACGAGTATAGGCATAGTTTTCTAAATCTTTTCTCTGTTATTAATAGTCCAATCAATCAATCTCTTTGCAGAACTCGCTACATCATTTCTTCCCCAGAATATGATAGAATTATCTCTTCTCACAGCATATACCACTGTATCAAAGTATTCACATTCTTCATCAGGCGGAAAAACAGTATAGAACAAAGTCTTTATCCTTGTCTCCTCATCGAAATCGTATGGATTGTTATCTTTATACAATGGACTGCACTCTTTTACAAATATGCAAGTGGAATCTAATCCCAAGCTATCCCTTAATGCTTCAAAATCATATTCACTCGAACTTTCTATTGAACCATTAATGGTACTATTTCTGCACCCTGTTAAAAGAGTCAGGAATAGAAAAGCTACAAATACTTTCTTCATATCTCCCAAATTTGCCACAAAGATAAGTAATTTCTTTCTAACATAAAACTGTACCGTCTGTTAAGAATCTATCCAAACTGGGCATGTTGAAAATTTATAAAAGATGATTTAACTTCCCAAAAACAGTATGAGGCTCCCGCAGCCTTCGGTTGCTTAAACATATAAAATAAAAATATTATTCCACACAGTCTGTAACAGGATGATTAGCTGCCCACCATGCTGCAGCAGCAAGAATCCCTACCAATAAAATAATAAAAGAACCAATCCAAATTAAGATTTTATAATGCAACTTTTTCATAATGTTACTTTATCGGCGTTAATACTATCTCTTTTAACATTATATTATTTGGATAATCGTATCTATAAAATCGATTTTTAGTCTTGCCTTCACTTTTCTTTGTATAAACATCTGATGGAATCCCCCTTCTGATAGCACTATTATCATGCCCTTCCCTGCTAGATACCATCAGTGGATTTCCCTTCTTATAAGGATATTATACAGCATCGAAATCATAAATCCCATATTTACCCGCAAAGATAAGTAATTACTCTCAAACCTACAAATCAGGGTCTGCCTATTCCTCAAACAGCGACAGTAAATTCGCCTGAATGGAGTATGATACCGTATACTTATCTATTATTTTCTATAGTATTTGCTTGTCCCATACTCACTCTCAACATCTTCAGCCCATTGATCGCACCATTTACAGAGAGTGAACGACTTATCAATCTTATAACCTTTAATCTTTTTCAAATCATAAGCTTCTTTTGCCACCTTACAGCCATTTTTATAATTTATATGATAAATTCCAGCCTGTTCATCAACAAGAAAGAAACTGCATTCAAAGGCATAACGCTTGCTGTACTGGTTACTAAAGTGTATTGCTGCTACACCTAACAGCAAAAGCAAAACGCCCCAAAAAATGGTAAGATTGTACATTGTCGTTTTTTTCACTTTCTTTGGATTGCCTAAATAAGGAGATTCTTTCTCTTCAACATCCACCTCAAAGTCCAGCAGCAGAATCAATGCGCCAACATAAACTCCGAAAAGAATCGATGTACCTGTGAATAGGTTGAGAATGTTGCTGATAAACTTATAATGGAAGATTAAGGATAATCCAAACAAAATGGCAAGAATGCAAGTACCAAAGAAAACGATTATTATGGCATATCCCTTAAACTCATAATATGTGTTTCTACCCAAAAGATTGGAAAGGAAAGATTTCTTTGGAGGTCTCATCTTACTTCGTGCTATTTTATTCTCCAATATTCACATCTTCTAAGTTGCTGATGAGATTCTGTCCACTTTTCCTAAGCTTGATGAACTTTCTGCTTTGCATCACGAGAATAGCAACAATGATAACCGAAGCGGCACATATACTTACCCATATATTATCATTGGCAAAATCTTCTGATATTAAAGCTATAATATAAATCAATATAAATGATAGTACAGGAATCCCCACAAGCAGCCACAGGAGACTGTATATGCAGAATTGTCTGATGCTCATCACTTCATTTCCTTTCTGGTAGCGGCTGAATTTTTTTCCCAAATTAATCCAGTACCAAAAAAGGGATAACAATAAAAATAATAATAGAGCTCCTAACATTTTCTGACTTTTTATTTTGCTTTTTTGCCAAACCAATTTTCATATAGGATAAATCCACCTGTATCAAGAACACCGACCTTTAAGTTGTGTTGTTTCTCAGATATTTGCGAGGCGGACAGTTCTCCCATTTTAGAATAAAAGTTTGCTATGATTTTTTTACCCTTTTCATTGGTAAAAATGCAACAATGGTATATTTTACCCGTTTCCTTGTTCAGCGCCTCACCTATTTGCAGTTTTCCATAACTCTTAATGAAATCCAGAAGTGGCCATTCATATTGCAGTTTACCACCTTCTATGTCTATTCCAAGTGTAGAGGCTGTTTTCTCAAAAACCTTGTTTACTTCTTCTATTGCAGTTTTTCCATCGGCATTTGGAGCGTCAACCTTACTTTGCTTTTGAACAACATCTCCTTTTTGCCTTTTGTTCCGATAGAGAGTGACAAAAATGTAGAGCACGAGAGGAACTGTTATGGCCAATCCAACAGAGTATTTCCAAAACTCGCTTTTATAACTACTGCTAAAATAGTCCTCAGGCATAAGCAGGACCAAAACCGTCAGATACAGAACGTATCCAATGATATGCCATTTATACTTCTTTAGTTTCATAGACGAAAACTCTTTTGGTTCAGTAATCACGTTTTCTGTAGCCTCCGCCAAAAAGAAAACCTAAAACGGAGATAATGCAGAATACCCAATAGAAGAAATTATAGGCCGCTGTATAAGTTTCTGCCTTATAGATGGCATCGGTAAACCAGCTCCTAATCAAGTTGGGAACAAAAAACAAGCCATGCCATATACCTGAATACCAAATGTATTCTTTATCTGGGTCTATGTTGCACAACAACCATCCTGCGATGGAATAGACCAAGATTGTAATAACAATACGTGATAGCATAACGAATGAATTATTTCTTGAAACAAATGATCACCAGAAAAAATGCTACCACAACGTCAACTACGTTCCAGATGTCTTTTCCAAGGGCAATCTTCACAAAAGGCTGAAAAAGTAGCGCAAGTGCAGCAAAGGAGAAACCCAGTGCTGGACGGCTGTCCTTGAAATAGCTATATGAGAAGTAAGAGAAGACAATCATAGCTATAAAACGAATCAAATTGTAGTAACCATAGGGCATGTCAAACAGACAAATGACAAGCAGTATGGCCATCACAATTTTTAGGATCCTTTTCATACGCCGAACAATCGTTTTATTACACCTCATCTAGAATAATCTCATCCTCTCTCATCTTACAAGTCCTTTCTGTATCGCCTCAAAAAGGAATACAAAAAGCGCAGACCTACCATATATCCAGTCAGGTCTGCTACAACCTCTAATCTACTATGGAGAAGCCTGCGCAAAAGCGCACACTTCAATGTAGATTAGGTTTGCTCGTGAAATCCCTTTCGAGGTAGCAGTTCGACTGGATAATTGAGCAACTAAAATGTTTGCGTTCCGGGGAACACGGTGCAAATGTAGGGGTTATTTTGCAGATTGCAAACGAATAGGCGGTTTTTTTTGAGGGGGAGGAAGAAAAATCGGAGGGAGACGGAGTTTGTTGCCCTGTGCTGAGATGCTTGTGGATGGGGCTCTGAAGGGGAAACATCATGGTCGGAAAATAATAATTTGACGCAAAGGTGTGGAATGTGATTTTTATTCATTAACTTTGCCGTCGCATTACGTCGCATTAAATTCCTTTTGGCTATGAAAAAGACCCTGCTTCTCCCCCTTGTTGCCCTTCTGGTGGGCATCGTGGTGCCTGCCGAGGCACAGAACCCCTTTGTGCAGACGTGGTTCACCAGCGACCCTGCTCCACTGGTGGTCGGCGACACACTCTATGTCTATACCGGTCACGATGAGGACGGTGCCGACTTCTTCTGGATGCAGGAGTGGCGCATCTACTCCACGACGGACATGGTGAACTGGCGCGACCATGGCTCACCACTGGCGCTGGAGAGCTTCTCGTGGGCTGACGACCGAGCCTGGGCCAGCCAGTGCATCGAACGTGACGGCAAGTACTTCTGGTACATCTGTGCCCACTCGCGTCTGTCGCGGGGCATGGCCATCGGCGTGGCTGTCAGCAACAGTCCCACTGGTCCCTTCCGCGATGCCCTGGGCAAACCGCTGTTCGAGAATGGCTCGTGGGACCACATAGACCCTACGGTGCTCATCGATGATGACGGTCAGGCTTGGCTGATGTGGGGCAACCCCCAGTGCTACTACCTGAAGCTGAACCGCGACATGGTGTCCTACGAGGGTGAGCTGGGCAGGCTGGATATGACAGAAGAGGCCTTCGGAGCTCCCCTGATGGACCAGCGCGACAAGGACAAGACATACAAGGACAGCTACGTGGAGGGTCCCTGGCTGCGGAAGGTGGACAGCACGAAGTACCGCGTCACGACGGACAAGCAGTACCAGCTGCTCTATGCTGCCGGCGGCGTGCCCGAGCACATCAGCTACAGCACAGCCCCTGCCCCCACAGGTCCCTGGACCTACGCCGGAGAGATCATGCCACTCTGCGACACCAAGTCGTTCACCAACCACTGCGGCGTGGCTGACTTCAAGGGCCACAGCTACTTCTTCTACCACACCGGCAAGCTGCCCCGCGGAGGTGGCTTCGGACGTAGTGTAGCCGTAGAGGAGTTCACCTACAATGCCGATGGCTCGTTCCCCACCATCATGCCTACAGACGAGGGAGTGAAGCCCGTCGGCACCTTCTGCCCCTACCGCCGCGTGGAGGCTGAGACGATGGCTTTCTCCAAGGGTCTGAAGACCGAGCAGAACAACAGCGTGGGCGTCTATGTCACTGACATCCACAACGGTGACTACATCAAACTGCAGTCCGTGGGCTTCGGTCAGGGCATCCCGCGCACATTCACAGCCCGTGTGGCCAGTGGTCTGAGGGGTGGAGCCATCGAAGTGCGTGCCGACAGCCTGAAGGGAGAGATGCTGGTGCGCCTTCCTGTCCCCGGCACCGGTGGCTGGGAGCAGTGGCAGACCCTCACCGCCGACCTCACCTCGTACGTCACAGGCACCCACGACCTCTACCTGGTCTTCACCGGACGCAAGGGACCCAAGCTGATGAACTTCGACTGGTGGGAGATGCGCGGACTGGAGCAGGTGAACATGCCGCTCTTCCAGACCAAGTACACCGCCGACCCCTCACCCCTGGTCATCGGCGACACGCTGTTCCTCTACACCTCACACGACGCCTCGCCCGAGGACATCCCTGATGAGAACGAACGCCACTCAGCCGGATTCTTCATGTACGACTGGCTGCTCTGGACCACCACCGACATGGTCAACTGGACGGAGCATGGGGCCGTGGCCTCGCTGAAGGACTTCACGTGGCGCAGCCGTGAGAATGGAGGTTGGGCCATCCAGACCGTCGAGCGCAATGGCAAGTACTACCTCTATGCCCCCCTGCATGGGCATGGCATCGGTGTGCTGGTCAGCGACAGCCCCTATGGTCCCTTCCACGACCCCCTCGGCAAGCCCCTGGTGTGGCAGCGTGAACACTGGGACGACATCGACCCCACCGTCTTCACCGACGACGACGGACAGGCCTACATGTACTGGGGCAATCCCAACACCTACTACGCCCTGTTGAACGACGACATGATTTCGCTGAAGAGCGGCATCACCAAGCTCGACTATCACATCGAGCACTATCAGGAGGGTCCCTGGTTCTACAAACGGGATGGGCACTACTACCTGAGCTATGCCACCACCTGCTGCCCCGAAGCACTGGGCTATGCCATGAGCGACAGCCCCACAGGCCCCTGGGAGGCAAAGGGATACATCATGCGCCCCACCCAGCGCGACCGTGGCAACCACCCGGGCATCTGTGACTTCGGCGGACGGTCATACATCTTCGGACAGAGCTACGACCTGATGCACCTGGAGACCTTTGTCCACCACGAGCGCCGCAGCGTCGCCGTGACTGAAATCACCTACAACCCCGACGGCACCATCAACGAAGAGCCCTACTGGCTTGACCAGCAGCCCGTGCGTCAGCTGCGCTGGCTCAATCCCTACCAGCGTGTGGAGGCAGAGACGATGGCATGGGGCTACGGACTGAAGACAGCCAAGATGGGCATCCCCAACACAGGCGTCGTAGCCGACATGCCAACCTCCACAGGCCGCCGCAACATGTATGTCATGGACATCGACGAGGGTGAGTACATCCGTCTGCGTGGTGTGGACTTCGGAGCCGGCGCCAAGCAGTTCCGCCTCACAGCCTCCTCCACAGGCAGCCTCACCGTCACCCTGCATCTCGACAGCACCGACGGCCCAGTCATCGGCACCCTGACCCTCTCACGCACAGGCTCAGTGGACAAGTACCGCACCTTCAGCACCCGTGTCAAGGATGCCACTGGCGTCCACGACCTCTACCTCTGCTTCAGCGCCCCCACCGGCGACACACACCTCGACTGGTGGAAGTTTAACTAGTTAAGAATTAAGAGCTTTTACTAGTTAAGAATTAAGAATTAAGAATTAAGAATTAAGAAAAATAGTGCTGCATGCGGAATACTTTTTTTCACTACGAATTTTACGAATTATACGAATTTATTGCGGCGATGGCTTCGCACGCCGAATGTTGGAGGAAGTGCCCTTCGGGCAGAAATTATTCAATATTAATTTCAAAATTTCACAAAATATAAGATTACAACATTTTGAATTATTTTGAATCAAATTTTGTGAGATTTCTCTGCGAAGCAGACTCTAAAAAAATTCGTGAAATTCGTGTAATTCGTAGTCGAAAAAAAGTACTCAGCGCCCAATACTATTTTTCTTAACTCTTAATTCTTAACTCTTAACTAAATAAAATACCGAGTGTTTATATAAATCTATGTATAAGATGAAAAACGGAATCAAGTCCCTTTTAGCCTTGTTGGTGATGGTGCCGGTGGTGGCATCAGCACAGTTCCCCACGCCTGTCGAGCCTGATTGGAAAGACGTCAACTATGCAGGCGATGACCTGAAAGCCCATAACCTCGACATCTACCTGCCGAAGACCCAGCAGAAAGCGTACAAGGTCATCGTCGCCATCTATGGCAGCGCCTGGTTTTCCAACGATGCCAAGCCCTTTGCCTTCATGTCGCTGGGCCAGCCCCTGATTGACGCAGGCTTTGCCGTGGTGTGCATCAACCACCGCTCAAGTGGCGAAGCCAAGTTCCCCGCCCAGATTCAGGACGTGAAAGCAGCCCTGCGCTTCATCCGCGCCCATGCCGCTGAGTATAAGCTCGACACATCGTTCGTGGGCATCACAGGGTTCTCGTCGGGAGGCCATCTGTCAGCCCTGGCAGGCGTCACCAATGGCATGACCACACGCACAGAGGGTGACACAACGCTTGACCTGGAGGGCTCCGTCGGAGGCAACACCAACTGCACGAGCCGTGTGGATGCTGTGGTCGATTGGTTTGGTCCTGTGGACATGGCCCACATGGAAAACTGCGAGACGGTGAAGGATGACAAGTCGCCCGAGGCAGCCCTCATGGGAGCAGCTCCCGCCGACCGTCCAGACCTTGTCAGCCTCATCAGCCCCATCACCTATGTGGCCCTCAACGCTGCCCAGATGCCCCGCTTCCTGGTGTTCCATGGTGATGCCGACAACGTCGTGCCCCACTGCCAGAGCGTGTTCTTCGCCGAAGAGCTGAAGAAGGCCGGACGGCTGGAGGAGTTCATCACCGTGCCCGACGGTCAGCATGGACCTGTGACCTTCAACGAGGAGACCTTCAAGCGGATGGTCAGCTTCTTCCAGCAGGAGGCAGCAGCGGCAGCTACTCAGGCAAAGTGACGGCAAAGCGCCGCTCAGAGGGCAGATAGGTCATGTCCTTGCAGTCGAAGTAGTCCCCAATCTGCCCCGACTCGCTTAGCTGTTGAGGTGTCCCCGTCGTGAGCCCCCTCTCGCGGTCGAGGAGCCATATCTCGTCGGCAATCCACAGGGCATGCTCCATGTCGTGTGTCGAGAGGAACACCGTCTTGCCCAGCTCACGCGTCAGCCGATGGAGCAGCAGCATGGTCCTCACCTTGCTGGGATAGTCGAGGAAGGCTGTGGGCTCGTCGAGGAAGATGAGGGGCGTCTCCTGGGTGATCGACTTGGCAATCATCACCTTCTGGCGCTCACCATCGGAGAGCGACGACAACCTCCGGTGCCTGAAGTCCTCGATGCCAATCAGCGCCAGACTGTCATGGACAGCCTTCCAGTCCGCGTCGTGCATCTTCCCCCAGAACCCCGTATAGGGGCTTCGTCCGAGGGATACCACCTCCTCGACGGTCATGTTCATGTTCTTCGGGCTGTCGGTGAGCACGATGCTTATCTTTTGCGCCAGCTCCTGCATGGAATAGGTGGCAAGGGGCTTGCCGTCGATGATGATCTGCCCCTCCAACGCCGGCTGGAAGGCAGCCATCGTGCGCAGCAAGGTTGACTTGCCGGCACCATTGGGTCCCAGCATACACGTCAGCTTCCCCTGAGGCAACTGGGCGTTCAGGTGGGAAGAGATGGTTTTCACGCCATGCTTGTCGGCATAGCCCGTTGTGAGGTCGTTAAGTTCAAAAACCATGTTTATTGGGAGTATTGTTGATTATTAGATAAAAGGCAGATGGAAGAGGAATAATGCCGTTACGACGAGGCAGACGGCAACAATCTCGGTGGTGAGGCAGAGGCGGATGCTGATGTGCATGTCGCGGGTGGATAACGGACGCGGATTGGTGCCTATATAGGGTTTATAGACCTCTTCGCCGAAGTACGCGTGTGTACCCCCGAAACGACAGTCCAGCAAGGCAGCCAATGCCGCCTCAGGCCAGCCACTGTTGGGCGAAGCATGCTGGGGGCCAAAGCGGAAAAGAAACCGCAGAAGCCCAATCCGTTTGTTAACCGTTTGTTCGGCCGGCTTGTTTCCTTGCGGGCGTTTTATCTTACTGACTATTTGGCCTATCCACCCCACAAGCAGCATCAGCAGGGCCGTCACACGGGCGGGGATGAAATTGGCTATGTCGTCGATGTGTGCTGCCCAGCAGCCAAAGTCCTTATAGCGGGGGCTGCGGTAGCCAATCATGGAGTCGAAGGTGTTGATGAGCTTATAGGTCACCATCCCGGGAACGCCCAACAGACACAGCCAGAACAAGGGTGCCACAACGCCGTCGGAGAGGTTTTCTGCCAGCGTCTCCAAGGCTGCCGTACGTACCTCCTGGGCTGAGAGGGTTTGTGTGTCGCGTCCCACAATACGTGCCACCTGTCGCCGCCCATCGTCAAGACTGACATCAAGGGCTTCGAACACCATGCGGACCTCACGTCTCAACGTTCGCCCAGCAAGGCAGAAGAACACGAGCAGTGTGGAGAGAAGGAGAGATAAGGGTTTCAGGTTCCAGGTTTCAGGTTTCAGGTTCCAGGTTTCAAGATTCAAGTTACAAGTTTCAAGCAGTTGCAATAGGGCGTAGGTGAGGGCGAAGCAAAGCAGCAGGCTGATGACGACCAACAAAGCCCCTCGTGCCTTGCGATGAGGGCCCTTGTTGAGCCGCTTTTCCCAGAAGGCAATCCAGCGCCCCATGCCCACAACCGGATGTGGCAAACGCTCCGGGTCACCAAAAACAAAATCAAGCAGCCACCCGATAACCAACGCGATGGTCAGTTCATAGTTCATATTTATTGGTTTAACGCTTTTTGGGTTTAACGCTTTTTTGGTTTATTGTTTAACGAACACGTCCTCAGATTTCTTACCTCTTACTTCTTACCTCTTACTTCTTACTTCTTAACTCTTAATTCTTAACTAAAAATGCCACTCGCGAATGCAGGCTATCAGCTCGTCATTTGCTGCTTGGGACTGCACGGCAATACGGAAGTAACGCTGGTCAAGCCCTTCGAAGTTAGAGGCATCGCGAATGAGGATGCCATGCTGTCGGGCAAGATAGTCCTTCAGGGCTGCGGCGGTGCCTTGATGGAGACGGCAAAGCAGGATATGGGTGTCTGACGGCAGGGCATCACACACTCCCAGTGCCTCCAGGGCTTGGGCCACACGTCTGCGCTCATGGATCAGTTCGTCCAACGGAACAAGATACTTTTCCCGATGAGCCGTCAGCCATAGCCCTGCCTCTTGTGCCACGCTGTTTACTGACCAGGGCATCCGCCCAAGTCCTATCAGCTCCATCAGCCTCTGGCAGGCGGTCAGATAGCCCAGTCGCAGCCCCGGAATGGCAAACTCCTTCGTCATGGAGTGAATCATCACGACGTTGGGCAACCGGCATGCCTCAGCAGGCGACGGGAGGGACTCGAAGGTGAATGGGGCGTAGCTGGCATCTACTACAAACAGGATATCGCTATGGCGGGCAACGCAGTCAAGGAGCTTCTCGCGGGGAAGGACTGTCCCCGTAGGGTTATTCGGATTGCACATCCACACCATGTCAGTCCCCTCGGGGATGTCGTCCAAGCTGCGGATAAACGTAACCCTATGCTCATGCAGCCGGCAGGCATCAGCATATTCAGCAAAGGTCGGCACCAGGATGGCTGTCCTGCTCCGTCGCATGGCAAGTGCCGTCAGGTAGATGGCCTCCGTAGCTCCATTGGTGACCACCACCTCGTCAGGCTGAACCCCCATCTGTGCTGCCAACACAGCTTCCAGTTCACGGGGTGCCGGTTCTGGATAGTGCCCGATATCCCCAAGCCGGCCTACCAGCCAGGACAGGAGCTCATCGTGGGAGAACTGGGCATAGACATTCGAGCTGAAGTCCAGCCGGATGTTCCCATAGCGGAAACCGTCGTCACCGTGTCCGTCAATCATGGCTCATGATCTGATAGAGTTTCGGAATATCCACATACTGCCTCACATGACTGGCCAGCCGGTCGTACTGCTGCTCCTTGAACGAAGTCAATGACTCCGTGGCGGGGGCTGTGGGGGTCGTGTTGCGAAGCAGATGGTCAATGACAGCACGGTTGTCAAGGAAGCCGTGGACGTAGGTGCCCATCACCCCCTCCTGCTCGACCACCATGACCTCCGCATCGCTCACACCCTGATGAATCTCATACCCCTGACAGGTGGTGCCGTTCCACTCAAACGTCACCTGACGGGTGGTTTTCTCGGGCGTCAACGTAGTGTGGACGTCCAGCAGCCCCAGCCCGGGCAAGGAACGTATCTCCCCCTCAATGCCCTCGGGGTCTTCCACCGTCTGTCCCAGCATCTGGAACCCCCCACAGATGCCGACAACCGTTTTCCCTGCCTTATGCGCCTGGACGATAGCCCTTGCCAGTCCACTGCGCCGCAGGTGATAGAGGTCGTCCAGCGTGCTCTTCGTCCCCGGAAGGATGATGACATCAGCCTGACCGACGTCATCGGCACTGGTGGTATAAAAGAGGTTTACCCGTTCGTCGCGCTCCAGCACATCAAAGTCGGTGAAGTTGCTTATATGCCTCAGCAGCACCACCGCCACGTTGATTTTGCCTGTGGCCAGTGAACGGCGCTTCTGTTCCAGGCTGACGCTGTCCTCTTCGTCAATGGCAAGGTCGCTCAGCATGGGCACCACCCCCAGCACAGGCACGCCACACGTCTGTTCCAGCAAGCGCCGTCCCTCGTCAAAGAGACGCAGGTCACCACGGAACTTATTGACGATGATTCCCTTGATGCGCCGTCTGTCCTCAGGCGTCTGGAGCATCACGCTGCCGTAGCATGAAGCAAAAACGCCTCCACGGTCGATGTCAGCCACCAGCACCACGTCGGCATCTGCATAGCGGGCCATGGGCATGTTCACAAGGTCAGAGTCACGCAGATTGAGTTCCGACACGCTCCCTGCCCCCTCCATGACGATGGGGTTGTAGAGCGCCTGCAGCCGGTCAAACGCTGCATGGACAGCCTCGCGCAGCTCTCCCCTGCCCTCCTTACGGAAATAGTCATAGGCCGAACGATTGCCGATGGGACGCCCGTTCAGCACCACCTGGGTGGTATGCTCAGAGTTAGGCTTCAGCAACAGCGGATTCATATCGGTGTGAGGCGGCAGACCACATGCCTCAGCCTGCACCGCCTGTGCTCGGCCTATCTCCCTGCCGTCGGGTGTGGCAAAGGAGTTGAGCGCCATGTTCTGTGCCTTGAAGGGGGCTGGGTGATAGCCGTCCTGCAGGAATATGCGGCAGAGCGCCGTACAGAGCACACTCTTGCCCACGTCGCTGCCCGTACCAACCAGCATCAATGGATGAAAAGACATGTTATTTACGATTTGACGATTTACGATTTGGAGTTCATATTCAGCCATGTTTTTATTCCTGTCTCTGCCCAATACCAATGGGTATAGCCGGCAAGGACATTCTTATAGCGATAGAGCGGCGTATCAACGGGTTTTCCCAAGGCTGAACATTGGCCTGTTATCGCCTTCACATGGTTGGGCAGGACACCTTCATGCACTGTTGAATAGTGGAACTCATGCCCACGGAGGGATATGCCGTCCAGCGTTATCTGCCTGTAGCCCAGATGCAACCGAGCACCTTCCATGGTAGCCTTGAAGGGAAAAACGCCACACATCTCAACGCCGTCGATGGCTGAACAGAGGTACATGAAACCGCCACACTCTGCTATCACCCGTCCACCCTGCTCGGCATAGGCCTTGATGCTATGGCGCATACCACTGTTTGCCGCTAATTCCGAGGCATAGAGCTCGGGATAGCCTCCTGGAAGATAGAGCAAGTCGCAGGCGGGCAACGTGTCGTCATGCAAAGGAGAGAAGAACGTCACTTCTCCCATCGCCCGCAAGGAATCGATGTTGGCGCGGTAGGTGAAGTTAAAAGCCTCATCCCGAGCAACAGCAATTCTTTTAGACGGACAGACTTCATTTGATAGACTTTCAGACTTACAGACTTCCAGACTAACAGATGAATGTTCTGTAGGTGGCTCTGCCCGAGGGCTATTATCTGCCAGTCTGTTAGTCTGATAGTCTGATAGTCTTGATTTATCTGTCAGTCTATTCGTCTGACAGTCTGAACGCTGAACTTTCTCCATGAGCCTTTCCACGTCCACATGTTCTGCAACCTCTCCCGCGGCGAGGCAGATGAAGTGCTCCATTTCTTCCCGTCCTGAGAGGGTGAGTCCAAGATGACGGCTGGGCATACGTAGCTCAGGATTATTTGGCAGGTAGCCAAGGCTTTGCACCCCAACATCCTCACAAGCGGCAAGCAGATGGCGATAGTGGCTCTCTGAGCCTACTCGGTTGAACACCACCCCTGCGAGGTTTATGGGCTTGAACGTCTTGATGCCATGCAGCAGGGCCGCCACGCTATAGCCCATCGACTTTGCATCCACAACCAGCACAACGGGCACACCCAGCAAACGGGCTATCTCAGCTGCACTTCCACGACTTTTTTCGTATCCGTCGTACAGCCCCATAGCCCCTTCCACCACACAGGCATCCGCCTGGGCTGAATAGCGCTCAAACAGCTGCTTCACATGCTCGGGCGAGGCCATGAAGGTATCCAGATTGACACTCTCCCTGCCCGATGCCATTTGGTGGAAGATCGTGTCGATATAGTCAGGGCCGCACTTGTAAGGCTGGACGTGCAGTCCACGGTCAGTCAGGGCACGCAGCAGTCCCATGGTGATGGTGGTCTTCCCACTTCCCGACGACGGCGCAGCTATTACATATCTCTGATTCATAACAGGCAGCTCAGCATGAAATAAAACGTCAGTTCCGTCAGAAGGAAGGTAGCTCCGCAACAATCACCCGTATATCCACCCAACCGGCGATGCATGAGGCCAAACAGCCCCGCACAGCAAAGCGCCGAAGCGCAGAACGACAGCGATTGGGTTAGGGGGTTAGAAATTGACAATTGACAATTGGTAATTGATAATTGGTGAGGGGTTAGGGTTAGGATTAGGGCGATGGGGAGGAAACCGAGGAAAAGGCAGAGAAGTTTTTCGCCGGCAGTCGTATGGGCATAAATTAGCCTGTTCTTTGCCTCCTCTTCACGCCGCACATAGGGCAAGAACCAGATTATCGTCGAGCTGAGGAACTTGCAGACGGCGTCAACCGCGATGAACATCAGGGGTGACATCCCGCCTTGCACCAACGCCGTCAGCAGACGGCTGATGAGCAGGAAGTAAAGCACCAAGCCTAACACGCCGTAGGTACCTATGTGCGAATCTTTCATGATCTCCAGAGTGCGGCTCCTGTCACGTCCTCCAAAGCCATCGCAGAAGTCCGCCAGCCCATCCTCGTGCAGGGCTCCTGTGAGCATCACCCTACCCGCCAAAGCCAGCACGACGGCTACTCCGGCATCCAGCCCCGCAAGTCGCGAAAGTGCAAAGATGGCTGCCATCAGCCCTCCTGTCAGCCAGCCCATCAGCGGCCAGAGAGGGACGACATGCCGATAGGCCTCAGCACTCACCTTCGCGCTACCCAGAGGCAGACGGGTGAAGAATGTCAGGGCTGCCTGGATGCGCTCAAAAATACTTGGTGATGTGCGCATGGTCGAAGCTGTCCATATCGTTCAACATTCTCACGGCGCTCTCCACGATGGGATAGGCACACAGCGCCCCTGTTCCCTCACCCAGCCTCATCCCGAGATGAAGCAAAGGCTGGGCTCCCATGGCGTCCAGCATCAGCCGGTGGCCTCCCTCGTCGCCACAATGGCCGAAGACGGCATAGTCCAACACGGCACTATCCAGACGCGAGGCTACTAACATGCAGGCTGTCATGATGAAGCCATCCACCATCACCACCATCCTTCGCTCTGCAGCCCTCAGCATAGCCCCGACGGCCGCAGCCATCTCAAAGCCGGCAAAGTAGCGAGCCACCTCATGCGCCTTTGGCGCAATTGGTAATGGATAATTGGCTTCGCCTTCCTCCTTCGCACCTCGGCCATTCAAGCAAGCTTGATGGCTCTCGGTTTGGCGTCGGTTGATAATTGACAATTGATAATTATCCATTGCGCCGAAGGCGCCTAACTTTTTGTATCTTTCTACCGCTGCTGTCAGCACCTCTAATTTATGACGGATGCCAGGGGCATCCAATCCGCTTCCAGCCCCCACGCAGTCCGGCAGAGGGATGTCCAGCAGCAGGTGCATCAGGATGCTTGAAGGTGAGGTGTTGCCAGCCCCCATCTCGCCCAGGCAAATGACGTTTGCCCCTTCGTCGGCACAGACGTCCACCTGCTCGGCCCCCACAGCCAGCGCACGATGCCACTCATCGGCACTCATGGCAGGTTCGTAGAGGAAATCACGTGTGCCATGGGCAATCTTACGGTCGATGATGCGGGGATAGAGCTCCAGGTCGAAGTCATAGTCAACCCCTGCATCCACCACCCGCAGCGTAAACCCATGCTGGCGGCAAAACATCCCGACGGCACCTCCTCCCCCGGCATAGTTCATCATCTGCTGAGCCGTCACCTCGCGGGGCGTGCAGGTCACCCCTTCACGCTCTATGCCATGGTCGCCTCCGAAAAGGATGTGGCAGGGATGCTTCAACTGGGGATGGAGCGTCTGCTGAATCAACGCCATCTGTACCGCCAGCGACTCCAACCGTCCTAGCGAGCCTTTCGGCTTGCTCAGGTTGTCTATCTTCTCCTGAATGACAGGAATCATCTGTTTATCTGTAGGAACTATCATAAAACGTCTACCATACTTTGAGTTTAATCGAAAGGCCCGAGACGAGCAGGTAAACCTCGTCGGCCCGTGCTGCCACATACTGATTAAAGGCTCCCAGCAAATCGGTGAACCGCCGTTGCACCTCATTGGCACTCGTGCCGCCCAGCCCTATCTCGTTGGTGACGAAGATGAACGTGGCATTCTGTGCCGTCAGACGGTCAAACTCAGCTTCTAACTGGGATAGAGGTGAGGCTTCTGAAAAGAAGTTCGTCAGCCACAGCGTGCAGCAGTCCACCAGCACCACACGCCCCTCCACCGTATGACGGCTGAGGTATTTCTCCTCCTCAATCGTTGTCCACTCGGGTCCACGCCGCTCCTGATGGATGCGCACCCGTTCGCGGAATTCCTTATCCTCCACATGGGCCGTCGCCATATACACAGGGCTGGCTGAGAGCGACTTTGCCATCCGCTCAGCAAACAGGCTCTTTCCCGAGCGCTGTCCTCCTGTTACCAATATGATTCGCTTTTTCATTTGACTTCGTCATCTTTTCTTTTTCAATAACACCCACAGCGCCACAGGAGCTCCGATGAGCGCCGTCACCGAGTTGATGGGCAGAGCGCCCTCCATGCCTGGCAGACGGCTGATCAGGTTACAGAGCAAGGCCAGCGACGCCCCCGCAAAGAGCGTGGCAGGCAGCAGCACCCGATGGTCTTCTGTGCCCATCAACCCACGGCAGATATGCGGGACAGCCAGCCCGAGGAACATGATGGGGCCGCAGTAGGCCGTCACAACAGCCGTCAGCGTGCCTGCACTACAGATAATCAGCATTCGTGCCCGGCGGATGTCCAGACCCAGATTGGTGGCATACTGCTCACCAAGCAGCAGGATGTTCAGCGGCTTTGCCAGCAACATCGTCAGCGGCAGCAACACAGCCATCAGCCCCGTAAACACCTCCACCTGTCCGCCTGTGACGCGTGCAAACGACCCAAGCCCCCAGATGACATAGGCACGGATGTCCTCCTCGCTGGAGAAATACTTCATCACCCCGATGATGGCCGTGGCGATATACCCGATGAGGACACCCACAATGAGTAGCGTAGCCCCACCCTCGACGCGTCTTGCCAGCCACATGATAATCGCCATGACAGCCAGCGCCCCGCAGATGGCAGCCATCGTCAGCGCCGCGTTGCCCACCAGCCCAAACCGTGTCAGCACCCCGCCGCCTATCCAGCCATTCAACAGCACCACCATGGCGACACCCAGACTGGCTGCGCTACTGATGCCCAGCACCGAAGGTCCTGCCAGCGGGTTGTGGAACACGGTCTGCATTTCCAGTCCCGCCACAGCCAGCCCAGCCCCACAGGCTATGGCCGTAAGCGTCTGCGGCAGGCGAGTGCCTAACACGATGTTCTGCCATACTTCGGACGTCGAGCCATGCCCAAACAGAATTTGAAGGACCTCGTTCAGCGGTATGGCCACCGACCCCACGGTCAAGTTCAGCAACGCCAGTAGCGGAATGCTGATCACCAGTCCCGTCATGGCTCCACGTTTTATTATACGCTTGTTATGCTTCATTTTTTCTTATTTCACCCAAATCATTTCCAGTTCTCCTGCCCCGAACGCCGTCCGGCATTGGGCAAGACACAGCTGCCGCATCCGTTCAAAAAAAGCCTCGGGCATCACGTCCCACAGCTCGCGTGCCAAGGTGATGTGTGCCACAGCCTCGGCAGCCTCATCGCCTGCTGTCTCACGGGCCACCTGGCTGATAAATTCCTTATTCATGACGACCTTATGCGAATGGGTGTCAAGATGCCCTTCCGCGAGTTTCACGGCCTTACCGATACCAATAGCGAGTATTACCCGCCCAAATCCCAGCGCGTGGGCACGTGCCAAGGCTTCGCCAATAAGGTTTCCACAGAGCACCACCCTCAGCCCCTCCTCGTAACGGTAGAGCGTGTCTTCGCCCGCCTTTCCCGTCGCCAGCCCAATGGCCGTCTGCCCCAAAGCCTTAGCCACCTCTAACTCACGTCCGATGCTCTCCACAAAGGCCTCGTGGCTGAGCGGATGGACAATCCCCGACGTGCCGATGATGCTGATGCCGTCCACCACTCCCACACGCGGATTGAAGGTGTGGCGGGCTAATTCCTCGCCTCCTTCCACACTAATGGTGATGTCGATATCGTCCGGAGTAATGGCTCTCACCTCATGCTCTATCATTCGGCGTGGCGTAGCGTTAATAGCAGGTCCACCGACGGGGATGCCCAATCCTGGCAGCGTCACACGACCTACTCCTGCACCTTGCAGAAAGCGGATGACGCCCCGCTCTCCTCCCGTCGTTTCCCGTGTCGCCACTTGTGCCACTATGGTGCATCCACGGGTGACATCGGGATCATCGCTTTCGTCTTTGATTACCGCTGCTACACCACGGGCACGGATGCTTACAGGAACCTCCACCTCCTCTCCATCAGGCAACTCAACAGAAACCGCTGTGATATCGGTAGCAGCCGATAACGAAAGCAGGGCTGCCTTCACGGCTGCCGTTGCACACGTTCCCGTGGTTAGTCCTGTGGCAAGAAGGAAAAAACCAGGCACAAGCCGCTCTATCGCCCGGCGGAGGGTATGACGCCCCGTCACATATGTCCACTCTGCGGGGAGTGAGGGCGGTTTTACTACATATATTTTCAGCCCTAATGCCTGTGCTGCCTCCACCTTGGCCGGAAAGCCACCCTCATCGCCGCTCTGTTTGGTGATGATGGCATCACACCCCACCCGTTCCATCAGCCCACGTTCTTCCTCCACCGTGGGCAAGGTGTGCTCCGGCTCATAATACACCAGTTTCTCCTCGGGAAACCCTTCGGACAAGGCCTTCTGCAGGCTCTCCTCCCGACGGAGGATGCGCGCCACCATGTCACCACCTCCACGCCAATACGCAGCCAGACGCGACAGGCTGTTCACCCCTGTCAAGGCCAGCAGACGCTTCGGACGGTCGTGGCACAGCCGGCGGACAGCATCGTCAAAATCGCTACACTTTATAAGGCTAGGCGCCTTCGGTGCAATGGATAATGGATAATTGGCAATTGATAATTTGCTATCGTTAACGTTATCGTTTCTGACCTCTAACCGGACGACCGGCAGGCCCGCGTCAGCCACAGCCCGGTGGAGACCTTCGGCAAACGGGTGGGCGGCATCGACAATCAAGCGGATGTCGTGCTCGTGGCAAAAACGCCTTATATCGTCCGCCCGCATGGCTCCGGTAATCCTCACGCCATGATGCAACGTCACCTGCTGACTGTCGCCTTTCGTGGAGTAATAGAAGGTTGCCGCCCCCTGTTCGCAGACGTCCACAGCCATACGGCCCTCCGTTGTTCCACCGAATATCAGCAACATTTTAATAATGAATAATGAAGAATGAAAAATGAAGAATTATCAATTGTCAATTATCCATTATCCATTGCACCTTTGGCGCCTCGGCGCCAGAGGTGCGAGAACTGCGGGTCATACAGCAGGCTATGCCCTTCGCGGTTGCCGATGGCTTCGCCCACAACAATCATGGTGGTCAGCGTCAGGTTGTTATCGCTGACGATGCGTGCCAGGTCTTTCAGTTCTCCGCGATAGATGCGCTGGTCGGGCCACGTCAGGCGGTAGCAGGCTGCCACAGGCGTTGTGCCCTCGTAGCCTCCTGCCAACAGTTCGTCCTGTACTTGCTGAGCCAGTCCTGCGGAGAGGAAGATACAAAGCGTGGCACCATGACGGGCCAGCTCGCTGAGGCGTTCGCGTTCGGGCACAGGTGTGCGTCCCTCACCTCGGGTAAGGATGATGGTCTGCGTGCGTCCGGGCAAGGTCAGTTGGCTGCGTAGCTCGGCGGCAGCAGCGAGGAAGCTGCTGATGCCGGGGGTGATGTGATAGTCCATGTCATGACGGTCGAAGAGGGCCATCTGCTCGTCAATTGCTCCGTAGATGCAGGGGTCGCCCGTGTGGAGGCGAACGACCAGGTGACCTTGGTCGTAATGGGCTTTCATGAGGCTGAACTGCTCGTCGAGGGTCATGCCTGCGCTGCTCCTGACTGTGGCGCCTTGTTTGGCACATGCCGTAAGGGCACGGGGCACCAGGCTGCCGGCATAGAGGATAAGGTCGGCCTGTTCCAGAAACCTCCGTCCGCGTACGCTCACCAGTTCGGGGTCGCCGGGCCCTGCGCCGACAATCTCTATATGACCTTTGGTTTTGGTCGCCACAGCAAACGTGTAGTGGCATCCGTCGAGGCTGCCTTTCTGTTTCTCTACAACCAACGTCCCCTGTACCGCTGCCGCAGCCTCAGCCACGCTGGCGCATCCCACCTCGGCCAGCACTCGCACGCTGGGATTAGGAACGGCTACGCGAGCCAGCTCTTCCGATGTATAAATGGCTGCTGAGGCCCAGGGCAGCTTTTGGCAAAGCTCACGGACAAGCGGTTCGTCCTTCTTCAGCGTTATTGTGGCTACCACCCCGATAGCTTCCGGCGCATAGCCAAGACGGCGAACCTTGTCCAACAGCTTCTCTGCCGCTTCAGCCGACGTGCCGCGCTGGCACCCCACGCCCAACCGAAGCACACGGGGATAGTATTGAATAACTTTTTGTTCCGTCCGGGTATCGTAATAATGGGGCGAAACCAGCAGCAGCAGAGCAAACGATTCACCTGCTGCCACAGCAGCCTGATAGTCGGCATAGCTTGTGAACAGACGTACATGCGGGGGACAAGTTTCGGCAAGATGACGCGTGCCCCGGTCGTCCCATTCAACGACTAATGCCGTTGGTTGCTCATCGACAAACGTGGCAATGGCGTGATTCATTTCCGTACGCGAGAGCTTCATGACGCCCCAGCCGAAGTCGCGCCCCAGCGTGTCAAGTGCCCAGAGGCCCTTCAGGTCGCTCTGCGTGGTGATGACAGCCTCGCCGCCCGTCACCCGTGCTATCTGTCGCGCCAGCTCGTTGGCACCCCCAATATGTCCGCTCAGCACAGGGATGACGTAGCGCCCCGTCGTATCCACGCACACCACGGCGGGGTCGGTTGCCTTGTCGTGGATGAGCAACTGTATGCGCCTGACGCAGATGCCCAGCGCCCCAATAAAAACGATGGCCTCGCCCTCAAAAGGAATATTCTCACGCCCGAGCATTTCGGCGAGCCGCCCCCCTGCCTCGTTGATGGTTTCGAATCGTATCATACTTCAATCCTTATATCCTCTGGTAACGTGCTACAAAGATAGTGACAAAAATGCGATTAAGCGAGAGCAAAGAGAAATTTTTTTTCTTTTTGCCGAGCGTGAGCATTTTAGGCCGAAGGTCAAGGCGAGAGATAATGCAAATTTATTTGCAATTATCCGAGCTGCAGCCTACAATTATCCATTATCAATGGTTCAATATCAATTGTCCATTATCAAACGTCAAACGTCGTTCTGCTAACGTAGTGCGTTGTGCGCTCAGCCCATTGGGCTACGCTCGTAACGTTAAGGACTGAGGTCGGGATACTGGATTTCCGAACCGATGACGTGTGCGCAAAGGAGAGGGAAATACATCGGAAATAGCGGTTTTTGCTGCTTTTCGAGGTCAAAATTAGCCCAAAATAGCCGTTTTTGATACGTTTTGTGCCTCGTTCGAGCCTTGAAATGGCCGGAATAGTCGGTCTTGTAATGTCGTATGTCGTTGTATGATTGCTCTTTAGATGAAAACAATCGTGACCATACATTACAATTACAGTTATTACAGTTATTTTTTAAAGGGTATCACTCTCTCTTCCTTTCCTTATTTTATATTATAATATATTTATTATTAATTAGTTAAATAGTATTATAAAGGAGATTTGAGAAAAAACATACCCTCAAAAAACGAACTGTAATCTGTAATAACTGTAATGTCCGGCACACAACACGCTTTCTTACAAGACCTTATTCCCTGTGAGGCCTCTCACAATACTAAGTTCATCAGCCGTTTCGTAGCAGAAATCCTGCCTGCCGCAACGTCGCTCAGGATTCGGGAGTATTAACCGCTTTCATGATTACCAGTGGATTGTGGTTGTCAATGGCGAGGCGGGTGTCGGAAACAAGGGTCATACCGGCTTCACGGACGGCTTCGGCAAAAAGACGGCGGCTGTCGTCGCTGACGGCGTTGAAAACGAGGGTGGCACCGGGCTGCATGAGGGGTGCGAGGCGGAAAATAATGTCGCGAAGCCTACCCCCATGTCCGCCGATGAACACGGCGTCGGGACGGGGGAGGGACTCAAGGTCGGCCGTAAGCACATCGCCCATCACGGCGCGGATGCCGGGCGTGCCGTGACGACGAGCGTTTAGTGTCATCAGGCGCTCACACTCGGGGCGTACTTCGAAGGCTACGACAGAAAGATGGGGAAACTGGAGCTTGGCCTCGATGCTGACGCTACCCGTACAGAAACCGACATCCCATAGCGTGCGGCGATGGCGGAGGTCGAGCAACGACAGGGCCAGTAGGCGCGCAGGCATCTTGGTAATCATCCGCTCACGTCCGTCAAGCAGATGGAACTCCTTTTCGGGTATGCCAAAGGGACGCGGACGGACAGCCGTCCTCTCCAATATGACGCAGTTGGGGAAGGAGATAGCATCAAGAGAAGAAGACTTCATGTCAACCCACCTGGCTCGCTCTGATTCGGCATTGCCCAACCGTTCCCCCACAGCCATACGATAGTAGCGGTCGAAGCCATAGTCTATCATGCGCTCGGCAATGGCCTGAGGTGAATGATGATGGTCCGTGAGGCAACCTATCAGACGCTCGCCACGGATAAGAGCCTCGTCCAGGGCATCCCACGGACGGCCGGTGAGAGATACGGCGCGCATATCCTGATAGGGCAGACAGAGACGATGAGCTAAAAGCTGAAGCGAATGAAACGAGGGATAAATGGTTAACTGCCAATGGGGACGCTCGCGCTGTACCGTAGCAGCAAAGCCGTAGAAGAGCGGGTCACCCGATGCAAAGATAATGAACTCGCCCGACACCTCATCGTATTGCCGGAACACGTCAGAAAGAGGAACAGTAATATCTATCCACTTATAACCCGCAGGCAGCTGTGAAGCCATGATTTCGTGGTGACGTCGCCCCCCTGAGAACGTGTGTCCACGGGCTATAACCGCCTCTACCTCGGGCGGAAACCAAGGCGTAGCGCTATCGCTAATTCCGATGATGGAGCAAGTCAGCATATATTAGAATGAAAAATGTTTTTTCAATTGCGCCGAAGGCACTTATACATCTCTTCCGGGCATAAGGGTGGCGGCATCGTCGTAGGTGAGGATGCTGTTGACGAGGGTTGCGGCGAGGGTACTGCCGCCCTTGCGGCCTTCAATCAGCAACTTGGGGATGGCCGTGAGCGTTTTGGCGGCGTGCTTACTCTCCTCCACATGGACAAAGCCCACAGGGGCGCCGATGATACCAGCCGGACAGCACTTCCCCTGCCGGACAAGGCGGCAAAGTTCCAACAGGGCCGTCGGGGCATTACCAATGGCGAAAAGGGCATCGGGGTGTTCGCTGACGGCTATGCGGATGCCGGCCTGGGCACGGGTGAGTCCCTGCTCGCGGGCAAGTGCTTCGGCCCGAGGGTCGCTGAGGTAGCATAGGACGCTAAGCCCCAGCCGCTCGAGAGCCCCCTTGCGGATGCCGCTGGCTGCCATAGTAACGTCGGTGACAATGGTCCGCAGCTTACCGCTGCTGATTTGGGCAAAAATCTTTTCCGTTGCCGCTTCGTCCATCCATAGAATCCGCTCCATAGCAAAGTCGGCTGTGGTGTGGATGGCATGCAGCAAGGGCCACAGCCGCCATAGGGGAATATCGGGATGGCACAGTTCGCGACGGATAGTGGCAAACGACTGCATCATGATGTCCTGACCTATGCTCTTTGAGCAATTATCGTTCTTATAGTATCCCCTCGGGGTGATGATATGCCCTTGCCATGTGTAGGACTGGCTGTTGCCGATAATGACGATGGTGAACATGTCAACCTCGTCGGGATTGAAGTCGCCAAGCGTGGTGACGACGACATGCTGCCCTTCGCGTCCGGCCTGACGGACGTAGCCTACAGGCGTTTCGGCGTTTCGGCACAGGAGAAAGAGTTCCTTCAGCCGATGCAACTGCCAATAGCGTTCGCCAGAGCGGGGATTATAGACGGCGGTAACGAAATCGGCTTCGGCAGCCGCACGGATGCGCCGCTCAATAACCGCCCAGGGCGTCATCAGGTCACTCATCGAAAGGACGCAGAAATCGTGGCTGACAGGGGCGCCGAGTAGCGATGCGGCCTTCTGGAAGGCGCTGATGCCTGGTAGAGGAACAATCTCCACCCCATCGCCCCGTCCCCGGCTCTGCATCTCGTAGATGAGCGATGCCATACCATAGATGCCGGCATCGCCGCTTGAGATGACGCATACCGTCCGCCCTTCCTCAGCATAGCGGAAGGCCTGCTCGGCACGTTCGCGCTCGTGCTTCATGCCCGTATCGACACATTCCGCGTCGGGACGGAGCCAAGGGGTGACGAAGGGTATATAACGATGGTAGCCGACGATGACGTCGCTTTCGCTGATGGCTGTGCGTACAGCTGGGGTGACATCTTCGGGCGACCCAGGCCCAATACCAACCACAACAATCTTCCTTTCCATACCTGTTGACTCGTTGACTTGTTGACTTGTTGACTTGTTGACTCGTTGACCTCCCTCAATACCTTAGCGCAAGGCTGGCGTAGATGGAACGGCCGGGGTTGATGGTTGAGAAATTAGAGTTCCAATAGGAGGTGTCGCGGCTGTTCAGGATATTCTCCACGCCCAGTCCCGGCTCCAGCGTACAATGGGCAAGGGTGATGATGTGGCGCGTGTGGAAGTCCCATTGGCTATAGGCGGGGGCGTAGCCGTAGGTGCTGCTGTAGCGCTGGCTCTGGATATGTCCATCGAGGCTGACGCAGAGGTGATAGTCGCCCCACGTCTTGTCCCACGAGGCCATGACGTTGCCTACGTGGCGGACGGACTTGTCGACGGGAGTGACGGTAGTAACGTAGGCTTGCGTGGCAGCATCGAGCGTGATGGTCTCGGCCTTCGAGTCGGTAAACGTATAGCCTCCGCCCAGCGTGATGCCGGCAGGAAGCATCCACTTCAGGTTGGCACTAATGCCGCGCAGCTTGGCACGGTCGATGTTGTCGCGTCGGCGTAGGGTGGTCCATCCCTCGTCCACCAGCTGGCGCAGGCTGGCATCGGCCTGAATCTCGGCGGCCGTCAAGGTGCGATAGTTGATCATGTCGCGGATGCCGTTGATGAATCCGCTGAGGCTGACGGCAAGCGTCTGGTTGCTGTATTCGGCGTTGACGTTCCAGAAGCTGCTGCGCTCGGGTTTCAGCGACGTGCTGGGAAGGGTGAAGCGGCTGGTGGTCTTCGCCTGGTCGGTAGCATAGAGTTGCGAGAGTGTGGGGGTGCGGTAGCCGCCGGCATAGCTGGCACGCAGACGGAACCCTCCCGCCGAGCCGAAGAGGGCCACGTTGGGGGTGAACGCCGAGCCGAAATGGGTGTTGTACGTATAGCGCACACCCACGACGGCCTCCAGGCCGCGGAAGATACGCACTTCGTCCTGCGCAAAGAGATTGTAGGTGTGGGTCTGTTCGCCCAGGATGTTGTCGCTCTCGCTGACGAGGCTTTCGCCTACGTATTGGGTGCCGGCGGAGAGCTTATTGGCGTCCGTGAGACGGAAGATGCCACGAAGTGTGCCGTCCGTGTAGCGGGTGCGCTTGCGCGTCTCGGCGTAGGCTTCGGCCTCGGCCGTCTGCCAGTAGTCATAGTCGGAGCGGAAGAGGTCGGTATGGATGTCCAGATAGACGTGCGTGCGGCTATCGGGGGCCCAGCGCACACCTCCGCCATAGGTGAAGGTCTGGTGGTGGAGGTCGTAGGTGTAGGCGGCGCGAGGGGTATAGGTGTAGACTTTCTCGCCTGTGGCGGGGTCTTTGGATGATTTCTGGGTGAAGTAGGTGGCTCCTTGCGGACGACGGGTCTCGTAGTCGTAGGCATCGCCGCGCAAGTAGGCCGACCATGTGTCATTTAATCGCCACTCCAGCCGTTCGCTGAGGGCATCGCTGCCGAAGGCTGCCGACATGGGACGTCCCGTGAGTTTCAACACCTCCCCCGCGCCCTCGCTGAAGGCCTGATAGGGATTGACCTGCCATCCGTCGGCCTGGCGTCGGGCATAGGTGGTGTGGCTTGAGAAGCGGCCCTCGGTGACGTCGGCATGGATGTCGTGGTCGAGTCGTCCGTGGTCCATGACCTTCGTGCTTATGGTGACCGCTACGGGGTCGCGGCTGTCTTCGGTAATGATGTTGATGACACCTGCTATGGCATCGCTGCCGTAGAGGGCGCTGGCGGCGCCGTTGAAGACTTCGATACGGCGGACGTTCGTGAGGCTGAGCCGTGACCAACGGTCGTCGCCACTCACGCGGCGTCCGTTTTCAAGGATGACGATGTAGTCGTCGCTCACTCCGCCGAAATTGACGAAGGTGCCCATGCCGCTGGTGTGGGTAGTGATGGTGGTGGTCAGACGGGCAAGGGCGTCCTGCAAGGTGGTTACGCCTGCGTCGCGCATCTCCTTGGCGGTAATGACCTTGACGGCAACGGGGCTGTTGTTGGCTTTGTGATAGGTGCCCGTACCCGTGATGACAACGGGGTTGAGCGCCATCTGCCGCAGCGAATCAGCGGATTGCGCCACGACATGCACAGGCAGCAAGAACAGTAGGACAAGTAGGAAAGGCTTATGGTTCATGGTTAATGGTTAATGGTTCATGGTTTAACGTTTAAGGTTTAAGGTTTAACGTTTAACGACCGTGTGGCAGGAATATGAAAATGAAGAATGAAAAATGAAGAATGAAGAATAAATAGCTTTGTAATCGGAACGCTGCATACGGGACATTTTATTTTTCATTTTTCATTCTTCATTCTTAATTGCGCCGAAGGCGCCACACGATATCAGGAACTCCGGCATCGGCATTGAGCTTGCGTGCGAGGACGAAGAAGTAGTCGCTCAAACGGTTTACATAAGCCAGCACGAGGTCGTCCACCTCGGCTCCTGTGGCGGAAAGGCGCAGTATCTCGCGCTCGGCACGTCGGCAGACGGTCCGGCAGACGTGGGCCTGACTGGCAGCGGCGCATCCGCCGGGGAGGATGAACAGCCGGAGGGGAGGAAGGGTCTCCTCGAGACGGTCAATCTCCTGTTCCACAGACGCGACCATGTCGGCCGTGACGATGTTGCCCGTGCGGACGGGGCGCTGTGTGGTGTCCGTAGCCAGATAGCCGCCCACCACGAAAAGGGCCGACTGCACGCGGGTGAGGAATGTCTGGTCGGCCGCATCCGGCTGGTAGGAAATAAGCAAGCCGATGTGGGCATTCAGTTCATCGACTGTGCCGTAGCTCTCAAGCCGCTCACAGCATTTGCTGACTCGCTGGCCTCCTACAAGGGAGGTCTCGCCGCGGTCGCCGGTCTTGGTGTAGATTTTCATAGGAATTACTGCTTGTTGCGGCAAAGATAGCCACTTTTCTCGGATGGACAAAGGGTTTAGTCCATCAATTTGTAGTACTGGGGGACGTAATGGGGCAGCAGCTCGGGGTGGAAGGCCTTGACGAAGTCGGCCAGGAGGAGATGGGGCTGCACGCCAGCCAGCTCGCGGTAGGGGGTCTGGGCGAAGTTGCAGAAGAGTACCCGATGGTTTTTGTAGGCATCGAGGGTGGTGTAGCGGGGGTCTTCGGATGCCAGAAGGGCGAGGGTGAACGCTCCGCCCGACGAGCCGTCGATCTGCCAGAAGTCGGCATGAACGGACCTGGCGTATGCGGCCTCGAAGTCGAGTGTACGGCCTCCCGAGTCGTCGTTGTCAGCCATGACGTAGTCGGCTCCGGCATCACGGAAGAGCTGTGCCATGTAGCTCTGTCCACCGACGGCATACCATCCGTCGCGCACCTGACGCCCCGAGGCCACCGTAGGAAGCCGTTTTGACGTTTTGAGCTGCTGAGCCGTCAGCTCTGCCACCTCGTCGCGGAGCTTGAGATACTTGCGCTCGATGTCGGCAAAGACGGCGTTGGCGCGACGCGGCTCGCCCGTCAGCAGTCCTATGAGCTTAATCCACTCGGCCTGCCCCAGCGGGTCGGTTTCCTTGTAGCCGTGATGGGTGATGAAGGGTATGCCGCAGGCGCGGATGGCTTCGAAGCCGCCGTGCTTGGAGGCGCTGACGAAGACATAGTCGGGCTGTGTGGCGAGGATGGTCTCAACGTCGAAGTTTCCCTCCTTGCCGATGCGGACTGTACGTCCGTCGCGCATCTGCTCTTGCATGGTGGGCGAGAAGAGGTTCTTCAGCGAATTCATGCCCACGATGCGGTCTTCCAGCCCAAGCACCTCGAAGTTGCCCAGCTGGAGGGCTGTGGTACAGATAAAGCGTCGGAGGGGACGGGTGATGACCATCTCCTCCGGCGCAGAGTAGGGCGCGGACGGGTCGGGGTTGCTGATGACGACGTGGATGCCGTCGTCGCGGTAGTCGACCTTCAGTCCGCGGGCATAGCGAATGACGATGGTGTCGCTGAAGTCGTCGGCATGGGCCAGCACCGAGTCGTGGGCCGCAAACAACGCGTCAGCCGAGGGGGAAGTCCTGCCGGCCCCCTGCCGCGCACAAGACAGGGGAACCAGCAGGACCATCGCACAAAGTGCCGCAGATCGGACTATGGCAAAGCGTCTGCGCCTCATAAGCTTATTTGTCTATAGTCTAAAGTATTACTCTTCAGGATACATCGAGTGGTAGTAGTCCTCCAGCTCGACGGGATTCTTCGTGTGGTCAAGCCATACCTGAAGGATGTCCTTGACCTCAAGCAGACCGAAGAGGTTGGACGTGGGGGTGTAGCCCTTGTGGCTGAAGAACTCAAACCAGCTGTTGTCCTCGCTCTCTTCGTCCGTGGCGTCCCAGTACTCATCGCCTTCACCCGCCATGTCGTTGTGGCCGTGGTCGCCACAGATACTCATCAGGGGGTAGAGGTTCATGGTTCCACTCGTGATGCCGGCTTCCTGCATACGGGCAAGGACGTCCTGCTTGTAGTTGTCGGGCATATCGACGGTGCCGACGAAGAAGTTCTTGTTGAACTTCTGCAGGGCCTCTTCCAACTGGGTGTAGCGGACGTTGGCCTTGTAGGTGTCGTAGCTGTCGGGGTTGCCGTGGCCCATGAAGGCGACGACGCCGTTGCTGGCCTGGTTGGCATACGTCTTGGCAAGGATTTCAGCCACATGGCTCACGTCGGAGGTGTTGTTGAGCAGGGGAGTGCCCAGCCAGAGGTGACCTTCGAGGCTGGCAAGATACTTGTCGTCGATGTCGCCCAGATGGTTGTTGGCGAAGTCCTTGATGTAGTTGATGACACGGCTGTACTCCTCGCCGGGAATCACCTGAAGCGACTGCACGGTAATGTCGGTGTACTTGGCTGTGGCGAAGGCGTGGAGCCAGAAGTTGGGGGCGTAGTAGTTGCGCTTCACGATTTTGCCGTTTTCATCGGTGTTCTCACCGGCAGCTGCGCGGTTGATGCAGATGGCCGAGCTGTAGCTGACATAGACATCACTCTCAGGAAAA
>JAILEU010000168.1 GCA_024697785.1 Bacteroidaceae bacterium | reverse complement strand
AAGTAGCGGGCACGTGGGGTCTGCGAGTAGTCGCTGCTGAGGCCGTAGCTGCCGTAGCCGACCTCGGGGTCGACGCCGCTGTAGCGGGTCCAGTTGAGGAGGTTGTTGCCCGAAAGTGAGACGTAGCCGCCCTGGGCGCCGATGCGCTTCATCCAGGCGGGGGGGAAGGAGTAGCTGATCTGCGCGTAGTTGAGGCGGCAGAACGAGCCGTCCTCGACAAAGCGGTCGCTGCCGAGGAAGTTGTAGCCGGCGTAGTGTAGGGCACGGGGGATGAGGGTGTCGTCGCCCTCGGTGCGCCAGCGCCAGTTGACGGCGTAGCTCTGGTTGTTGTTGCTGTACATGTTCTCGGCGTTCATGCGGGCCATGTTGAGGATCTTGCTGCCGTAGCGGTAGTTGAACTGGACGTTGGCTGACCAGCGCTTGTAGTAGAAGCGGAAGCCGAAGCCGCCCGTCACCTTGGGGTTGCAGTTGCCGAGATAGACGATGTCGAGCTCGTTGATGTTGCCGTCGTGGTTGACGTCCTCGTAGATGGCGTCGCCGCCCTTGAACTCGTACTTGATGTCGTCGTAGTCGAACATCATCGGCAGGGGCTTGCCCTCTTCGTCGGTGATGACGTGCCCGTCCTTGTCGCGTGCCACGGGGGCGCTCTCCTGCTCACCGGCGATGTAGTCGCTGTACTGATAGACGCCCTTGTAGCGGAAGCCATAGATGGAGCCGAAGGCATTGGCAACCTGCACGCGGGTGAGGTACGAGCCGTTGGCGTAGTTGAAGTCGCTGTTGAGGCCCATCAGGGTGGTCTCGTCCATGCGGACTATCTGGTTGACGTTGTTGCCGAGGGTGAGGTTGAAGCCGGCCTTGAAGTCGCCCAGGCGGAGAAGCTGGTTGCCGTTGATGTTCATCTCCCAGCCCTGGTTGCGCATGGAGCCGACGTTCTTCCACGCCAGCGCTGAGAAGCCGGTCGAGGTGGGGATGCCGACGTCGCGCATCAGCAGGTTGTCGGTGAGCTGGTCATAGACGTTGATGTCCATCGTCAGAAGGTCGTCCCAGAGACCGATGTCGGTACCGATGTTCCAGGTGGTCTTGGTCTCCCAGCGGAGGTCGGTGAGGCGGACGTTGTTGGGTCGGACGGCGGGCATGTCCATGTACTGCGTGTAGCGTCCGTAGCGGCTGAAGTGGAGGTACTGTGCTCCTGGCTGCTGGCCCACCTGTCCCCATCCCGGGCGCAACGAGAGCATCGAGAGCCAGGGGCGTGCCCACTCCATCCACGGCTCGTCGCTGATGTTCCAGCGGCCCGAGACGGCGGGGAAGAAGCCCCAGCGGTTGTCGGCGCCGAACTTTGTGCTGCCGTCGAGACGGGCCGTGACGTCGAGGGCGTACTTCGATTTGTAGCTGTAGTGGCCCGAGTAGGTGAAATAGATGCTTCGCCACTGGCTGAGGTTGGTCCACATGTTGCCCAGCTGGCCCTGCGCCGTGGCCGAGGGGATGTTGTTGGGCAGGCCGTAGGTGGTGGTGCCGGTGTCGCCGCCCGAGCCGTCGGTGAGCTCCATGCGCACCATCGTGGTGAAGAAGTGGTCGTCGCTGGCGAACTTAGGCGTGAAGGTGAGCGTGTGGCGCGTGGTGAACGAGCGATTGCGGCCCGACGACTGCGTGACGGCGTTGACCGACGAGTCGTACCACTGGGTGGTTGAGAGCTCGCGGGGGTAGTACATGTCGGTATAGTCGTTGAAGGTGCTGAGCAGCACGCGCCCGTTGTAGCGCAGCTGGTGGCCGTCGGCATCAGGGCTGAGCAGGTCGTACTGCATCTCGAACTGGGCGTTGAGCGTGTAGGTGCGGTATTTGTTGGTGGCGAGACGTGCCACGGCGACGGGGTTGGGCAGCGTGCGCTGGTCGGCGAGCTCGCTCGACATGCTCTGCAGGGCGTAGTAATAGCGGTCGGTGGGTGTGCCGTCGGCCGTCTCGGCCATGATGGCGATGTTGGGCATCTTCTTGTAGGCGATGCCGAGCATGCCGATGTCCTTGCCGCCCTCGCGGTAGGGGTAGTTGCGGTCGTTATCGACGTAGGTGAGCGAGAAGTCGGACGAGATTTTGATGCGGTCGCTGACGTAGTAGTCGAGGTTGACGCGTGTGCTGAGGCGGTCGAGGCGCTGGCCGATGATGGAGCCGGTCTCGTTGTCCCAGCTGCCGCTGACGCGGAAGGTGGCCTTGTCGCCGCCGCCCGTCAGCGATAGGCTGTGGCTGTTCTTCACGCCCAGCTGCTGCACGGCACTCACCCAGTCGGTGTTGTTGTTGAACTGCTGGTACTCGCTGAACGAGGGGTCGTAGTTGAGTTCGATGATGTTGCTGGTGTGGTCGCTCTGCTCGGGGTTGAAGTAGGCCTCCTTGAGCAGCATGGTGTAGTCGTCGCCGTTGAGCATGCGAATGCCGGCGGGCTGGTGGGTGAGGTTGAGGCGGTAGCTGTAGGTGACGCGCGTGGTGCCGCGGCTGCCGCGCTTGGTCTTGATCTGTATGACGCCGTTCGCTCCCTGCGAGCCCCAGACGGCGGTGGCGGCGGCGTCCTTCAGCACGCTGATGCTCTCGATGTCGTCGGGGTTGACGGCCAGCAGCTCGGCAAATTTCTCCTGGTCGGCGTTGGCGTAGTCGAAATTGTCGTTGCCTGTGGTCTCGAAGACGTTGCCGTCCACCACGATGAGGGGCTCGCTGTTGCCGTTGATGGAGCTGACGCCGCGCAGGCGCATCGTCGTGCCGCTGCCGAGGTTACCGCTGTTGAGCACGATGTCGAGGCCGGCGATACGGCCCTGCAGGGCTTCGTCCACCGAGGTGAAGCCGAGGCCCTCGAACTCGGCCATGTCGAGGCTCTGGGCGGCGATGGACATCTCGCGCGTCGGTATCTCCAGTCCGCCGGCGCTCTCCTTCTTGACGGCCTGGATGACGACCTCCTCGATGACGTTGTCGTCCTTCATGGTGATGTTGAACACGCGTCGGTCGCCGATGGCAAGCGTCTCCGTCGTATAGCCGATGTAGGAAATCTGCAGGCGGTCACGCGTGTTCTTCACCTGCATCGAGAACTGGCCGTTGATGTCGGTTGTCGTGGCTTCGATGATACGGCCCGTCTCGTCAATCTCCACCACGTTCACCATCATCAGCGCGTCCACGGCATCGCGGACCGTGCCGCTCACTATCACCCCCTGCGCCGCAGCGGAAATGAAAAATGAAGCATGAAGAATGAAGAATAAGAAGCACAGACGGCTTCGTACGGAACCTTGCTTGCGAAACATATTATTTTTCATTTTTCATTATTCATTATTCATTTTATTATATCTCAGCACTCCGTCAATCAGGTGGACGACGGCGAACGACGAGGTCTCGATCTGGGTAGCCGTGCGGATGTCCTTCGTGTTGAACAGGTAGTCGCGCGTCATGATGTTATAGAGGTTGGGGTCGGAGGTCACCACGTGGCGCACGTTGCCCTGCACGTCGGTGACGGAGATGCTGTGGTTGTCGCAGCTGACGCCCAGGCGGTAGAAGGCCAGCGTCTCGGCGTTCATCGTCGAGGTCTCGAACGAGCCGCTCTTCGCGCCGCCGCCGATATAGACGGAGTTATCCTGGATGTGATACTGCACGAAGTTCGAGATGATAGCCGCCAGCGAATCCTCGACGTCCTCAATCACCACCTCCTCGGGCAGCAGCCCCTGCTCGTCGAGGGCGCGCAGCGAGTCAACCAGCTCCTCGATGGACGTCCATGTGGGCAGCCCATCGGCGATGGCCTGGCGCACAGAGGCGTTGTCGGGCACATAGACCGTATAGTGGTACGTATTGAAGGGCTTGACGGCATAGTCGATGGTGGCGTAGTCCTCGTCCTTGTAGAAGACGGCCGGGCTGCCCTCCATCAGCTTGAAGAACTCGTAGAACGGCCCGGGCTCGTCGTCCGTGCCGGCACGCTCGCGTATCGAGGCATAGACGGACTTCATCGAGGGCTGCAGGCAGACGTCTGTGACGTAGGTCTTGCCGTTGCCCTCGCGGGTGTAGTCATAGACGTCGGCTTCGCGCACCACGGCGGGCTGGTCGCTGTCCACCTGATAGCCGCCGTAGAGGCGGAACGACTGTGCCGCGCCGTCGTAGCGCGCCACGACGGTGCCGTTGCCCTTCGTGCGGTAGTAGATGCGGCCGTCCTTGCAATGGTCGATGGTATCGACGATGATGTGGTAGTCGAAGATGTCCTCCAGGCGGTCGGCCACGATGGCGTTGCCCGGGGCGATGAGGCGCTTCTGCGCGCCGCGCGTACCCGTCTCGGGGTCGTAGCTATAGACGCGTGCGCCCACCTTGGCCGTCTTCTGGTCGTAGTAGAACTCATACTCCTCGGGCTCGCCCTGAGCCAGCGAGATGGGGTCCACGTAGTGCGACAGGGCCTCGTCCGTAGGCAGGATGAAGCTGTAGTACGAGTCCATCGAGCGCAGGTAGGCATAGAACTCCAGCTCCTCGATGGCCCAGTCGGCCACGCGCATGTTGTCGTTCACCAGCGTGGGGGCGCTGACGGAGATGTACGCCACGGGGGGATAGACGCGGTTGGTGAAATAGACCACGCCGTTGCAGCACATCTGCGTGCGCACCACGTTCTCCTCCTTCACGCCCATGTCCACCTGGCCGTCGTTCTTCACCTGGTAGAACTTGCTGGGGATGCTGGCGGCAAACGACTGCTTCATGTGGTTCGACACCAGGTCGTCGAGCACGCGGTCGGGCACGTTCTCCCACGAGCCGTAGCGCTCCTTCAGGAATCGTCCGCCCCCCTCGTTCCAGTATTGGTCCAGCACCTCGTCCGTGGGGACGAACATCACGCCCATGTCCTCCTCCATGTCGGTCTGGTTGTCGGCGGTATAGCTGTTCCAGCCCGGGTCGAAGAAGAGGCTGCCGAGGGCAAGCGTGTCGGCAGGCGTCATCAGGAACTCGCGGTTGTTCTGCCCGCGGGTGGTGAAGTAGCGCTTCACAAACACCGAGTCCTCGCCGCCGTACAGGCGCTGGTAGTCCAGCGTGGCGGCTGCATTATAATAAGGAGCACAGAAGCGGTCCATCAGCCGTGCGAACTCGCGGCTCTGTCCGTCCTTGTGCACAGCCTCAGCCATGTTCACCAGCGGCACCTCGAGGTGCTCCAGCCGATGCACGACGCCGTTCTTGCACTTGATGTTCGGCTCGGCCACGCGCACCCCGTTCACGAACACCTCGCTGCGGCTCGTGCGCGTCTGCCCGTTGTGCAGGATGCTGAAGTCGCGCTCCGTGATGCTGTTGTTGGCCATGTATTTCTGGGCGAAGTGCACCATCGGCGCCGCCGTGTTATCCTTCATCAGCAGTATGCGTCCCTTGCTGCGCGCCGCGTCCCAGAAGTCCGTCCGCGGCATCTCCTCAGCCGTCACCCAGGCCACCGAGTCCATGACGCTGAGGGCCGTCGTGCGGCGCACGCACTTGCCCTCCACAGGACCCTCCACACGGGCCAGCATATCGGTGTAATAGACGTTGTTCAGCATGTTCGAGTTCAGCAGCAGCCTTTTCTGTGCCGCGCTCAGCGCCTCATAGCTGTGTACGCCCCATTCGTTGTCACGATAGAACGCGTCGAAGGTCGAGTCGTTGACCACGAAGAGCGTCTTGCTGCCCGTCTTGGCCAGCACCTCGGCATAGTCGAGGTCGTTAATCAGCCGGACGAAGTTCGTGTAGCACCCCTTGTCCCTCAGGTAGTCGTAGATGCTGCTTCCCAGCCAGCCCGGCTCCTGTTCGTCGAGCACATAGTTCTCGTGACAGGCCGTCAGCGCGAGCAAGAACGCCAAGCCGCAGAGAACCCGCCGGGCGGAAGATTGACGGTTAAAAGTTGAAGATTGATTATTATCCATTATTCATTAATTGGGTTAGCGGTCAGGCGCCTTTGGCGCAATCAGGAAGTTTATTTAGTTTAGAATCAAGAGTTAAGAAGGACCCCTGAACTCCTTAATCGTTAAACATCAAACGAAAATTCTCACCTCAAAAATAATTAGTAAAATTCGTAAAATTCGTAGTTAAAAAAGAAGTCCGAGTGCAACAATATTATTCTTAACTCTTAATTCTTAACTCTTAACTATTAAAAGAAGTCCATCAATTTCTAACCCGAAATTTGCTGTTCAGTTTGGCCGACTCGCCGAATATCGTGCCGTTGGGCTGCTGAGCCGAGAAGGAATATTTCTCCTTGAACGTCACGCTATACTCCCCCTCCTCCAACGGAGCGGAGAACGACCATACGGGTTCACGTCCCACGGGTGCGACCACCGTCTTCACCTCCGAGCGGAGCGGTTCCGTGCCTCCTCCATGCAACGTCCACGTCTGTGTGGCACGCGTGATGTACGCCCCGTCGCTCTGGATGGCGATACCCACGTACACTTTCTGTCCAGGGCTGAACGAATGGACGGGCCGTATCTCGCCCTTCCAGTCGATGCTGTCAGCCGAGAAGAACAACCTCTCGTAAACCGGATATTCCGAGTATATCTCCTTTTCGCATGCCGTGAACGACGCAGCCAGAGCCATCAGCCCCACCGCAGCCATAACAAACAGGTATGAACACTTTTTCATGGTTCAACGAATTATACATTATTAAATAGGGTGCAAAGATAGTGCAAGGCGAGAGATAATGCAAATTTATTTGCAATTTTCCGAGCCGAAGCCTATATAAAAGCCCCGAAGGGGATTAAAGATAGTGCAAGGCGAGAGAAAATGCAAATTTATTTAAAATTTTTTCCGAGCCGGCCCTATCTAAACGGCCCTTTCTCCCCCACCCTCCCTTATCACCCTACAATAATCAAACTCCACTTTTGTATAGTTTTTTCGAAAAAAAGGCCAACACCTACCTAAACCATTGCAACGAATTATCATTTAACGCGTTATGCCAGGTAGGTGTTTGCTAAACACCTACCTAACACCTACCCAACACCTACCTAACACCTACCTGGCTCCTAACTCATCCGTTACTTTGTTTGCTCTTAGGGCAGGTGTAAAGGCAGGTTTTAGGGTTGGAGTAAGGATGAAAGAAGGATAAGCATAAAAATAACGCAAGGTGTTAGGGCAAGTGTTCGAGTAGCTGTAAAGGCAGTTGTAAGGAAAAGGGTTGTCCTTAGGTAGGTCTTAGGTAGGTGTTAGGTAGGTGTTAGGTAGGTGTTCGACAAACACCTACCTAAGATAACGCACTTTACAACAGTAAGTTATAAGGATTTAGGTAGGTGTTGGCATTTTTTCAAAAATTCCCTGTAAAACCGGGATAGAAAAGGAGAAGTGGGCAGTCTTTAACGTCCTTCCGCCGGCGTTTGATTCTATTCCGCCAACGTTTGATTCTATTCCGCCGACGTTTGATTCTATTTCGCCAGCGTTTGATTCTATTCCGCCAGCGTTTGATTCCAAGACACTCCATGTTCAACCCAGCGAATGACATTTCCTCTCTCGTTTACTTGATTTCCCGCAAAAATCTTGCAGATTTCAAGAATTTTTCTGAACTTTGCAACGAAGTTGCGCATATCTACGATTATAGTGCTTAGTTGTTTTGACACCACTAAGGCACGAAAAAAATCAACAAAAAGTACAACCTTTTAAACATAAATAAATTGCACATTAGATTCAACCAACAGGCTTAAGACCTATTTAACAATGGATACTTGGATTATTATTCTCATCGCAACAATCGTGGGGGCTGTCATAAGCTTTCTCTCAACCCTGCTTGTCATGCAGAAGCGTCAGAAAAAACTATCATCAAAAGTTGATGTTCTCAACATGCAGTTAGAAACCAGCAAAGCCTCAGCTGAAGCTGAAAAAGAACAATGGCAAAGACTATTAGACGAGACTAAAGAGAATGCCGAGAAGACAGTTCAGGATATCAAGGCCGAATCTCAATGCAGGATTGAAAAGGAAGAGGAGGATGCCAAAGAACGAATTACAGAAGTCAAAAAGGAGTGGGCAGAAAGATTAGAATCCTATAAAACCGAAGCCGAAAACCGCCTTACGAACGCCTTGGCTGAGAAGGAAAAAGACTACAATGAGAAGCTGGCTGAGAAGGAGAAGGACTATAACGAAAAACTGGCTGACAAGGAAAGGTATTCCGAAGAACTAAGGCAAGAACAAGAAACAAGGCACAAGCAGGCCCTGGAGAGTCAAAAAGACAGTTTTAAACAGGCTATGTCAGACCTTTCAGCCAAAATGAAGGAAACGACAGACGGACTGCTGAAACAACGCCAGGAGGAATTTGCATCCATAAGCAGTTCCAGCATCGGACAGATTGTGAACCCGCTGAAAGAAACCATTGATAAAATGAAGAAAGCAATGGATGACGGGGTCTTGAAGCAGACTGAATTGGGAGGAGAGTTAAAGACCTATGTTGACACCATCAGAAAACAGAGCGAAGCAACAAGGGAAAGTGCAAAAGAACTTACAAATGCGTTCAAATACGGTTCGAAGGTTCAAGGCGATTGGGGCGAGATGGTGCTTGAACGGCTTCTGGCCGACCAAGGACTGACAGAGGGTGTGGACTTTGAAGTTCAGAGTTGTGTTCAAGACGAAAACGGCAAGACGTATCGTCCCGACGTCATCCTGCATTTCAACGACGACCGTGATATCATCATCGACTCAAAGGTTTCCCTGACAGCCTTCATGAACTTCGTGAATGCAGAAAATGAAGATGACCGAAACAAATACCTCAAAGATCACATCAAAAGCATTAAAAGCCACGTAACAGAATTATCGAAAAAAGATTATTCAAGCTACATCAAACCCCCAAAAGTCAAGACCGACTTTGTAATCATGTTCGTGCCTCATTCTGGAGCTCTTTGGACAGCAATTAACAACGAGCCGGGCCTTTGGAGGGATGCTATGGAGCAGAACGTATTCATTGCTGACGAACAGACTTTGTATGCTGCCCTGCGAACTATCAAGCTGACATGGATACAGGTCAAGCAGGCACAAAACCAAGAGAAGGTTTTTCAGCTGGCAGACGATATGATAAACCGAGTGGAATCGTTCTTGGAATTCTACGAGGCAATAGGAAAAAGCCTCCAATCGGCACAAGATGCCTTTGAGAAGGGCCAAAAGAAATTAGCCCCTGACGGACATAGCATCAGAACCACATGCCAACAGCTCATAGATTTAGGCGCAAAAGCAAAGAAGAAGAAGAACAGCAAAGGTAAAAAAGAGCCTTATCCGTCGATTAGCAAAAGCGACTCACCAGCCTTAGGCTCTGCCGGTATCATCGATGCCGAGAGCGAAGAGATAACTGATGTTGATGCACTAGTGTCCAAAGAAATTTAGAGTACTATATCCAACAGTACGAATGTCCTCATATCCTGATATCCCCGTTGAGAATAAAAAGGAGCTGATGGAGCAGTCGTGACGCGATGGAGGACGAGATGAAGGAACGTATTAGCAGCTATTGTTTCGATGCGTTTTATTTAATGAATTAAACAAAACGGGGCAAAAATTTGCAAATCCATTAAACAATATATACCTTTGCATAGTTTAGAGTTTAGAGATTAGAGTTAACGTCAAACCAATTTTCAATCTACAATCTTCATTTTTCAATCTTACCGTTCTGCGTTCTTCTACAGATAGATAATGAGTCGGCTCGCAAGATGATTTTTTCAACCCAACTGTTGCTTGTACAAAAAATTGTACATATCTTTGCAGAAAAAAGGAAAACTATGATAACAACGACTATTTCTGACTTCCGAAAAAGCATCAAAGGCTATATCGACAGGGTTATAGCCACCAATGAACCTGTAGTTATCAACCGAGGCGTCCAAGGAGCTGTGCTGGTGTCACTTGACGAGTACAATGCGCTGGCACGGACGGCATCCGTGCTGAACTCTCAAGTGGGGGCAGATACCTTAAAGGCGGCACAAGAGCAGAATTTTATTGAAGTGGATATTGACGCGCTATGAAACTGCTATTTACCCCTGAGGCTTTGCAGGTGTATGAAAACCTGAAGACATCTTTTCCCGAGGAGGCAGAACAGGTACGTGGCTGCCTTAAAGAAATCGTTTCTAATCCCACCTCGGGAGGAGGGTGTCCAGTGGCTTTGACAGGAGCGCTGCAAGGATTGTGGAGCCGCGAGTTTGGCCTGCACAAACAGATTATCTATTCCATTTCAGACGATGCGGTCAAGGTTTTCAGCGTAGGCGATCGAACAGACATAGAAAAAACATCTGATACAAAAATCACCCAAACACAATACTCAGAGGATGAATACCGCAGCGTCCTTGCCCAAATGGAGGCAAACCGTGGAAAAGGAGGAACACCGAAAGTAGGGATATTCTGGTATAACGTGGGTAGGGACGAACTCTTCGGTGTTGTTTCCCATCCTGCCAGCGACTATTCGCGTGCCAATGCTTCGGATGGGCGCATCACTTGTTCGGAGTTGCACGAGGATATCTGGAAAAAAGAATTCCATCGGCAACGTTACAAAAACGATGGCATAGAGCCATTCATCGGAGCCTATCAAGACAAGCCACGCGGCCGTGTCTTTTACAACATAGATGATGGCACGTTTGAGGTAGCTACAGGGAAGTGGCTGCAGGATTATCCCCACGTTTACAACATGATTTTAGAAGAGTTTAACCTTCCCCCCGAAAAAACGTCTCCAAAATATGCTGTTCACTGGGATATTGGACAAAGCTGGAGATAGCGAGGATAGAGGTCTGAGGTGAGAGGTGAAAGGACGTGTTCGTTAAACCTTAAACGTTAAACCTTAAACCAAAATCATAGGACGTGTTCGTTAAACGTTAAACCTTAAACGTTAAACGATAATTATCAATTACCAATTATCAATTATCAATTGCGCCGAAGGCGCTCAATCATGAATAGTCGATTAGTTATTTATAAGGCGTCGGCAGGGTCGGGAAAGACATTTACGCTGGCGGCGAACTACATCAGCCACTTGCTGGTGAACCCCGAGGCGTACCGCCATCTGCTGGCCGTGACGTTTACCAACAAGGCCACGGGCGAAATGAAGGAGCGCATCCTGAGTCAGCTGTATGGCATCAGCCGACAGCTGGAGGAGTCTGACAGCTATCTCGACAAGGCCCAGGAGCTGCTGCGCGAGGCGGGCTACAGCGAGGACATCCACCACCAGGCGCTGACCGAGGAGAGGCTGCGCGACAACGCGGGCAAGGCGCTGACGTCCATCCTGCACAACTACTCGTTCTTCCGCATCGAAACCATCGACTCGTTTATGCTCGGCATACTGCGCGGCCTTGCCAAGGAGCTGGAGCTGGGACAGGGCATGGAGATCGAGCTGGACACAAAACGCGTTGACAGAGAGGGCGTCCACGACTTCATCGAACAGCTGCAGCTCGATTCGAAGGAGATGAAGGCCGTCATCGACTATATCAAGGATGCCATCGACAATGAGCGCCATTGGAACGTGACGAACGACCTGACTCGTTTTGCTGGTAATCTTCATAAAGAGGCATTCATGCGCCACGCTGGCGAGCTGGACGACCGGTTAAGGGAGTGCCCTGAAGTATTTATTCGCCTAAGGAGGTCCTTAAACGAAAGAAAGGCACGTGCCGAGCGCGACATCAGGGCGGTAGCAGACAGATTCTTTGACTTCTGCCATAGCATAGATGCGACAATAGAAGATTTCAACGGAATAAAGAATAGTCCCTACAGCACCTTCCAGAAAATCAAAGACGGCGAAAAGATAACATTCAAGGACATCACGGACAGCAAAAAGAAGTACGCGACAGGCGAGAAACCGTGGGGCAACAGCCGGTCACGTAAGCGCCAGACGATAGACGAGCATGGTGACATGCTCTCTGATTTGCTACGTACCTTGATGACAATGCTCAAGGAAGAGAACACCGCCCAACTTGTCCTGAATAACCTTTACCAGCTGCAGCTCGTCAGCGGCATCGACGACCGGATCAAAGAGAGACTCCGAAGGGAGAACCGCTTCCTGCTGGCTGACACGTGCCAGATGCTGAGGGACATGGCTTCGGGAACGGGCGACACGGCGTTCATCTACGAAAAGACGGGCACAGAGATCGACCATATCCTCATCGACGAATTCCAAGACACCAGCGGAATGCAATGGGCAAACTTCCGCCCCCTGCTGAGAGAAAACGCTTCGCGAGGCAAGCAGGGCCTCATCGTGGGCGACGTGAAGCAGGCCATCTACCGCTTCCGCAACAGCGATGCAGACATCATGGCCCGTCAGGTGGAAGAGGACATGCAGATGGCCGAACCACACACCGAGACACTCAAGGTGAACCGCCGCAGCCGCGAACGCATCGTGGAATTCAACAACCGGTTCTTCCCCAGGCTTGTCGAAGCTTTAGGTAAGAAGGATGAGAAATTCGAAATCAGCCATTATGCCGACGTTCAGCAGGAGTGGCTGCCAAAGAACGATGGAGGCGAAGTCAGAATTGTAGTAGTCTCTACCCAGGCTCCCCAAGATGAGGAAGGTGAAGTCATCCAGCTGACGAAGGAAGAGGCTTATTCGCTGGCGGTTGCCGAGCAGGTTAAGAACCTGTTGGACAAGGGTCAGAAACCCACCGACATAGCCATACTGACACGAGAGAACAAAGAAATCGGGACGCTTGCCGAATGGTTTGAAGCACATCCCGAAACGTTTGCTCCCCACGTGGTTCGATTAGTATCGGGCGAGGCGTTCACGCTAGAGTCGTCCGACGCCGTCAAACTGCTCGTGGAGGCCATGCGCTGGGTGAACAACGTGGATGATATCGTCTCGCTGGCACAGGTGGGCATTGCCTGGCACAGGCTCGTGCAGGACGACAGCCTGACGGTGCCCGACATTCTCGCCCTGAAAGACCGTCAGTACGGACTACCAGAAGCGTTTGCCGCACAGCATGACGTGTTGAATACCTTGCCGCTATGCGAACTGACGCACACGCTCTACGACGTGCTGGAGATGGAGCGCATGGAGGGACAAGCTGCCTGGATGCAGTCGTTCTTCGACACCGTACAGCAGTTTGCCTCTAAAAAAAGCGGCTCGTCAGGCGACTTTCTGAAGGAGTGGGACGAAACGCTCTCCGAAAAGGCCATCCCCTCGGGCGACGCCGACGGCATAGCCTGCATGACCATCCACAAGGCGAAGGGACTGGAGTGGGACTCCGTCATCGTCCTCGGCACGAACTGGAAATTCGAGAAAAGCCTCACACCCCCCGTCCTCTGGGTGGAAACAAAGTCTGACGACTACGAAAATTTGACTGTCCTCCCCATCAAACGCGTTAAAGATATGCAGGAATCGGATTTCGCCATGCAGTACGACGAGGAAACGCGCCATATTTGGATGGACAACCTCAACCTGCTTTACGTCGCATTCACACGACCGAAGTCTAACTTAATCGTCGTAAAAGAGGAAAAGAAGAATGGTGAGGCAGCCATCCCAACCACCATCAACGATTTCATCGAAATAGGAGTGGATGACTGCATAAATGAGGAATCAGGAAACGAGAATGATGAGAATCCCCAAGCGCTGCCAATCCCTAAATCCTCATCCCTGATTTCCGATTGCCCGAAGCGCAGAAACCCTCTCTTGCCCCACGTTGAAGCGGTGAACGTAGGCTTCCACACAGCTCCAGTCCGGTTACCCTTCCGCCAGTCGAACAGCTCAAGAACGTACATCAACCGTGGCGACGACAGCCCCATGAGCGAGTTCATCGAACGGGGGAATCTGCTGCACGAGGTGTTTGCCCATATCGGCAAAGCCGAGGATGCGCCGAGGGCCATCGACGACCTGTTCACCCAGGGCATCATCGATGCCCATGAACGTGACGAGATTGCCCACACGGTCGGCGAGGCCCTCCGCCAACCCGAAGTCAGCGAATGGTTTAGCGGAAATTTCGAACTGTTCAACGAGTGTACCATCCTGACCGTAGAGGATGACGTGGTCGTTCAGAAACGCCCTGACCGAGTGATGCGCTCGGCGGACAAAACGGTGGTCGTCGATTTCAAGTTCGGCGAGCCTGCCGCCAAGCACCATCGGCAAGTGGGAGCCTACATGAGCCTGCTCCGTCAGATGGGATTCGAGAACGTCGAAGGCTATCTTTGGTATGTAACCCAGCAAAACATCGTCCGCGTATGAAAACCTTTCTTTCTCTTGTAGCGAACGACCTTTATAAGAAGTTGAACGGCGACCTCTCGCACACGGTCATCGTGTTCCCCGGCAAGCGTGCCAGCCTGTTCTTCAATCAGTTCCTCATTGCTGAAACCGGCGGGAAGCCGCTGTTTGCCCCTACCTATATGACGCTTGGCGAGCTGTTCGACAGCCTCACCGACCTCCGCAGCGAGGACCATATCCGTCTCGTCTGCCTGCTGCATCAGCACTACGCCCAGTTTACGGGACGGCACGACGAGGAAATCGACAGCTTCTACAACTGGGGCGAACTGCTGCTGAGCGACTTCGACGACATCGACAAGAATCTCGCCGACCCCGACCTCCTGTTCCTCAACCTGAAGAACTACAAGGAACTGTCGTCGCCCAACGACTACCTGACAGACGAGCAGCGCAGGGTGATTGAGAAATTCTTCGGCGGTTTTCAGGCCGATGGAGGTGATTCGATAATCCGCAAGAAATTCCTCCACGTCTGGGAAGCGATGGCCCCCATCTACCATGCGTTCCGAAAGGGACTGGAGGCCGAAGGACGGGGCTACGACGGGCAGCGGTTCCGTGACGCCGTCGAGCATTTCGATGCCAGCCGCCTCAACGCCGACCGGTATGTCTTCGTCGGATTCAACGTGCTGAGCGCCGTTGAGCGAAAGCTGTTCGACCTCATCGGCGAGTGTGGGAAAGCACGTTTCTACTGGGACTACGACCACTACTACCTCGACAACGACGCGGCTGAAGCGGGAACCTTCATCCGCCTGAACATCAAGCAGTATGGCAACGAGCTGGACGAGGAGACCTTCGGCGAAGCCAGTCCCTACGACAACCTGCGCCGTCTCGCTCGTATCGACATCGTCAGCGCCCCGACGGATTATGCCCAGGCCAGCTTCGCCCATTACTGGCTGCGCGATAACCTCACAGAGCCGGAGCAGGAGACCGCTGTCGTGCTGGCTGACGAGAAACTCATCATGCCCGTGCTGCACGCGCTGCCGATGGACAACATCCACGACATCAACGTCACTATGGGTATGCCCATGACAGAGACAACGGTCTATCGTTTTCTGACAGAGACGTTGCAGAACGCTCAAAGCGACGATTCGCTGGCGATGCTGCAAGAAATCGGCGATGCCGTAAACAGCAAGGGGCTGGAGATGAAACGACTGGAACATCGCCTGCAGGAAGAGGAGGAGGCGCTCTATCGCGCCCATCTTGCTGTCAATAGTCTCATCCGCCTGGTGAGCGAAGGGACGCTCAGGGCATCGACGTTGCTGCTCAAAAGGCTGCTGATGACCATTCTGCACGGCACGTCTATTCCTTTCCACGGCGAACCAGCACGAGGCTTGCAGGTGATGGGTGTGCTGGAGACGCGCGGCCTCGACTTCCGCCACTTGCTGCTGCTCTCGACCAACGAGGGGATGCTGCCCCGACAGCCGTCGGAGGTGTCGTTCATTCCCTTCTCGTTGCGTAAGGCCTTCGGCCTCACCACCATCGAACGACAGACGGCTGTCTATGCCTACTATTTCTATCGCCTAATACAGCGGGCCGAAAGGGTAACGCTCGTCTATAACAACGGCACGGATGGGATGACGAAGAACGTGCCCTCGCGCTTCATCACCCAGCTGGAGGTGGAGTTCGGGGGCGAGATACGCCACTATGCCCTTCAGTCCGAAAACCGGACATCCGCCCCCGAGCCCATCAGCGTGGAGCAGACGCCGGAAACAAAGCGTAAACTGACGGAACGATTCTCGGATAAAGTGTTGTCACCCACGGCCATAAACGACTATTACAAGTGCCGGCTGAAATTCTACCTGAAATACATCGAGGGACTGAAGTTCGATGAGGAAGACACCGAGGAGGTCACCCCTGCACAGTTCGGCACGTTGTTCCACCATAGCGCCGAGCTGGCTTACCAGAGGCTCACCGAAGCCGGACCGTCCATCCGGAAAAGCGACCTCGAGGACTTGGCGGGTGACGACGTCACCATCCAGAAGATAGTCAGCCAGTCGTTTAAGGACGAATATTGGAAGACTGAGGTTGATGACGACATCCACTACACGGGCATTCACAACATCAACTTCAAGGCTATCTGCATTTACCTGAAGCGGCTGCTCGCCATCGATGCCCAGCATGCGCCCTTCACCTATCTCGGAAGTGAACATCCGATAAATGGAGAGCTGACGGTGGACACGGACGGCGGTCCCGTGACAGTCAAGCTGGGAGGAACCATTGACCGGATGGACCAGACAGGCGAAACGGTACGCATCATCGACTATAAGACGGGAGGCAAGGATGACGATAAGACCATCAAGAATGTCGATGAGCTGTTCGACCGTAATATAAAAAGGAAAGAGAAGGTCTTCCAGGCGTTCTACTATGCCTGGCTGATGTGTCAGACGGACAGGAGGGCCATCAGTCCTGGTCTCTTCTTCGTCCGTTCCTCCTCCAAGACGGATTATGACCCTGCCATCCTTATAAACAAACAGCCTGTCGTGAACTTCCGCGACGAAGTCTTCGTCCTTTTCGATGAGAAGATGAAGGCGTTGCTGGACGAGATCTTCAACTCCGACATCCCCTACACCCAAGCCGAGAAGGAGGAAAATTGCAAGTACTGCGACTTCTGCGCCATCTGCGGCCGTAAACCACCCGAATGGTAAGCGTGATTTACTATTGTAAGTAGCTAATTGTCAAATCGCTAAAAACCTAATGATTTCAGAATACCAGCTCCGCATCCTGCCGCAGCAGGCATATAATGAACAAACCGTCAAGGACTACATCGCCCACACCTATGGGCTTGACATCCGTACCATCCATGCCGTGCGCGTGCTGAAACGGAGCATCGATGCCCGCCAACGACAGATATTCGTTAACCTCAGCGTCAGGGCGTACATCAACGAACTGCCTGCGGACGACGAATACGTCCACACCGACTATCCCATCGTCGAGGGCCGTCCGCCAGTCGTTGTCGTGGGAGCAGGCCCGGGCGGATTGTTTGCTGCGCTACGGCTTATCGAACTGGGCCTACGCCCCATCGTCGTTGAGCGGGGCAAGGATGTCCACAGCCGCAAGAAGGACATCGCTCGCATCAGTCGCGAGCACGTGGTGGACCCCGAATCGAACTACAGCTTCGGCGAAGGAGGTGCGGGGGCTTACAGCGACGGCAAGCTCTACACCCGCAGCAAAAAGCGCGGCAACGTCGATAAGATCCTGAGTGTCTTCTGCCAGCATGGCGCTTCCACAGCCATCCTCTCCGATGCCCACCCCCACATCGGTACCGACCGACTGCCGCGCGTCATCGAGAACATGCGCAACACCATCCTACGTTCGGGGGGCGAGGTGCATTTCGAGACGAAGATGACGGGTATCCTCATCGAGAAAAACCGCGTCGCGGGGATTGAATGTGAGGGAGGAACCGCCTTCCGCGCCTCGGCTGTCATTCTTGCCACAGGCCATTCGGCACGCGACGTCTATCGCTGGCTCTACAATAATCAGATTGAAATTGAGGCAAAAGGCATCGCCGTAGGCGTTCGTCTGGAACACCCCGCAGAGCTCATCGACCAAATCCAATACCACAACAAGAATGGTCGTGGGCGTTGGCTGCCTGCGGCGGAATACAGCTTCGTCACCCAGGTGGACGGGCGCGGCGTCTATTCGTTCTGCATGTGCCCTGGGGGCTTTGTGGTGCCCGCGGCATCGGGTCCTGAACAGGTGGTCGTCAACGGCATGTCGCCCTCAGGGCGTAATGGCCGCTGGAGCAACGCCGGCATGGTGGTCGAACTGCATCCGGAAGACTTGCAGAAAATTAGGAATGAGGAATTAGGAATTAGGAGTTCAGGAGTTCAGGAGTTGAGGAGTTCAGACAATAGTGCTGCTAACGAAAGCCTGCAGGCAGAGGTATTGTCTGAACTCCTTGCAACTACTGAACTACTGAACTCCAAGAACTCTAACCCCTCACCCCTAACCTCTAACCCAACCTCTCCCTCCTCCCCTCTCCTCATGATGGAGTTTCAGGAACAGCTTGAGCGGCTGGCGTGGCTGCAGGGAGGGATGCGGCAGACGGCTCCTGCTCAGCGGATGGCGGACTTTGTGGGGGGCAGACTGTCCTACGACCTCCCCTCGTCAAGCTATAGCCCGGGGCTGATTTCATCGCCCCTGCACTTCTGGCTGCCAGAATTTATCGGTCAGCGGCTCAGAAAGGGTTTCGAGCAATTCGGACGGCAGAGCCGCGGCTTCCTCACGAACGACGCCTGCGTCATCGGAGTGGAGACCCGCACCTCGGCTCCCGTTCGAATCCTGCGCGACAAGGATACGTTACAGCACATTCGCATCCAGGGACTATTCCCCTGTGGCGAGGGAGCCGGTTATGCAGGAGGCATCGTCTCAGCAGCCATCGACGGCGAACGCTGCGCCGAAATGGCAGCAGGGCTCTTACAATGAAAAATGAAGAATGAAGAACTTTTTTTAATGAAAAATGAAGAATGAAAAATGAAAAATAAAATGTCCTGTATACAAAGTTCCCTTTCCTCTGACGGCGTTTCCGCTGTCAAAGCTATTTATTCTTCATTCTTCATTTTTCATTCTTCATTAAACAACTCTTAACTCTTAACCCCTAAGTATCGTTCTCGGTCTTTCACGATACCCGACAGATTCGCTGCTGCCCAAGCCACCAGATTGTTCAGCAATGGCGTAAGAGTTCTTGCCCGTTCCGTCAGTTCATACTCTACACGTGGCGGCACTTCGGCATAGGCATGACGGGTGACATAACCGTCTGCTTCAAGGTCACGCAAGGTACGGGTGAGCATCTTCTGAGAGATGTCGGGAATGGCAGCCTGAATCTCCTTGAAGCGCATCGGCTGTGTGGCAGAGTCCAACGTCAAAAGAATGAGAATGCTCCAACGGTCGCCTATGCGTGCAATCACATTGCGGATGGGACATTCAGGAAAGTGTACATCGAGTACCTTGTCTGGTATCTCCATAAGCTTCAGTTCATTTTCAGGATGATTTTTCCACCGGCACCTCCAAATTCTAATAACTTGTGGGCTTCGGCTATCTCATCCAAGGTAAATACGCTGTTGTATAACGGGCGGATACCACCTTTTATGATTAGTTCCATCATGCTGCTGACGGCTGTTTGTGTGGGATAGTTGGAGAAGAATCCAGTCAGGAAAACGCCATTGGGAATATATTTGATGGGGTCAAAGTGTTCTACCGTAAACTGGTTACCGAGAATACCGGTATTGCAGACATAGCCTGGCTTCGAGGCCGTTTGCAGAGAATCACGCAGCGTCTTTGGACCAACGAGTTCAAGCAATTTGTTGGGACGGATTGGCAAAGGCTGCTCACTGATATGTCCGTCATCGATGACGCAATAGTCGGCTCCTATTTCCTTCAACCTGTCAAATGACGAATCGTGGCGGCAGGCGCCGATGACCGTTGCTCCAAGAGCCTTTGCAAGTTGTATGGCTGCCTGCCCCACGGTGCTGGTGGCTCCGCGTACCAGAAGCGTGTCACCGGCAGTAAGCAATAGACATTCTGTTAATGAGCCGTAAGCGGTGTAGTACGTTTCAGGTATGGCAGCCAGCGACAGCCAGTCAAGTGTACTGTCAACACGAAAGACATTCTTCGACGGCAGCAGGGCATACTCGGCATAACTGCCATTGAATGAGCGACCCATGCCGCCCATCAATGCCATCACCCTGTCTCCGTTCTTAAAGCCAGAGTCGGATGCATCGGCTATCTCGCCCACACATTCTATGCCTGGAACAACAGGGGTGTTGATATAGTCGTTGTCAGCCTCATACATACGCAGGATAGCCTCAGAGTGGTTCAATCCTGCGGCATGTATCTTCACCAAAACCCAGCCTTTACGTACTTCTGGAACGGGGATACGCGTCACCTGCAAATCTTCGGCTTTGCAGCAGCCGTTTAAGACGACAGCCCTCACACCCGAAGATTATTTCTCAAAACGCTCAATTTTCAGTCCGTCAGCAGTCAAGGCTCCAAGAGCAGGGACGGCACTGGTAAAGTGAGGTGCTTTCGAATGTTTGTCGAGAGCTTCGGCGTTCTCCCAGCTCTCACAGAACATGAAGACGCGAGGATCTGTTGTGCTTTGGAACAAGTCATAGCCTTTGTTGCCCTCGTCCTGACGGGACTTGGCGATGAGTTCGTTAGTGATGGCCAGCACATCATCGGTGCTGACGCCTTCTTTAAGGGTGAAAAATGCATTCAATCGAATCATAGGGGTATTCATTTATGGTTAACTATTATTATATTTCTTTCCAGCACTGGGGGTCAGGCGCATAAAAGTCTTTGGCATATCCGAAAGCCACGGCAGGACAGCCGCGGCAGAAGCGCAACAGCTCGCACCCCCGACATTTCTCGAACTTTTCATGCCCGCGATACAGCTCCATCTTCTGACCACACCAGACATCGTAGAGCTCCTCGTCCGTTGTACCCACATAGCTGTCAAACCGCCGGCAGGCCATCAGCCGTCCTTCAGCAGAAATGGTGAAGTGGCAGCCCGCACAGTTGCAGCCATCATAGATGGTGTCATCATCAAGACCTTCAGGAATCTTGAACAATCCTTTCTCATAAAGAAAAAGAGTCCAGAGGTGGTCCTTCAGGTTGAACGTGGTTCCAGAGTCCCTGTACTGCTCATATTTCGCCCAGCATTTCTCCAGAAACAGCCGGTACTGCTCTGGCTCAACGTGCCAAGCCTCCATGTGTGCCCTGTCTTCAGATGTAGGGCAATAGCGTCCGAAGGCAAAGATGTCGGCCTTGTGCTCCACCACCACGTCTATCAGCTGGGGTATCTCATCGATGTTGGCTGCTGATATGGTTGACATGATGGCACAATGCATGCCACTTTTCCGAATGGTGGCAATGGCCTCCAATGTGCGGTCGTATGAGCCGGGCTTACGGAAACGGTCGTGCGTCTCACGCAGACCGTCGAGCGAGAGCTGGTATTTACGGCATCCCAACTGCTTCATCCGCAGGCACACCTCGTCTGACAGATGGAAGGGGTTGCCCATGATGGTAAACGCGATGTTCCTCGAGTTCACCAGCTCCAGAAAGTCCCAGAAACGCGAATGTAAGATAGGGTCACCGCCTGTTATGTACAAATAGGGCTGGCACCCCATCTTATCGGCCATCCGCTCCACGTTTGCAAGCACAGCCACTAACCTCTCCCACGGCATTTCCACCAATTGTGGATGCCCCTCAGCAAAGATGTAGCAATGCTTGCAACGCTGGTCGCACTCGTCTGTGATATGCCATTGAAAGGCGAAATAGCCCATCTGGCTTATTTCTCGCCGGCACCACAGGCCGAGCCGCAGGCGGCTGGCTTCTCCTCGGCGGGTTTGTCGCCCGCGCCACAAGCTGAACCACAAGCAGCGGGTTTCTCCTCGGCGGGTTTGTCGCCCGCACCACAAGCAGCACCGCAAGCGGCAGGTTTTTCACTCTGTTTCAACATTCCCTGTGCGCTGTGCGCAAAACCGAAATCCATTCTTTTCATACTGATTAAGTTTTTGAAGATTATACGTGATGATTACCCTTATATGGTAACCGCCGCAAAGCTACGGTTTTTTTTCCGGCTGACAATGAACTGACGGGAACGTTAGTTACTTTCCCGTAGAAAGCAATGCTGATTTACAGCGTTCTGCCCAATTATTTCTTACGTTTATTTAACGAAATGGACTTTTTTAATGAAGAATGAAAAATGAAGAACTTTTTTTAATGAAAAATGAAAAATGAAAAATGAAAAATAAAATGTCCTGTATACAAAGTTCCCTTTCCTCTGACGGCGTTTCCGCTGTCAAAGCTATTTATTCTTCATTCTTCATTTTTCATTCTTCATTCAATAGGGCTATTTATTCTTCATTCTTCATTTTTCATTCTTCATTATAATATTATTCCTCTTCTTCCTTCAGCGATGTGGAGGCGCGGACGGTGACGGTACGCTCGTAGCATTGGAACATGCCACGGACGGCTTCCTTATTCCTGACGCGTGTGAAGGCGCTCACAAGGGGAACGACGACCAATCCGAGCAGCATGGCCAGCACACCGGCGTTGATGGGCGACGACAGGAAGGGGCTGATGAACGTATGGTGCGTGAAGGTGCCGTACATACAGCCGCACATGACGCCCACGCCCACAATAAAGCTTGCCCAGACGGCAGCGGGAGTGGTGCGCTTCCAATAGAGCCCGTAGAGGAACGGGGCAAGGAAGGCGCCAGCCAAGGCTCCCCACGATATACCCATCAGCTGGGCAATGAAGGTGACGGAACTCTTCGCCTGAACGATAGCCAGCACGCTGGAAACGACGATAAAGAACAGCACCAGCAGACGGATGCAGAGCAGCTGCGAATGTTCCTTCATCGTCTTTCCCCCGCGCGATACGGCGGGTTTGATGATGTCGAGCGTCAGCGTGGAACCCGACGTCAGCACCAGCGACGAGAGCGTGGACATAGAAGCCGAGAGCACCAGGATGATGACCACGCCGATCATCACGTCGGGCAGCGAGGCCAGCATGGAGGGAATGATGCTGTCGTAGATGGGCGTACCCGAAGCAGTATATTCAATGACAGGCGCATACAGCCGGCCGAAACCACCCAGGAAGTAGCACCCTCCAGCCACGATGATGGCGAAGAACGTCGAGATGAACGTGCCCTTGCGGATGGCAGCCTCGTCGCGGATGGCGTAGAACTTGCCCACCATCTGGGGCAGGCCCCACGTGCCCAGTGACGTCAACAGCACCACGCCCAGCAGCCACAGGGGCTGAGGGCCGAGGAACGAGGTGAACGCGCCGTTCAATGTCGGGGCAGCCTCGGAGGGGATTTGCGAGAGGCGGTTGATGGCCTCCGTGAACCCGCCGTTGCCGTTCAGCACAGCAGCCACCACAGCCACAATGCCCACCAGCATGATGAGGCCCTGGATGAAGTCGTTGACCGCCGTAGCCATGTAGCCGCCCAGCCACACGTAGGCACCCGTCAGCACAGCCATACCGACGACACACCACGTGTAGTCGATGCCGAAGGCCATGCCGAAGAGGCGCGAGAGGCCGTTGTAAAGCGATGCCGTGTAAGGAACGAGGAAGATGAAGACGATGACCGAGGCCGCCACCTTCAGCGCCGTCGAGCCGAAGCGCTGCCCGAAGAAGTCGGGCATGGTGGCACTCTGCAGATACTGCGTCATCAGCCTCGTCCGCCGGCCCAGGATGCGCCACGCCAGCAGCGACCCGATCAGCGCATTACCCAGTCCGATCCACGTGGCGGACATACCGTACTTCCAGCCGAACTGACCGGCATAGCCCACGAAGATGACAGCCGAGAAATACGACGTGCCAAACGCAAACGCCGTGAGCCACGAGCCCACGTTCCGGCCGCCCAGCACAAAGCCCTGCACACCCGCCGCACTCTTGCGACAATACCATCCCACGCCGATCATCACGGCGAAGAACACCAACAGTAGAACAATCTTTACGATCATAAAACCTAATACCTTTTTTATTAATTTGAAAAATCTGGGGCAAAAGTAGTATAAAAATCCAACATACAGCCCATTTTTTCTTTCTTTTTTTCATGATTATCCGCAAAAAAGTTGGATAAAAGCATGATTATCCGCAAAAAACCCATTAACGCCCTGGGCATATTCAGGCACACATCATCTCCGCCCTGATCGTGCAAACCGCACGGAAAAGCCAGAAAATGAAGTTTGTCTTGCCCTGAAAAACGTTGAATCAAAACCAACGTTTTAAAATGGAGAAAAACGAAGATTCAGATTTGTTGGAGTTGCAAGAACTTGCACTTAAACACAAAAGTTTCAAGAGACACAAGTCTTTAGAGGAAACTCGCATGATTGTTAAGGCTCATTTGTTAAATCACGTCCCAATTGAGCAATTATGCGCAGATTTTGACGTAAGCAGACGTACAATTTACAGGTGGATTAGTACCTTTGCAGACGGGAAGGTGCCTGAGAATAGGAATCAAGGCACTTCCGATGTCAAACCAAATCCGTCTAATATGTCTAAGAAGAGTCAGAAACCAGTGGAGAGTGAGGCCGAAGAACTGGCCCGTCTCAGGGAAGAGAACAAGCGTTTGGCGGAAGCGTTAAAGATGGCCGAGTGGATGAATCACGCCAAGGATGTGATGATAGACGAAGCCGAAAAAATGTTCAACATTCCAATCAGAAAAAAAGCTGGCGCCAAACAGTAACAAAGCTTGCCGCAGAGAAGGTCAAGGGCCAGACCATGGGCCTTCTCTGCCGGCTGTTTGGCAAGAGCTGGCAGGCATATTATCAGTACAGGGACACGTTAGGCAAGCAACGGCTGAGGGAAGAGATGGTTGTCCAGTTCGTTAAGGATATACGCCAGCTGGATCCCGGTATTGGCGGAGAGAAGCTTCACTACATGTATCGCGAGCGTTTTGGAGCCGACTACGAATATATGGTGGGGCGTGATAAGATGGAGGCGATAATAGCCCGTAACGGCCTGAACGTAAGGATTCCCAGGCGACGTCCTCGTACAACGGACTCCACCCACGGACTCCCTACGTATCCGAATCTGGTAAAGGATCTCATACCGATACGCAAGAACCAGGTCTGGGTGACGGATATCACCTATATCCCTATCTGGCTACCAGACGGCAGCTACATCTTCTGCTACCTCTCGATGATAACAGACTGCTATACCAAGGAGATAATCAGCTGGTATGTGGGCGAGACGATGGAAGCCTGGTGCAGCGTGGAGTGTCTCATGAAGGCACTTGATACGCTTGATCCAAATGAGGTCATCAATCTCATCCACCATTCAGACAGAGGCATCCAGTATGTCAGTGCTGCATATACATCGCTGCTCATAGAAGCAGGCATCAAAATCAGCATGACGGAGAGCGGAGACCCTAAAGACAATGCAGTAGCGGAGCGCCAGAACAACACCGTCAAAAACGAACTGCTCAAGGACATCAGATTCCACTCTATAGGCGAAGTAAGAAGGGCTATGGAAAAGGCTGTGGCCTTCTATAACAACGAACGTCCGCACATGTCGCTGAACAACATGACACCTCGTCAGGCAGCATCATGTACAGGTAAAATACAGAGAAAGTGGATCAGCTACAGAGAAAAGTACCTCGAATACTTGGAAATCCAAGAAGGAGCATGTACCTTTGCACCGCAAACCCTGAATATGATTGAACGGCTTTCCGCGGAGCCTATTCAACAAAAACAAGGGTTTAGAGAGAATCATTCAACTTCTGCCAGGGATAAGGAGTAAGGTACGCAACAAGCATTCAACCTATGGCAGGGTTAAGGTAAAAAACATTCAACTTTTTTCAGGGTAGTACAGGCCGCCGAAATGTGACATTGTGACTTTGTGACATTGTGACATTAAGCACCTTCCGACATGCGGGTGGAGCCTCGCAACGAGGAAAAGGTAGAGGGTGTGCCTATCTTGGCACACCCTTATAAGAAAATGAAGAGGAAGCCTATCTCTGATGGGCTTCCTCTTCTGGTCAGGCGGTCACATGCGCTTGCCGGCCGGTATGGCATGGGGCAGGCGGGGAGATGGACGCCGCGACGGGGGGTCAGCAGTACATGGCGACGATGGCTTCGTAGAGCTCCTGCTTGCCGGAGGTCTGACGCGGCTCGCCGACCTTCTTGCCGTAGGCGTAGGCCTCTTCGAGCGTCATCTTGCCCTCTTCGAAGAGCTTTCCTGCGCCGCTGTCGAAGCTGGCATAGCGCTCCTTCAGCATCTTGGGCAGGGGGCTCTCTTCGAGGATGGCGGCAGCGGAGAGCAGGGCGCGGGCCATGACGTCCATGCCGGCGATGTGGGCGATGAAGATGTCCTCCAGGTCGGTGCTGTTGCGGCGTGTCTTGGCATCGAAGTTGGTGCCGCCGTTGCCGAAGCCTCCGTTGCGGATGATCTGCATCATGGCCTGGGTGAGCTCGTAGTTGTCGATGGGGAACTGGTCGGTGTCCCAGCCGTTCTGGTAGTCGCCGCGGTTGGCGTCGATGGAGCCGAGCATGCCGGCATCGACGGCGCAGGCGAGCTCGTGCTCGAAGGTGTGGCCGGCAAGGGTGGCGTGGTTGACCTCGATGTTCACCTTGAAGTCCTTGTCGAGTCCGTGGGCGCGGAGGAAGCCGATGACGGTCTCCGTGTCGACGTCATACTGGTGCTTGCTGGGCTCGCAGGGCTTGGGCTCGATGAGGAAGGTGCCCGTGAATCCCTTGGCGCGGGCGTAGTCGCGGGCCATGCGCAGCATGGTGGCCATGTGCTCTTTCTCGCGCTTCTGGTCGGTGTTGAGGAGGCTCATGTAGCCTTCGCGTCCGCCCCAGAAGACGTAGTTGGTGCCGCCGAGCTCGATGGTGGCGTCGATGGCGTTCTTGATCTGCACGATGGCGCGGGCCACGACGTCGAAGTCGGGATTGGTCGAGGCGCCGTTCATGTAGCGCTTGTTGCCGAATACGTTGGCTGTGCCCCACAGCAGCTTGATGCCTGTCTCGGCCTGCTTCTGCTTCAGGTAGGCCACGACCTCCTTGAGGTTCTTCTCATATTCCTCGACGGTGGCAGCTTCCTGCACGAGGTCCACGTCGTGGAAGCAGTAGTACTCGATGCCGAGCTTCTGCATGATTTCGAAACCGGCGTCGGCCTTGTCCTTCGCTGCCTGGACGGGGTCGTTGGCTGCGTTCCAGGGGAACGTCTTGGTGCCGGGGCCGAACTGGTCGGCACCCTCGGCGCAGAGGGTGTGCCACCAGCACATGGCGAACTTGAGCCATTCGCTCATCTTCTTGCCCATCACGACGCGGTCGGCATCGTAGTAGTGATAGGCCAGGGGGTTCTTACTCTCTTTTCCTTCAAACTTGATTTTTCCCACTTCGGGGAAGTACTGTTTTGACATAGGGCAATTTGGTTTATAATTAGACGATTATTGATGTTTATTTCACTTCTTTTGCGAGGCATGCTTTCCATCTGTCGTAGGCCTCGGCGTATGCGGGGGCGTCTCCGGCGACGGGGTCGATGACGGCGATGCGCTTCAGCGTGGCGAAGGCCTCCCGTGGGGTGGCGTAGATGCCGGCGCCGATGCCCGCTCCGGCTGCGGCGCCTACCGAGCCGTCGGTGTCGTAGAGCTCGATGGTCGCACCCGTGATGCCTGCCAGCGTGTCGCGGAACATGGGGTTGAGGAACATGTTGGCGTGGCCGGCGTGGATGGTGCTGATGGTCATGCCCATTGCCTCCATGATCTCCATACCATACTTGAACGAGAAGACGATGCCTTCCTGCGCCGCGCGCAGCAGGTGGCTGCGGCTGTGGATGTTGAAGTTCAGGCCGTGCAGGCTGCACCCCACTTCGCGGTTCTTTAGCACGCGCTCGGCGCCGTTGCCGAAGGGCAGGATGCTCAGTCCGTCGCTGCCGATGGGCACGCTGTCGGCCAGCGTGTTCATGTCGGAGTAGGAGGCCCCTTCCGGTGCGACGTTACGCCGCATCCAGCTGTTGAGGATGCCCGTGCCGTTGATGCAGAGCAGGACACCCAGCCGGGGGGCAGCGGCGCTGTGGTTGACGTGGGCAAACGTGTTCACGCGGCTCTGCGGGTCGTAGCCCACCTCGCCCAGCACGCCATACACCACGCCCGACGTGCCTGCTGTGGCGGCGATTTCGCCCGGCTCAAGCACGCCCAGCGAGAGAGCATTGTTCGGCTGGTCGCCTCCGCGATAGGTCACGGGGATGCCCGCAGCCAGACCTAATTCGGCGGCAGCGGAGGCGGTGACGCGTCCCTGCTCGGCAAACGTGGGGAGGACGGGGGGCAGCAGCTCCTTGCTGAACCCGAAATAGTCCATCAGGAAGCCTGCCACGCTGTTCTCGCGGAAGTCCCAGAACATCCCTTCTGAGAGGCCGCTGACGGTGGTGCAACAGTCGCCCGTCAGCCGCAGGGCGATGTAGTCGCCCGGCAGCATCACCTTGTCGATGCGGGCAAAGACGTCGGGCTCGTTCTCCTTCACCCACGCGAGTTTGGCAGCGGTGAAGTTGCCCGGGCTGTTCAGCAGATGGCTGAGGCACAGCTCCTCGCCCAGCGTCTCGAAGGCCTTCTGCCCGTAAGGCACGGCACGCGAGTCGCACCAGATGATGGCGGGGCGTAGCACGTCGCCCGCCTTGTCCACACACACCAGTCCGTGCATCTGATAAGAGATGCCGATGGCGGCGATGTCGCTGCCTGCGGCACCGCTCTCTGCCAGCACTTCGGCGGTAGCCGCCTTCAGGTAGCTCCACCAGTCTGAGGGGTTCTGCTCGGCCCATCCCGGACGAACGGCCTTGATGGGGGCTTCGGATTTGGGGTAGAAAGCACTGGCGACGCGTTCGCCAGACTGGGCGTTCACCAGGCTCGCTTTCACGGACGAGCTGCCGATGTCATAGCCAAGAAGATAACGTTTCATCTGCGTGTTGTTTCAAAATGGTTTTCTGTCGGCAAAGATAGTGAAGAGCCGCTGAACAGCCAAAGAAAAACGACTTTTTTTAACTACGAATGACACGAATTGTACGAATTGCTTTCGTAGGGCATCCCTGCAGGGGCGGATTGTGGCGGATTATGTACTGAATGCGTATTATTATTTTTAACTACGAATGACACGAATTGTACGAATTGCTTATGTAAGGCGTCCCTGCAGGGGCGGATATATAATAAAGAATGATTATCCGCAAAAAATCCCCTAACGGCCTGAAAGGCCAAAAGCACCCAGCCCAGGGCAACGCCCTGGGTATATCCAGGTGCACATCATTCCGCGCCCTGAAGGGGCAAAAGAATTAATTTTGAATGCTTTTGCCCTTTCGGGGCGTGCAAATGATAGGTCCCCGGGATACCCGCAGGGCGCCAGCCTGGGCTACGTTCTTCTGCCCCTTCGGGGCGTGCAAATGATAGGTCCCCCGGGATATCCCCAGGGCGCCAGCCTGGGTACTAAATGCCCAAGGTATTTTTCGCCCCGAAGGGGCAACAGAACCCAGACCAGGGCAACGCCCTGGGTACTAAACGGCCAGAGTAACCATCGCCCTGAAAGGGCAAAAGAATTAATTATGAATGCTTTTGCCCTTTCAGGGCGTGGGATGTTGGGCGCCCGGATAATCCCAGGGCGTTGCCCTGGGCTGGGTTCTTCTGCCCCTTCGGGGCGTGGGATGTTGGGCGTTTGGATAATCCCAGGGCGCCAGCCTGGGCTACGTTATTCTGCCCCTTCGGGGCGTGCAAATGATAGGTCCCCGGGATATCCTCAGGGCGCCAGCCTGGGCTGCGTTCTGTTGCCCCTTCGGGGCGTTCCTCTCTGGTACAATTGAAAACTCCCGAAACTTAAATAATATTATTTTTGCATCTTCGCAGACAAAAGAAACCGCGAGAACAAAAAAAGTCATCCTATTTCTTGCTTTTCATCGTATTATACGTTATTTTTGCGGCGAAGTTTGTCTGAAGCAGTTAAATGGAAGGAACGAAGGTTATAGACAGCATCCGGCAGGTGGCTGCCCGCGTATTGCCTGAGGGCAGTTCGCTCTACCTCTACGGCTCGCGTGCCCGTGGCGACTACCACGAGGATTCTGACTGGGATCTGCTCCTTTTGCTTGACAAGCCCTATCTGACGCACGAAGACTTCGATAAATACTCCTATCCGTTTGTTGAAATGGGTTGGGACATTGGTGAGGATATCCGTCCACATGCTTACACCAAGGATGAATGGCTCAACGGCCCTCACGCCATGTTTTACTATAATGTAGAAGAAGATAAGATAATCATCTATGGGCCTAACTGAAAACGAACGGGAAATAATCGTCAATCTTGAATTAGAGAAAGCCCAGAATACATTCTCCGATATGGAGTATTGTGTACAGGGTAAAAAATGGGAGTCGGCTGCGAACCGGCTCTATTACGCCTTGTTTCATGCCATGTCGGCTTTGCTGATAAGCGATGGCTACAATGTGAAAAGCCATCGGGGCGTAATGGCTTTGTTTGGAGAACATTACGTAAAGAGCGGAATCTTCTCGAAGGAAGATGGGGCTTTGTTCTCCGATTTAGTTATAATGCGTGATAATGCCGATTATAACTGTTTCTTTGAAACTGACGAAGAGAAACTGCAGCCATACTTAGAACCGGCACGCCAGCTTATTTCAAGAATCGAGGAGTATATCTCTGCAAGGAAATAGCAAAAACAAATGAAATGTGCCTCGGATATCCCAAGGGCGCCAGCCTGGGTACAAACGCCCAAGGTATTTTTCGCCCCGAAGGGGCAACAGAACCCAGCCCAGGGCAACGCCCTGGGTACAAACGCCCAAAGTAACCATCGCCCTGAAGGGGCAAAAGAATTAATTTTGAATGCTTTTGCCCTTTCAGGGCGTGGGATGTGGGTGCCCGGATAATCCCAGGGCGCCAGCCTGGGCTACGTTCTTCTGCCCCTTCGGGGCGTGCAAATGATAGGTCCCCCGGGATATCCCCAGGGCGCCAGCCTGGGCTACGTTATTCTGCCCCTTCGGGGCGTACAAATGACAGGTCCCCGGGTTATCCTCAGGGCGCCAGCCTGGGCTACGTTTTTTCGCCCCTTCGGGGCGTTCCTCTCTGGTACAATTGAAAACTCCCGAAACTTAAATATATTTTTTTACAGTTGTCCGTTGGATAATTTGAAACTTATGCTTACTTTTGCACCAAAGTAACGCAAAGAAGAATGAATCATGACGTTTCTAAACCAGTTTCACAAAGAAGCGACGGAGCGCAAGATGCGGAAAATAGCCGAATCGCAGCAATCGCCGATGAGCTCGAGCGACTTTGCACAGTACATGAAGCGAAATCTGGAGAAAGCCATCCAGATGGAGGCCGCTTCGAAACAGAACAACGCTTAGCCGAGAAGATGGCTAAAGCCGAAGGCTATTGGATGCCCATGACGGATGTCTTCAGCCTTGGCGTGCCAGGCCCCAGCGGCAACGAAAATGACACCTTTATTGGCGAGACAGTCATCTACAAGGTCAACAATCTGCTTAATAGTGGCAACATTGTGGGCTTGTTGCGCAAGGTATTGATGCACAACATTCTTTTCCCTGATACGGCTTATTCTTTCTATGGCTTTGCTGGGTTCGACGGGCGCACCATCCAGCCGGTTATTGTTCAACCTAGAATTGCCAACGCCCATCCTGCCACTCAAATTATGATAGACACCTATATGGTTGCTCTTGGCTTTGAGAAGACAGCCGGGAACGGGCGGTTCAGGAACAGCCAATACGAGGTTTGGGACGTAGTCCCTCGCAACGTCCTCGTCGATGCAGAGATTAAGCTTATTGGATAGTTGGCCAGTTGTTCAACGGAGTTGTTTTTTCAAGTTTCGGAAGAAAAAAACGAACCCAGACATCGTTGAGCGCCCTGAAAGGGCGAAAGAACCCAGCCCAGGGCATCGCCCCGGGTACTAAACGCCCAAAGTAACCATCGCCCTGAAGGGGCAAAAGAATTAATTTTGAATGCTTTTGCCCTTTCAGGGCGTGGGATGTGGGTGCCCGGATAATCCCAGGGCGCCAGCCTGAGCTACGTTCTTCTGCCCCTTCGGGGCGTGCAAATGATAGGTCCCTCGGATATCCCCAGGGCGCCAGCCTGGGCAGCGTTCTGTTGCCCCTTCGGGGCGTTAGGGGTGTTTGCGGATAATCATGGCATTTATTCTCGCAGGGTCAGCTGGGCTGGTTCCATGCCCTCGGCCGTGAAGGTAACCGTGACGGGAGCGGGGCCATCGGACTTGGCATCCGTTGAGGGCGTGGCATCCGTTGAGGGCGTGGCATCCGTTGCGGGCGTGGTGCCGAGGGCTATGTAGGCCACGAGACGGCCTTGGCCGAGCATCTTGACGGGCGACTGGGGGGCTGTCATGTCGAAGTTGAGGGCGTTCTCCATGCCGAGCAGGCGGGCGGAGCCGTCGAGGGCGCAGGTGACGGAGGCCATGCTCATGCGGGCACGATGGTCGGCTGAATCGACGGCTTCGACCAGCACCTGGGCGAGCGTGGGGGTCTGGCTGAGCAGGGTGGCGCGGAGGCGTACGGCGGCACCCGTCGTGGGGATGGCGTAGCGGGCCACGGGGTTGCCCTGGGCGTCGCAGCCCTCGCCGATGAGCTCGCCCGCGGCGTAGGGCACGACCCAGGTGATGATGCCGGTCTCGCGGTCGTAGGGCTGCAGCTCGCCCACAACCTCGACGGAGTCGGGCGTGGCGGCACGCCTGAGCAGCAGACGGGCCTGGGGGGTGTTGGTGTAGCAGACGACGCGGACGGTCTGCCCGTCCTGATAGTTCCACATGTCCATGGCGTCGGTCGAGAGCATGGAACGGCGGGCCGGAGCAGGAGCGGCATCACCCTCGCCTCCCGCACGACGACGGGGCTGGCGCTCGGGATAGGTACCGACATAGACCATCGGCTCGTCGGCCCAGAGCGACTGGCGGAAGCGGCCGCGCGGCTTCATGAACCCCGCGAAATCAACAAGGCCCGTGTTGAGCCCGCGCGACGGCCAGGCGCCCGACTCGCCCAGGTAGTCGAGGCCCGTCCAGACGAACTGGCCGAAGATGTGGCGGTTGTCGCGCACGGCCTTCCATTGGTCGTAGCCGACGCTGGTCTCGCTACCGTAGATGATGCGCTGGGGATAGGTCTCGTGGTCGGCGAGGTAGCGGTTCTCGGTATAGTTGTAGCCGACGACATCGACGGCCTCGGGGTAGGCGGTCTGGTTGCTCATCACCACGCCGGCGAGGGCGCCCGTGACGGGACGGGTGTAGTCGATGGTGCGTACGACCCCGGCCAGGCGCTGGGCAATCTCGCCGATGCGCTCGGCACGGGGGGCGTCGGGCTTATAGCCGCCGTACATGGGCTGGCTGATGGTGCTGCCATCGCCGTCGAGGACGGGGTGTGAGTAGGGGTCGTTGGGGTAATCGACCTCGTTGCCGATGCTCCAGAGGAAGACGGAGGGGTGGTTGCGGTCGCGCCGAACCATGTCGGCCACGTCGCGGTCGATCCATTCGGCGAAGAAGTCGTACGAGCCCTCGAAGCCGGGTTCGCCCTTGTTCCAGCCCTTCAGCCACTTGCGCTTGGGGTATTCCCATTCGTCGGACGCCTCGTCCATGACGAGCAGCCCGAGCTCGTCGCAGAGGTCGTAGAGGTCGGGGTTCTGGGGGTTGTGGCTGCAACGGATGGCGTTGGCGCCCATCTCGCGGAGGACCATCAGGCGGCGGCGCCACACGTCGCGCGGAACGGCGGCACCCAGCACGCCGGCGTCGTGGTGGACGCACACGCCCTTCACCTTCAGGTTACGCTCGTTGAGGAAGAAGCCTTCGTCGGGCGTGAAGCGTAGGGTGCGCAGACCGGCGCGGTAGGAGGCGGCATCGGTAGTCGCGCCATTCCGCAAGAGCTCAGCACGGAAGGTATATAAATAAGGAGAGACGACGTCCCAACGGCGGGGGTTAGGGATGCGGAGCTGGGTCTGCGCGACGCCTGACGTGAGGGGTGCCTCGGCGCTGGCTACCACGCGCTCGCCGTCGAGGAAGGAGAAGCGGACGACATAGCTGTCGTCGGCGGAGGCGCCCTCGGCAGAGGTGCTGACATGGACGACGGCCCACTTGTCGGTCATCGACAGCAGGCGGTAGGTCGTTCCCCATTGGGCAAGATGTACCTCAGGAGCGGCGATGAGCCAGACGTCGCGCCAGATGCCCGAGCCGGTGTACCAGCGTGAGTCGGCCTGGCGGCTATGGTCGACGCGCACCACGAGGGTGTCGGGCGAACCGCTGGCCGAGAGCTCGTACGCGAACGAGATGTAGCCGTTCGGGCGGTAGCCCAGCTCGCAGCTGCCCTGCCAGACCGTGCTGCGGTTATAGACGCCGTCGAAGCAGACGTAGTGACGGGCATGGCCTTCGCCGGACGTGGGGAGCGTGAAGGCCTTCCTGTACCACCCCACCCCGCCGGGCAGATAGCCCGTGCAGCTGGCGAGGGTGTCGGAGGGCGTAGCCTCGATGCTCCAGTCGTGGGGCAACGTCACGGGACGCCACTCGATGCTGTCGGCCGAGAACTCCCAGCCGTCGTTCCAGAGCGTGGCCTCGCCGAAGCCAACGGGGTTGTTCACCTGGGCCATCATGCTGGCACAAAAGCTTGCTGCTACAAAGGCAGAAAAGAGGGAAAGACGGTTCATATTGATGATATTTACGGTTTGACGATTTACTATTTACAATTTACTTACTATTTAAGTTTCGGAAGTTAAAAAACGGTTCCAGACTGCGATGAGCGCCCTGAAAGGGCAGAAAGCCACCAGCCCAGGGCAACGCCCTGGGTTTATTCGGGCACACATCATTCCGCGCCCTGAAAGGGCAAAAG